>NZ_JBIPNG010000219.1:0-10384 GCF_044373815.1 Prosthecobacter sp. | reverse complement strand
TGACCACACGCCCGGCGGAGGGAGCTGCGCATATCGGCATGTATGACCGCACCTTTCTCGAAGGCTTCATCCGTGGCGGCATCGGCGCGCAAAACTGGGTTTCCCGCACCAACTACCCCGCTCTCAATGTCGTGCCCACCGGCCCGCATGAGATGTCCGTCTTTGTGAATCAGGATTACGCTCAGCCCACCGCGCACATGCGCCGCTACTCGCTGCGCACGGACGGCTTTGCCTCGCTGCATTGCGGCTACGCTGGCGGCCACGCCATCACCAAGCCGCTCACGTTTGCCGGGCGCGAGCTCTCACTGAACTTCTCCACCTCCGCCGCCGGTGGCGTGAAAGTCGGCTTTGAAGACGTTGATGGCAAACCCGTCCCCGGCTTCGGCCTGGAGGAATGCGTGATGCAGATCGGGAATGAACTGGATCGCAAAGTCACCTGGAAATCCGGTTCCGATGTCAGCACGCTCGCCGGGAAAACACTGCGGCTGCGCTTCTCCATGAAAGACGCCGACATCTTCTCATTCCAGTTCATCCCATGAAACTTCGCTTCATCCTCCTTGCACTCACGGGGCTGGCTGGTGCTGCGGATACAGCGCCAAAAATCTCCGGCATCTGGATGATGGGCCAGTCCTTGTGCGATGGCTCGGAGTCCCTGCCAGTCGTCACCCGTGAAGATACCGGCTGGGGAAATCTCACCTTCCAGCGCGGAGTGCGCACCTGGTTGCCCAAGGACAATTCCGCCACACCCGAGCTGCGTCCCGCAGAGTTGTTCAAGCTCGTGCCCCTCCGCGCGCAGACAAACGGCGGCCTGGGTGAAACCGTGGCCAATGGCATGGCCGATCACTGGCAGTCCGCGCGATTCGGAAATGACAAAGCACATGCAACTCAGTCAGCCTCACGCTTTCTCGTCGCCTGCGCAGGGCAGGGTGGTCGCCAGATTCAGGAGCTCTCCAGCGCCGATCTCTCCACCGATCCACGTACCCCGGAATCACGCCGTCACGGCGGCGGCTACTACCGCACCAGTCTGGATGATGCACGCCGTGCCGTGGCTCAGGCCAAAACGACAGGCGCAAACTTCCGCATCTCTGCCCTCTACTGGATGCAGGGAGAAGGCAATGGCGGCCCCACCGGCAGCCTCGTGCCCACACGCTGGGACACCGAGTTGCCACGCCCCGAAGGACTCGCCTGGTATCGCGATCAACTCATCGCCTATCGCAAACAGTGGTCGGCAGACCTGTGCGCCATCACAGGGCAGGGCGGTGAGCTGCCCATGTTCACCTATCAGACCCTCGGCCCTGCCGGCGAAGCACAGCTAATGGCCGCAGATGCCGATCAAAACATCTGGCTCGTCGGCCCGCACTACGCTGTGCCCAGCGCCATCAACAGCCGCACGAAGCCAGACCGCCATGGCGACCCCATCCATCTTTCCGCCGACGGCGAACGCTGGTGGGGCGAGCAAGTCGGCAAAGTCATGCACCGCGTGCTGGATCGCGGCGAAGACTGGCAGCCCTTACGCCCACGCTCCGCGAAACTCGCCACCGATCGCGCCAGCATCCTCCTCGATTTCACCGTTCCCCGCCCACCTCTCGTGCTCGACACCACCTTCCTCGCACGGCAGGAAATCGCCACCAAGGATGGCTTCACCTCCCTCTCCGGTTTCCGCGTGCGCGACACCACCGGAGCGTTGCTGACACTCGCTGCCGTCGAAATCGCAGCCCCCGCTCAGGTGCGCCTCCGCTTCGCACGTCCACTGCCCGCAGGCCAGACCTGCAGCGTCAGCTACGGTCATCCATTTGCACAGGCGCTCGGCACAGTAGCCTCACTGCGCAGCGGCCCGGAGCAGACCGCAGAACTGCTGCTCAAGAGCAGCTTCACCGCGCAACTCAAGCCCCTGCTCGCAGAAGGCGCCTTCTTCGTCACCAGCCTTTCAGGCCAGACCACCCGCGTCGCCATCCGGGCGACAAGTGAAGAAAACGGCGTCACCGTCCTGCGCTACGATCCTCGCGAACTTCGCAACAACGTCCCCTTCGCAGCCGGTCAGGAAATCGTCGCCCAGCGCTCCTTCAGCTACGGCAACCTCCGCGACTCCGACCCCGCGCCCTCCACCCACACCTTCGCCGACCCCGCCTACGGCACCCGCGCCGCCCAGCCCTACCCCCTGTGGAACTGGTGCGTCCTCTTCTCCGATCTCAGCACCGATTAGCGCGCCAGCTTTTTTGGGGTGCGGTCGCGCAGATGCAAGGCGCAAGCCTGCATCGCAGCTACCGCTTTCGCAGGGTGAAAAAGGTTCTCCAACCACATCCCACCCTCCGCCCCACAAAAGCAGCCTCACGCCCACGCACTCAAAGAAGCCGGCCAAACTACTCACGAGCTTTAGCCCGTTCTGGATTCTGACTGCTGCGTAGTCTGCCAGGAGCTAGCGAAAGCTCGACAGTGCATTCTCCTCTCTGGTCTGTACACCGGACCAACGTTTTACACTCGCAAGCCCCTCGCCCGGCATCACAATTCGTCCATGAAGCTCTCCCTTTGCATCCTCGCCGCTCTGACGCTCCATCTTCAGGCCGCCGAACAAGTCTTCTTCGCCTTCGACGACCACAACATCGCCTGGCAGCACAATCTCAAACTCACCCTGGAGACCGCGCAAAAACATCCGCAAAATCCCGTGCTCCGCAGCGGCCCCCCGGGCTCGCCCGATCACGGCCACGCCGTGCTCTACGGCACCGTCATCAAACAAGGCGACACCTTCCGCATGTGGTACCTCGGCATGCACGAGCCAAAGATCGAGAAAGGCCAGGCCCCCGGCTGGTGGCGGCCCATGTGCTACGCAGAAAGCAAGGACGGCATCACTTGGACCAAGCCTGATCTCGGCCTCGTCGAGTTCAATGGCAGCAAGAAGAACAACATCTGCCAGATCGAAGGCGAGCCCTACTCAATGACTCGCGTGAATGACTTCCTCTCGGTCCTCTATGAGCCCAATGAACCGGACGCGAACAAACGCTACAAGTGCGCCTACATCGCCCACATGCCCATCGACGAAGTCAAAGGCGGCCGCAGCAAGATCGGCCCCAACGAGAAACGCTGGGGCTCATTTGTCACCGCCACCAGCGCAGACGGCTTGAAATGGAAGTGCGTCGGCGACCGTCCAGCAAACGCAGGCGGCGAGCGCTTCGAAGTCAGCGGCCTCTATCGCTTCGGTGATTTCTACTACGCCACCGGCCAGCTCCTCAGCCCCTGGTCATGGCGCGCAGACGGCAGCGACATCGGGCGCGACATGCTCGCCTATCGCTCCCCCGATTTCGTCACCTGGTCCAAGGCCAAAGCCTTCTCCTACGCACGCCCCGGCCAGCTCTCCGATCCCCCGGTCAAAGGCCAGCAGATGCACATGGGCGCAGGCTTGTGGAATCGCGGCAATGTCATGGTCGGCCTGCACGGCATGTGGCAGGATGCGGAGCTAGCACCACCCAAAGGCAAGAGCTGGAACTACGGCGTGCGCGTGGATCTCGGCCTCATGATCAGCAACGACGGCGTGCACTACCGCGAACCCGTGCCCGGTTTCCAAATCATTCCACGGGGCAAAGAAGGCGAATGGGACGACATCGCCATCCTTCAAGGCCACGCCTTCGAGAACGAGGGAGACAAGACCATGATCTGGTATTCCCACTGGAACACCGGTGGTGAACTGGAGCACATGGACATCGGCCTCGCCACCCTGCGCCGCGATGGCTTCGGCTCCCTCTCCCGCAAGGTCGCGGAGGAGGAGGGCCAATTCATCACCAGCCCTTTCACCGCCAAAGAGATCGCCCTGAATGTGGACGGCGCCACCCCCGAATCTCCCCTCACCGTACAACTCCTTGACCCTCTTGACCACCCCCTTGACGGCTACGAAGTCAAGCTGACCACCAGCGGCGTCCGCGTCCCCCTCGCATGGCCAAAGCCCTTGCCCTCCGGCAAAAAACTCGCACTCCGCGTGCACTTCCCAGCCGGCAGCACCGCCAAGGTCTATGCCATCTACCTCAACGACTGATCCCCATGTCGCTCACACTCGTCACCGCACTCAACGACACAGATCGCAAGCTGCTGCATCGCGCCATTGACGGCTTCGTGCCGGACAATGTCTTCGATGTTCACACCCATCTCTTCCACTCACGTCATTTCGCCGAGGGGAACCGTCCGGTGTTTCTGGATGAAAATCGCGGCTACGGCATGCAGGACTTCCAGGCCGCCATGCGCCTGTGGCTTCCAGAACGTCAGGTCGAGGGCCTGTTCTTCGGCTACCCCAGCGCAGGCAATGACAGGGCAGGGGAGAACGCCTGGCTTCAGTCCCAGGTGGACGCCACGGGCAATTCCCGCGCCCTCGTCCTCGCCGCGCCCACGGATGACCCCGTCGAGGTCCGGCGCCTCCTGATCACCGGCACGTTTGTCGGAATCAAGCCCTACCGCCTCTACGCAGACGTTCCTGATACAAAAGAAGCTGAAATCGAATCCTTCGCCCCCGAGTGGATGTGGGAGCTCTGCCATGAGCACGATGGTATCATGATGCTGCACATCATGCTCGCAGATGGTATCACCGACCCGCGCAATGTATCTGCGCTCCGCCGTCTCTGCCGCCGCTACCCACGCTGCAAGCTCGTGCTCGCTCACGTGGCCCGCTCGTTCAATTACCGCCACGCCCGCGAAGGCCTGCACCACCTGGTGGATCTGGACAACGTCGTCGTGGACACCTCCGCCGTCACACAAGCCGGTGCCTTACGCGCCGCACTGGAGATCCTCGGCCCGCGTCGCGTTCTCTGGGGCAGCGACTACATGGTCAGCGAACTGCGCGGCTCCTGCATTACTCAAGGCGATGGCTTCACCTGGATCCATCCGGAAATCACCGGGGACAAGCTGACCATCTTCGGCCAGTACACCACCGTGGGCATCGAGTCTCTCCTCTGCCTCCGCGAAGCCTGCGAAGACACTGGCATGACGCAAGGCGATCTGGAGGACATCTTCCGCGAGAATGCGCTGCGCCTTCTCAAGCCCGCCCCAGAAAAACAATCCGGCCCCCAGCTCTGGGAAGAGGCAAAGACCAAAATCTCCTGCGGCACCGGCCTCCTCTCCAAGCGTGCGCATCTCTTCGATCCCCAATCCTGGCCCTCCTATTTCTCCCGTGCCAAAGGCGCATTCATCTGGGATCTCGATGACAAACGCTACACGGACTTCACCGGCGGCGTCGGCGCCATCCTGCTCGGCCATGCCGATGATGAAGTGAATGCCGCTGTGAAACGCCGCGTGAATCTCGGCAGCTACGCAACACTGGCCTCCCCGGATGAAGTCAAACTCGCCGATGTCCTGCTCGACCTCCATCCCTGGGCCGGCAAGGTCCGCTACGCACGCGGCGGTGGCGAGGCCCTCGGGCTCGCAGTTCGCATCGCGCGCGCAGCCACCGGCAAAAGCGGCATCGCCTTCTGCGGTTACCACGGCTGGAGCGACTGGTATCTCGCCGCAAATCTCGGCGATGATGCTGCACTCGATGGCCACCTGCTTCCAGGCCTGCAGCCCTTGGGCGTGCCGCGCGAACTCGCAGGCACCGCCGTACCCTTCCGCTACAACGACCTCGCCTCCTTCAAAGCAGCCATGCAGAAACTCGATGGCAAACTCGCCGCCGTGGTGATGGAGCCCATGCGCTCCGAACTCCCGCGCGATGGCTTCATGCAGCAGGTCATCGATGCCTGCCATGCCGCCGGAGCCGTCTATGTGCTCGATGAAGTCACCAGCGGCTGGCGCTATGGCTTTCCCGGTGCCGCTCCCATGCTCGGCATCGAGCCAGACATCGCCGTCTATGCCAAGGCCATGAGCAATGGCTACCCCGCCGGAGCCATCATCGGCAGAAACGAAGTTATGGATGCCGCAAACAGCAGCTTCATTTCCAGCAGCTACTGGACAGATGGCGTGGGCACCGCTGCCTCTCTGGCCTGCATCGGTAAAATGCAGCGCGAGGGCGTGCAGCAGCACGTTTGGCATTTGGGCGAGCGCTTGCAGTCCGGCCTGCGCGAAGTCGCCGCAAGGCATCCCGACCTCCAGCTCAAAATCGGCGGCATGCCCTGCGCCCCGTCTCTCGCCTTTGCCAATCCCGCCGCCAAGCAGCACATGATCCGCCACATGCTCCAGCGCGGCTTCCTGATGTCCAGCCAGCTCTATGTCACATGGCCCCACACTGATGCCATGATGTCAGACATGCTCGCCGCTCTGGATGAATCCCTCGCCATCGTCTCCAAAACTCCCCTGGAGGCCGCGCAAGGGCCGCAACAAGGCTTTGCAAGACTGGTATGATCCACGGAATTTTCACTGGTAAACGGGGGCGCGCGCCGGAGTGTCATTGTTCATTTGCATCAGCTTGAGCAACCCTCCTCATCATATTTTTTATGTGTTGCCGTCCATTGTTTATTCGTCCGATTCTTTGCGCCATCACATGCCAGTTTCTGGCAGCTCTCGCGCAGGCGGCGGTCTATGAGGTAGGGCCTTCACAGAAGCTTCCTGACATCGGCTCGGTGCCTTGGGAAATGCTGGTCGCCGGAGATGTGGTGCGCATTCACTGGCGTGAGAAGCCCTATCATGAAAAGTGGGTTCTTAGCTGCCGTGGCACGGAGGAAAAGCCCGTCACCGTAAGCGGGGTGGCTGGCCCAAAGGGACAGCTCCCGGTGATCGATGGCGAGAATGCGTCAACCCGTTCGCAGTTGGACTACTGGGGCCAGGAGCGCGGCGTGGTGAAGATCGGTGGCTCGAATAGCACCGCCGTGGCTGAGCCCGGATACATCGTGCTGGAAAATTTGGACATCCGCGGCGGCAGGCCTCCCGGCACATTCAATGGCAGGCGAGGCGTCACCCCCTACCGCAAGGACGCCGCCAGTGTGAGTGTCGAGATCGTCGATCATCTGGTGCTGCGAAACCTCGTGCTCCATGACAGCGGCAACGGCCTTCTGATCAGCGCCAGTTCCAAAAACGTACGCGTGGAGCGCTGCCACCTGTATGACAATGGAAATCCCGGCAGCATCACCGAGCACAACGCCTACACAGAGTGCGATGGCATCGTGTTTGAGGGAAACCACTTCGGTCCGCTCCGCAAAGGATGTTTCGGCAACAATCTCAAGGATCGCTCCGCCGGGCTGGTCGTGCGCTACAACTGGATCGAGGGCGGCAGCCGCCAGCTGGATCTGGTGGATGCCACAGGAAATCCCGCTCTCAATGCTTCTCCCGCCTACCGGCAGAGCCACGTCTATGGAAATGTGCTCATCGAGCGCGAAGGCGACGGCAACAATCAGTTCGTCCACTACGGCGGGGACAGCGGCCAGATCGCAGGCTACCGCAAAGGCGTGCTCTACTTTGATCACAACACCGTCATCTCCACCTGCACGCATGCGGTGGCGCTCTTCCGCCTTTCCTCGGAGGAGGAGACGGTCGAGTGCCATGGCAATATTTTCCATGTGACCCAAGGCGGCAAAAAACTCTCGCTGATGTCCAGGCAGGGCGTGCTCCGGCTCGGTAGAAATTGGCTCACACAGGGCTGGGTCCCCAGTGTGGATAAGTTCACCGGAAAGATCGAAACACTGGCACTGTCACTTCAAGGGGCAGATCCTGGCTTCGTCTCGCTGAAGGATCAGGATTTCACCCTCTCTCCTGCTTCTCCATGCCTCGGTGCTGCAGCAGAGCTTCCCGCTGGGCTGCCACCGGTGCAGCGCCGCTACGTGCGCCATCAGCAGCTGGAGGATCTGCCCGAGGCTGCCCGTCACAACCTCGGTGCTTGGTAAAAATTGACACAACCCGCCACTCAGCATCCACCCAACGCGTACTCATCGCCATGATCATTGACTGCCACAACCACGTCGGCTCAGACCTGCTCTTCTACCTCCACGGCGATTTCCCCTACGCCCAGCACCTCGTGGCCATGCACGATGAAGGCCGTGCCCTCGGCGTGGATCGCTGGATCGTCTTCCCCTTCGTCAGCCATCTCGCTCTAGACGTCACCGTCTTCATGCAAAACGAGATCAAGGATGAAAAAGGCCGCCTGCAGGACATCCCCTACGCCTTTGAAAACCGCCGACTGATGAAGGAATGCTACGAGCTCTTTCCCGAAGAAGGGAAACGCATGCTGCCCTTTGTCATGGCCGATCCCCTGCGCAACACCGCCGCGCAAGCCGTGGAGCTTCGCAAGCTGCGCGCGGACTACCGCTTCTACGGCATCAAGATGCAAACCACCATCCTGCAAGCCGACATCAAGCATCTGCGGAACCGTGGCAAGGTCTTCGTGGAACTCGCCGCCGAATGGGACGTGCCGTTCCTGATCCACTCCAGCGTGGCCGAGAGCGACCTCTGGGCGCAGGCGCACGACATCCTCGACATCGCGGAGGAAAACCCCAGCGTGCGCTTCTGCCTCGCCCACTCCTGCCGCTATGATAAAGAGTGCCTGGACCGCGTGCAGGCCCTGCCAAACACCTGGTTCGACAACTCCGCCCACTGCATCCACTGCGTCGGTGCCGTGCAGGATCTGCCCTACATCGCACCCAAGGCCCGGCGTTTTGACTCCGACTACACCAATCCCGCCCGCGTCATCGCCGATCTCGCCGCAGCCTACCCAAAAAAATTCATGTGGGGCAGCGATTCACCCTTTTACAGCTACGCCGCCGAGATCAATGGCCAGGTCGTGCGCCTCATCAGCACCTACAAGGCTGAGGTGGAGGCCCTGACAGCGGGCGGAACAGAAATGGTGGAGCGCATTGCGCACACGAATATCCGCGATTATTTGAAGCTTCATGACGAAAGCATTCTCTCTTAAAGGTCGGGCCGCATTGGTGACAGGGTCATCCCAGGGCATTGGATACGCGATGGCAAACGGCCTCCATGAGGCTGGCGCACGCGTGGTGTGCCACGGGCTCACCGCACGTCCTGCGGATTTCCCAGCATGGGCCTCCTACCTCTCATGCGATCTTTCCCCCCCGGAGGCTCCCGAGCAGTTGGTGCAGCGTTCTTTTGAAGCTGAGCCCAGCTTGGACACTCTCATCTGCAATGCGGGCAGCTTTTTCGATGTGCCCTTCTTGGAGATGACGCGCGAGCGCTGGGACAAAACCGTGAATCTCAACATGGCTTCGGCGTTTTTCGCCGCACAGACTTTTGCCCGGCGCCTCGTGGCAGAGAAACGCGGCGGCTGCATCGTCATCACTTCTTCCACCAACGGCTTTCAGGCCGAGTTGGATTCCGCCGCGTATGATGCCAGCAAAGGCGCGCTTGTGATGCTCACTAAATCTCTCGCCGTGTCCCTCGCGGATCATGGCATCCGCGTGAACGGCGTCGCCCCCGGCCTGATCAAAACACCTCTCACTGCGGGCCTCCACCATTCCAGCGATAGCGGCATGGTGGAGCACTATGAGAAAAAGATTCTCCTTCAGCGCCTGGGCACACCGGAAGATGTGGCAGGCGCCGCTGTCTTTCTCTGCTCCAGCGCCGCCAGCTACATCACCGGCGAGACCATCATCATTGATGGCGGCCTGACGACGGGGCAGATCGGCCGGAGGTAAGCAGGCCCATGGTCATCGTGATGATCGTGCCCAGCAGGCTGAACCAGATGAAGGAGACGAGCATCGGCGGCTTCACCGCCGTGAAGACGCCGTTTTGATACATGAAGATTCCCAGCAGGCTGACGAATCCGGCCAGGCAGCCAAGGAGTGCCCCCCGCGTGGTGGCACGCTGCGTGAACATGCCCAGAAAGAACAGCCCCAGCAACGGCCCGCCGATCAATCCGATTACCGTGTTGACCGACTCCACCAGATTTCCCGGCATGAATGACACCGCAAAGGCCAGCCCCACGACGATGATGCCGTAAGCCACCGTGATCCAGCGTGCATTGCCAACCTGCTGCGCTTGGGTGCCGGCTGGGGCCGTGGAGAGGCGCTGCTTGAAATCGACCACCGTCGCAGAGGCCAGGGAATTGAGTCCCGCAGAAATCGTGGACATGCTGGCCGCGTAGATCGCCGCAATGAGCAAACCGGGCAGTCCGGCTGGAAGCTGTGTCACCACAAAGTAGGGCAGTATTTGATCCTCTTTGGCGATCAGGCCTGCAGCCATGGGATCTCCATGCGTCTTGTAAAAAGCGTAGAGCACCAGCCCTGTGCCGTAAAACAGCACAAGCACCGGCAGGATCAGCCAGAGCTTGATCCACAGCGATCGCTTCGCTTCCTGCAAACTGCCAGCGGTCAGGTAGCGCTGCACCGATACCTGGTCCGTCGCCATCTGCACCAGATGCAGGAAGGCACCGGCCAGCAGCACGGCCCAGATATTCACGCGCTCAGACAGGCTGAAGGAAAGACTCAAATCCATGCGCCCATCCGCCATCGCAGTGTCCCACACGCCA
>NZ_JBIPNG010000653.1:0-2977 GCF_044373815.1 Prosthecobacter sp. | reverse complement strand
CTCTGGGGCTGCGGCAGGCCGCGCGGGATCGAGCACAGGCAGCCGGTCCCGCTGATACATGTCCCAGTATTTTTTGGGGGCGTTGAACGGGGCGTGCGGCTTCCAAAAACCGACAGCGAGGAAGAACGGCTCGTCTTTGATCTCCCCCAGCACACGCACGGCCTCAGCGGCCACCCGCCCATCATAATAGGCTTCATCCGGCACATCGCGGCATTCACACAGCGGCACTTTGCCGTACTGGCGCAGGTTACTGGATAGCGTTGCCAGGTTCGGCGGCAGCGGCCCGCTGACCTGCGGCACGTCATCGCCGTGATTTGCGTAGTGCAGAAATTCCGGAGCGCTCCATGAGCGCGGGTCGCCATGCTCCTTCGTATGCCAGTTGTGGAAGATTTTGCCTACGCAGCGGGTGGTGTAGCCGTTGGCCTTCATCCACCCCGGCAGCGTGTTCACCGTGGGCTTAAGTTCGCGAAAATGCGTTCCATTCACATACAGCCCCAGGGTGTCCGGACGCAGCCCGGTCAGCATGGAGGAACGGGAGGGATTGCAGACCGCCTGCTGGCAGTAGGCCTTCCGGAAAATCATGCCGCGCCCGGCCAGCGCATCCAGATGGGGCGTGACTGCCACAGAGCCGTAGCAGCCCAGCTCTGGCCGCAGGTCGTCCGCCATGATGAACAAAACATTCGTACGTGGTGCCGCGTGCAGCAGAGGAACGGACAGCAATAAAAGAGCCCCAAGGGCGGCAGCGCGACAATTAATCATCGGGCCATAACGCATCATCCTCAGCAATATTGCCCGGCTGACGGACAAAACCTCAGACCTGCTGCCGCTTCAGCCGGTTTCGCATGCTGCGCCACTCGGCACGGTGGTTCTGCGCCCAGTCATTAAGTGCGAACTCAAACCCGATGTCATGCCCCTCGCTCTCGCTGGCGAGCCACTTCAGGCGTTGAATTTCTTCCTGCTCGGCAAGGAACTCACCATAGGGAGTTCCAGCTTGTGCAGCTATGGTTGGACTGGGCATTGGGCATGATCCGTGAGTTCACCCAAGATTCAAGCGCGAGCTGTTGGGAGGCTGGTGGCGGTCATTTGCACCTCATCAAGCTTTCTCCAACCGCCCTTGAGCTAAGAATTTTTCCACCTGTTAAAGAAAGCAAATGACAAGATCTGAGCACCCCTTATATAATTAAAGACTTAAAGTCACACGTCCATGCCGGAGTAGCTCAGTGGTAGAGCATCGCATTCGTAATGCGAGGGTCGCGGGTTCAAATCCCGCCTTCGGCTCCACCAACGCGTGTTTGCTATGACCCATCCGAGCATCGCTGACAATGATCCGCCACGCCGCAGCCGAGCCCGGCGGCGGGAGGCCATGATCAACGCTATTGCTACCATTCTGGGTTGCATGGCCCTCGTGATCATGATCGCCACGGTCGTACGGGTCGTGATGATCAAGCTTTGGGAGTCCGCCCGGGTCAATCCTGAGTACGTACAGTCGATGTATGATAATGATAAGGATCATCGCTGGTCGGGCAATATCAAGGAGCAGCCTGCTCTGTTAGGCGATCCCTCCGAAATTCGTCCATCTGCAGGCGATCCCACCCGCGAAATCAGCACCAATACCCCTGTCAGATCCCAGTCCAGTGCACTGAAACTCATGGCTCCCGCCGCCCCGAGTCCCTCCGCGATTGTGGACGTTGAGAGCAAAAGATCCCAAATTGAACACACTCTTCGCGGCTTTTTTGAAGCTGCCACTACAAACCAGCAGCTCGCTTTTGCCCGTGATCCCCAGCGTGTGCGTCCATTGATGGAGCATTATTACAGCAGCCATCCTCACACGCCGCTCGAGTGGAAAACTCTTGGCTGGGTACTTCCGGTGGAGGAGAGCGGCTACCGTCTCGGGTATGCCCAGGCCGTCTTTGCCAATGCCGAGCCCGTCAGCCTCATCATTGAGGAAATGGTGGATGGCACCTTCCGGGTGGACTGGGAAAGCTCCGTTCGCTACGGCGAAATCGGCTGGGAGGAGTTCATCAAAACCCAGCCGTCAGCACCCACACTCCTACGTGTGATCGCCTCCAAACCTCAAAATATTCCGCCTGAGGCAGCTCCGATGGGCAGCGAACTGCTCGAAATCAAGCATCCCGACGATAATGACGTCGTTTATGCCTACTTCGATCGTAAAGATCCTAAATTCCAACCCCTTCTCCAGCAACTCCAGACCGGAAACTGGAAAGATGTCCCTTTAACTTTACGACTTTGTTTTCCAGGCCCAGCAGGCAGCGCTAAAAACGCACGGATCGCGGATGTCGAAGGCAAAGGATGGCTGATATTGCATGGAACCAGGAGCTAGACTGTGAGCAAACCTAAACGAAACACGAAAAAGGCGGCCCAAGGTAAGGCCAGGCCTGTTGCGGCAAAATCCAAAAAAGCCGTGGCCTCCAAGACCAAAGCCAAACCCGCGCCAGCCAAGAAAACGCTGACCCAAAAGAAGCCCGTTCCCGCCAAAAAGCCTGTGCCAAAAAAATCAGCGTCGAAGCCTGCCCCTAAAAAGGTGGTCAAAAAAGCTCCGCTGCCCAAGCCCGCGGTGAAGAAACCTGCGGCCAAGGCTCCTCCGCCAAAAACCAAGACTGTCGCGGCGAAGCCCGCTCCGGCCAAGCCAGCCCCAAAGCCAGTGGCTAAAGCGGCCAAACCGCAGGCCCCTGCCCCTTCCAAGCCTGCAGCCGCCGCCAAAGCTCCTGCGGCTCCCGCTCCTGCAGCTGTCAAAGCCGCACCAGCGCCTGCTCCTGCGAAGCCCGCGCCCGCCAAAAAGGCCCCCGCCCCCGTTCCCGCCCCGGCGGTGGAAGTGGCTGCCCCTGTAGTAGAGGCCCCTGCCCCGGTCGTCGCCGTGGTCAAGAAAGCACCTACCCAGCTTCTACCGCCTCCCGGCCCCACCAAGACGGGCGCTTTGTTTTACGATTCTCACATGCACACCCCGCTGTGCAAGCAT
>NZ_JBIPNG010000652.1:0-2978 GCF_044373815.1 Prosthecobacter sp. | reverse complement strand
GGCGGGGCGTCCTGCCGCAGGCGGCATCACTTTGACCGGGCCGGCGTAATAGGTCGCCAAAATGCTGGTGATGTCGCCGATCTGGCCTTCATGCAGGCGCTTGTAGCATTCGATGCGGCTGGTGGAGTAACGCCAGCAGAAGCCGGCCACGAGATTGAGCTTCTTCTGTTTCGCTTTTTCGACCGCCGCCTGGGCCACGCGATAACCAGCGGCATCCACCGCCATGGGCTTCTCACAGAAAATGTGCTTCCCAGCCTCGACCGCTGCGGTGAGGTGCAGAGGACGGAACCCGGGAGGGGTGGCAAGCAGCACCACATCCACGCCGCAGTCGATGAGCTTTTGATACGCATCCAGACCCGTAAATTTCTTGTCCGGCTTCACATCGACGCGATCTGGAAAACTCGCGGAGAGATTCTTGATGCTGCTCTCGATCTGCGTGTCGAACGCGTCGGCCATCGCCACGATTTTCGAATTGTAATCCGCGCCCAGCGCCTGCGCTGCCGCCCCTGTGCCACGGCCACCACATCCGATCAGGCCGATCTTCAATGTCTCATTCGAATCCGCCTTCTGCTGCGCGAGCAAGCTTCCCGCAGAAGTGAACACTGCCGGAGCGAGGAGTGCTCCACCGCTGGCATTGAGAAAACGACGACGTGAGAAGGCAGAAACGGCTGGGTCAGACATAGGTACAGAGAGTGGTTGCAAACAGAGCTGAGATTTCGGCACGGGAAAGGCAAACCTTTCAGCGAAAGGGCAGATTGCCCACCCCATCAGCACGCCATTAGGAAGCCCCTAATGATTGCAATGAGCACTGTGCAGACTTCGCTCCGCTGGGTGCGACTACCGCCTCAGGAGTACCGTGGGATGATCTTCGTCAGGCCGGTTGACTGGGGCGGATGCCCATCGTTGTCCAAATTGCTCAGCGGCTGCGTTTCCTCCCGGCTGATTTCATCGTCTGGCGAAGGCTGGAGCAGCGCATCCACCAGGAGCTGCGTGTCCTCCAAAAAGGTCAGTCCGGCGCGGCGCATAAAATCCACCTCCGAGGCGTGTGTGTGCAGCGTGATCAGCAGGCACTCTCCTTGAAACAAAGCCAGAACAAAGACACCCTCATAGCCAAACCAAAACGTTTTCACGTCACGGTCACCGCCACTGCCAAAGTGTGCGCGCGCATCGTGCAGAGCCTGAAGGAGACGCTCAGCGCGAAACTCCTCGAAGGGCAGCAGGTTGATCAAAATTTGCCGCCGCCAGCACAGCAGCAGACCATTGACCGAGCCGGCATGCTTCAGTCGTTCGAGGGCAGACCGTAGGGAGGGTGTGATTGATGCAGCCATGGTTTATGCCTCCAAGGTATTGGCACGGGTGAGGAGTTCAAACATCGGCACGCGCTCGCCGATGTGTGCGCCCGCACCGGGATCTTTGGCATCCGTGCCAGCGTCGAAATAGGCAAAGTTCAGGGTGAAATCATCCTCCTGCAGCGTCCCCATCCAGGGGGCTCCGAGTTCCAGGCACTCGCCCACCTTCAGTCCGAAGTGCCGCAGCCCTTGGAAATCAGCGGCGAAGTTGTTCACGGCTTCCTGACCGCTGTCACTGGAGACGAGCCCATCTTTCAGGGTGAAGAGTTGCAGGGGGAGAGGTGTAACCTCGAGTTCGCTCATGGAGATATTGAAGTTGTCCCTCTTACGTCTCAAAAATCGGCTGATGAGGCAAGCATAATCCACGGATGAGGCAAAATAGAAATCCCCAGCCCGCTTGACACTGCGACCCTTTGCTTTCTTTCGTCCATCTCTGCGCTATCTGTCCCTCCCCATGACCGCCGTCGCCCCCAGTTTCAAAATTGGCAATGAAAAGCTCATCAAGGTGCTGCCAAACGCCGCCAACCGTCTTCTTGGCCTGCTCAAAAAGCAGGGCCGCGCTGAAAACGGCGCCCTGCGCGTGGCCGTCGTCGGAGGCGGTTGCTCCGGCCTGCAGTACAAGATGGATCTCGTCGATGGCCCGGCCAATCGAGACATCATGGTCACCTCCAGCGAGGTGCGTGTCGTTATCGACCCCAAGAGCGCCCTCTTCGTCTCCGGTTCCGAGCTGGATTACAGCGACGACATCCAGAGCGGTGGATTCAAAGTGAAGAACCCGAATGCCGTCGTCACCTGCTCCTGTGGCGAAAGCTTCTCCGCCTGAGACCGATGTCGAACGCCTTTGCCCTCCTCGGCCTGCCACGCATTGCCGCACTCGATGCCGAGGCACTGCAGCAGGCCTGGCTGGCTGCCAGCCGCAGCGCGCACCCCGATCAACCGGGTGGCGATGCCTCCCACGCCGCTGAGATCAACAACGCCTACGAAACCCTTCAGGCACCCGAGAAACGCATCAAGCATTTGCTGGATTTGCATGCCGTGCCTTGGCGTGCAATCCCCATCGACGAAGCAATGATGTCGCTCTTTGGCCAGCTGGGTCCGGCGCTGCAAAGCGTCGCTGTTTTTCTCAAGCGCAAACAGACCGCCACCTCAGCACTCGCCAAGGCCCTGCTGGCTCCGGATGAAATGCGGCTGCGTGAGAATCTCGAAACCCTCGGCACCACGCTCGATGCCGAGCGCACCGCCCTGCTGGCAGACCTGCCCGCCTTTGACTCCCGCCTCAGCGCAGGCGACACCACAGCCCTCGCCGACCTGCAAAGCCTCCAGGCTCGTCTGGCCTATTTTGGCAAATGGCAGACCCAGGTTCGCGAAGCTTTGCTGAGTTTGATGTGAGCCCTATTTGCCCTCCGCCGGCACAGGAGCAGACATGCCCTCGCGCACTCGGCGCAGGCACTCGTCCGGACTGGCATCCATAGGCAGTGTGAGCGGCCGGGACTGAACGCACAAGTGGCGCACAGCCCCTTCGCGGCGAACGTTGGTCACCTCAATGTTGTGGGCGGCAAAGAAGCGCACCACATCCTGGTTACTGGCGTAACGACTCATGGCTGCAAGGTGACAGGTTAAAAGTCACCG
>NZ_JBIPNG010000651.1:0-2983 GCF_044373815.1 Prosthecobacter sp. | reverse complement strand
CATTCAAGGATGCAGATGCTGGGGAGCGAATGATGATGTTAGACTCCCATGATGCGCTGTGGGTGAGTTACAGCAACGGCGCGGTTTTGCGGATTCAGGACGGAACGGTTAGGTTGTTTACTTCGGCGGACGGGCTTCCAGGAGAGAGTAGCTGCCAGTTGGCCAGAGACGGAGCGGGGCAGATCTGGTTTGCCCAGGGTGGCTGGGTGGGGATTTTTCGCGAGGGCAGGTTTCACCCGCTGGCGCAAAAGCCGCTCCGGCGCATCTTCGGTGCCCGTGCCGGTGGCATTTGGGGATACCAGGACCGGCAGTTGTGGAGCTTTGCCGAAGGCGGTTCGCTGACGAAATTTGGAACGTTGCCAGAGGAGGTTGCTGACGTGATTCCCACGTCCATGTGTGAAGACCAGACGGGTTGCTTGTGGCTGGGCACATTGAATGCAGGCCTATTTCGGTTCGATACCGAAGGCGGTGTGTCAGTGCCCTTGTCGCAACAAAACATTCTCACCGTGCAGGAAGATCGGGAGGGAAATGTCTGGGTCGGGACGCGCGGTGGCGGTTTGAACCAGGTGAAGCGACGGGTTGTCGAATTACTGAACACCGGATCTTCCAGCCAGTTTGAGCCCGTGCAGTCACTTTGTCAGGACACGGACGGGAATTTGTGGGCCATCGTCTGGCCTGAGGGGCTGCTCCTGCGCAGCGGTGGTCCAAAGCAGGAATGGATCATGATGTCACAAAAGGACGGTTGGTCCGATTTCCGCAGCAGTTGCGTGGCTGCCGATCCCAACGGCGGGGTATGGATCGGCATGAGCGATGCGGGAATCAAACACTGGAAAAATGGCGCGGTGACCGAAACGCTGGATAAAGGCAACGGCTTGGCCGCCAATCAAGTGGGCGCGTTGTTGGCGACGGCTTCTGGAGAGCTTTGGATAGGCCCCAGAGGGGCGGAGGTGGTACAATGCCGCAGGAATGGACAGTTCCGAACATTTCCATTGCCTGTGGGCAGCGGGTCGGCCATGGCCCTGGCAATCGATGCGGACGGCGATTGCTGGGTGGCGACTTATGGCCGCCATTTGTTGCGTATGCATGGTGATGTCGTGACGGACGTAACTTCCTCCACCCTGGCGGAGCCTTGTGAAATCCGCGGACTGTTAGGCACGCCTGATGGCAGCCTCTGGATTGGCTATGCTGGTCAGGGATTGGGCCGGCTCAGGTCCGGACGTTTCAGCCAGTGGCGAACCGAGCAGGGGTTGCACGACGACTACATTTGTAACATCCTGCCTGATGGGCGCGGACGATTGTGGTTTGCGGGTAACCGGGGAATTTTCAGCGTGCGGGTCAAGGAGCTCGAGGACACTGCGGTAGGGCGGATCACGCGGGTCAGATCGGTGACCTACGGTCGAAATGATGGGCTGCTGCGCTTGCAGGCAAACTTCAACTTCTGGCCGGGTGCGCAGCGGGGAACCGATGGCCGATTGTTGTTTGCCATGCAGTCCGGCATCGCCGCCGTGTCTGCGGATAATTTCGAAGAGAACCCGGAACCGCCACCCGTGGTGATCGAGCGGGTCACCGCCAATGGTCAAACGATGGCGGCCTATCAGGCAGGTGGTTTTCGGGAGCCCTCCAGTGCCTTCGTGCCGCTCGAATTGGGCCGGACTACGGCGCACCTGAACCTTGCTCCGGGGCAGCGGCGCGTCGAGTTCGCCTTCACCGCCTTGTCGTTCACCAAGCCGGAAACCATCGGCTTCCGGTACCGGCTGCACCCCGTTGACAAGGACTGGGTGGAGGCCGGAAACCTGCGCACCGCCACCTATGCCCAAATCCCTCCCGGTCACTATCAATTCGAAGTGAGCGCCTGCAACATCGAAGGAGTGTGGAGCGCCAGCGGTGCCAAGCTCGATTTAACAGCCGAGCCCTACTGGTGGGAGTCCCTGTGGTTCCGGGTGCTGGGTCCGCTGGCCGCCGCCGGGTTGACAGGATGGGGGATTCTGACGGGCGTGAGGCGCCGCCACGGGCATCAGATCGAGCGCCTTGAGTTGCAGCAGGCCACGGAACGGGAACGCGCCCGCATCGCCGCCGACCTGCACGACGAGATGGGCGCCAATCTCACCCAGATCGGATTGTTGTGCGAGCGGGCCCGGCAGGAGTTTGATCATCCTGCAAATGCACAGAGACATCTGGACCGTGCGCTCGCCAGCACTCATGCGTTGGCAGGCCAGTTGGATGCTGTCGTCTGGGCGGTGGATCCGGCTAGCGACACGCTGGAACATTTCGTCCAGTATTTGAGCAACTACGCCCGGGATTTTCTGGAGTTGGCCGACATCCGCGTGCGTTTGGAGGTGCCGGAAGATCTCCCGTCCATGACGCTTTCTTCGGTTTCCCGGCATCATTTGTTTCTTGCCGCAAAGGAGGCGCTGCACAACGTGGTGCGGCACGCCGGGGCCACGCGGGTGGCGGTGCGCGTCCGCCCGGAACCGGAGGCCGTGATTGTCGAGATCGAAGACGACGGAATGGGACTGTCTGCCGCCGGTACCACCGCGCCCGGTGCCGATGGTCTGACGAACATGACCCGTCGCATGTCCCGCATTCACGGGCGTTGCGAGTTCCTGACCGGCAGGGACGGACGCAGCACGCTTTTGCGCTTCACCATGCCACTGACCGAAAACCATACACCGCCACCGAAGTCTCATGAACAACAGTGAATCCAACGCCATCACCATCGCCGTCGTCGAGGACAACAAAGACCTGCGAAATTCCATCCGCGAGATTCTCGACGGCGCGGAGGGCGTGCGCTGTGTCGCGGCCTGCGCGACGGGTGAGGAGGCGCTCACGGTGCTGCCGGCTTTGCACCCGGCTGTGGTCTTCATGGACATCAATCTGCCCGGCATGAACGGCGTGGAATGTGTGAGCCGGCTGATCGAACTGCTGCCGCAGTCCCTGGTGGTGATGCTGACCATTCAGAGCAACATCAATGCGGTGTTCGAAT
>NZ_JBIPNG010000218.1:0-10454 GCF_044373815.1 Prosthecobacter sp. | reverse complement strand
AACGAAACACAGGAAAAATAATCGCCAGTCCAACTGTCACCGAGAATTTTCTCTTCCTGAAGCAGCAACAAGGACATTCTCATACCCGCTGAAGGCTCCTCAATATCAGCCACTTCTTCCAGAGCATCGACAAGATCGCTTTCAAAAGAGCGTGACTCCGCGAGTTCTCTCCACCCCTTGGCATCGACACATCGTCCGTTCATGAGGGCCGACTCGACAGGGTTTTCCCTTTGCTGTCCTTGGACGCGAGACCAGGGAGACACCAGGCAGAAAACAAGGATCATCACAACAATGGGCCTGTGGGGAAGCCTGCAAATCATAATGAAGTGATGATCATGGTTGTTGAGCCCAAGGCCATTTTTCCTTTTAGAATATGATGTCAGGATCAATGCGGCGAGCCAAAACCGCGAATCGCATGGACTGCAACTCACAAACCATCACCACTGCAGGGTGGACACATCCACCCGCGTCTCGTTGCGGCTTTCCTTGACGATGTGCCCGTCGGAGAGGTGCAGGACGCGGTCGGCCATGGCGGACATGGCGGCGTTGTGCGTGATGACGACGGTCAGGGTGCCGAGCTCCCGATTGATGCGCTCGATGGCTTCCAGCACGGTGATGCCGGTGGTCACATCGAGGGCACCAGTGGGTTCGTCACACAGCAACACCTCGGGTTTCTTCGCGATGGCACGGGCGATGGCCACGCGCTGCTGCTCGCCGCCGCTGAGCTGGGACGGGAAATGATCCAGGCGATGGCTCAGGCCCACGCGGTCCAGCGCATCCTCCGGCTTCATCGGGTCCGGGGCGATGTCGGTGATGAGGGCCACGTTTTCGCGGGCGGTGAGGCTGGGGATGAGGTTGTAGAATTGAAACACGAAGCCCACGCAGTTGCGGCGAAACTGCGTCAATGTGCGCTCGCCGCCGCCGGAGAGGTCCCAGCCTTTGTAGCGCAGGGAGCCGGAGGTGGGGATGTCCAGGCCGCCGAGAATGTTCAGCAGGGTGGACTTGCCGCTGCCGGACGCGCCCAGCAGCACCACCAGCTCACCCGGGTGGAAATCGAGATCGACCCCCTGGAGCGCCACCACATTGAGATCTCCGGTTTGATACACTTTGCGCAGCCCACGGGCCGCAAAGATCGGCTGAACGCCCTCAATATACGGCTGGCCGGGGTTCTTGGTGCTGGGCTGCGGGGGAAGTGGCATTCCCCTACCTTGCATGGCGAAAGGGATTGTGCCAACACGATGATCGGTGGTTGCGTCCGGCTCTCATCGCGCAAGATTGGACGATGCCCATTTTGGTCAGCGACGACACTCCCGACATTCATACGTCAAGAGTCCAACTCCCCTCACGTGAACGCAGTTGCGGGCGCACTCTGGTCATTGGTGACATCCACGGCTGCTCGACCGCGCTCGACCTCATGCTGCAGGAGCTGGCCCCGCAGAGCGACGATGTAATCGTCACCCTGGGCGATTACGTGGACCGCGGCCCGGACAGCCGCGGCGTGCTAGACCGTCTGCTGGAACTGGAAAAAAGCGTCCAGCTCGTCCCACTGCTCGGCAATCATGAAATCCTCATGCTCGACGCCCGCAGCCAGCTCATTGATCCCGGTTCATGGTATGGCGTCGGCGGCAGGCAGACCATGCAGTCCTACGGTATCATGGACGCCCCAGACTGGAACGCCATCCCGCAGGAGCACTGGGACTTCCTGAGCCAGCGCCTGCGCCGCTGGCATACGAATGACACGCATATCTTTGCCCATGCGAATGTAAACGCCATGCTGCCCATGCCTGATCAGAGCGACGACTGGCTGTTCTGGCGGCGCTTTGATGATTCCCACCCGCATTTCTCGGGCAAGACGCTGGTCTGCGGACACACCGCCCAGAAGAGTGGACTGCCTCAAATTCTCCCCGGACGCATCTGCCTCGACACCTGGGCCTATGGGGAGGGCTGGCTCACTTCGCTGGATACCGGCACGCAAACCCTCCTGCAGACCAATCAGCGTGGCGAGACACGTCGTTACAGCTTCGACGAGGTGCGCATGCTCACCGAAAAAGCGTGACCTCTCCCGCCATGACTCGCGCGCGCTGGATCCTTTCTGCTGCCACTCTCTTCGCGCTCTGGCTTGTCGGTGCGCTGGTGTGCCTGCCGAACCTGCAGCGGGATCTGGAAACGGCAGCCCAGGAGGTGCTCTCGCAGCAGCCCGCCCTGCGCAAACGCCTTGGCGGCCTGCACCTGGAATTCGACGGCCAAAAGGCGCGCCTCACCGGCAGCGTGCGCACGCAGGAGGACCGCAGCCTGATCGAAACCACCGTGCGTGATCAGGTGCGCCTGCCTGCACCGCTTTCCTTAGGCCTCGGACGTTCCCTCAATCCGGTCGGTGGTCTGCAGAACGAGGTTGAAATCATCCCCAGCCCTCCCGGCTGGATTTTGCTGGCTGCCGACGGAGCGCACGCGCGTCTGCTGGGCACCACCGCCAACGCCTATGAAGCACGCGACCTCGCGCGCAGTGTGCAGGAAGCCTGGAGCCTCCGGGGCGGCGTGAGCGAAGGCATGCCGGGCACCGACGCGGAGAACCACGACGAAGCCGCCAGCGTCTCCACCACCCTGCGCACGGTTCCTGCACCACAGTCCAGTGCGCAGGCTTATCTGGCCCGCATCGGCCAGTCATGGAAGGAGCTGACCCTGGGCAAATCTGACGCCGAACTGCTCACTGAAGCGCTCGCGCTGGGAGTCAGCGAGGACGAATGGCAGAAGCAGGTGCGCCCGGCATTGAAAGAGCTGCGCGCCACCCAACAGCAGCAGCACCTCGACCAGGCGAAAAGCGAGCGCCTGGCCAGACTGCCGCCGGGTTACCTCTTCATCGCGGTGCGTGATCAGCAGATCATCCTCCGGGGCGAAGTCGGCAGCGCCGCCGTGAAGGAGGAGATTCTCGAAGATGCCCTGGCCAACTTCGCACCTCGCCGCCTGCATGATGAAATCCGCGTCAGTACGGAGCGCCGCCCCAGCGGTGATTTTGGCCCCATCACCACCGCCCTGCTGCCGCAGGAGGGCAAGGCGGGTGGCAAATCCTGTTTTCTCAGCTTCAGCGGTGAAGCCTGGAAGCCCGTGGACTGGCAGGTCGCCCCCCGCGAGCAGTCGTGGAAGAACGATCTGCCGCGCGGGCTTGAAGCCAGGCTGCTGCAAAGCGACAGCGCAGCCCTCAGCAACTGGCTGCAAGGAGACGGCTCCCATTCACCGGCTCCCTCCCAGCCCAGAGACCCGGCATTCATCGCCATCACACTCTTTGGCACAAAGGCCTTCGTCTCGGGACAGGTCGCCGAAGAAGCGGTGCGCGCCCAGCTCATCGCCGCGGTACGGATGGCCTATGGCGCGCAGTACATCGTCTTCAGTGACGGGGTGCATGTGAGCGGCGACAGCGAGCCCTCCGGCAGCATTCTGCACACCCTCAAAAGCCTGCCTCCGCCACCCGCCGCCGGCAGCGCCGGGATGTTTGCCCTCGCCAAACCAGGCAGCACCTGGACGCTTATTCCAGTGACACGTGAACTCGTCGAAGCGGGCGGGCTGGCCCAATCCGGCCGCATTCCTGCCGGTATTCCCGCCGCTGTTGTTGAAGATCTCGCTGCCGAGGCGATCGAGCAGCTTCGCATGCACCTGACGCCCCCTGCCCTCCACTGATGTCCTCCCTCCTCTGGCTGCTGCTCTACCTCGCACCGCTGCTCGGCCTCACCGCCGCTCTGTTTGCGTGGTTCGGCTGGCAGTGGCGTGGCAGTGACATGCAGAAGCGCATTGATGAGCTGGCCGCACAGATCGACACGGCGCAAGCAGCCCTGCGCCAGGCTGAAACCGACCGCGCCACCGCCCTTGCCGCCAACGCACCCCCCGCCCCGCAAGACCCGGCGGTTGCAGCGGAGCTCCAGTCTCTGCGCGGCGATTTGAAATCCGCCCAAAGCGAAGCACGCCTGCATCAGGATCAGGCCACCAAGGCCAACGAAGCCGCACAGGCGCTCGAAACGGAAATGGCCCGGCTTCTGGCAGATCTTGAGCACCTGCGTGCGGCACACACTTCCGCGCAAGTGGAACTCGAAAACCTGCGCAGCCCTGCTCCTGCCCCTGCTCCTGCTCCTGCTCCTGCTCCTGCTGCAGTCGAGACGGCAGAAGCCCCGGCCAAGCCCAAGCGCAAACGCAGCACTCCGGCCAAACCCAAGGCCGCCACCTCCACGCTGCGCGAAAAAGTCACCGTGCTCGAAGGCCAGCTCAGCACGCATCAGACCGGCCTCGCCACGCTGACGCAGGAGCGCGACGACTGGCAGCGCCGCATCACCAAACTCGAAGGACAAACACCTGCCGATCCCGCTGGTCTGGGGCTCGCCCGCCGCAGTTTGGCCGACAGTGAGAAGCGTCTGGCCATCGCGACGGCAGAGATCGAAAGGCTACGACTTCAAACACAGGTGCTTCGCCGTGTGGAGGAGGGGGAATCCGCACTCTTGACCGTGCCGGATGACGATCTCACGCAGATCAAGGGCATCAAAAAGATCATCAGCGAGCAGCTTCGCGCCCACGGCATCCGCACCTGGCGGCAGATCGCGCAGTGGAATGAGGACGAGCAGCGCGCCTTCAGCGAACTCCTGGCCTTTAAAAACCGCGCCACCCGTGAGCAATGGCAGCAGCAGGCCCGCGCGCTGCATGAAGCCGCCCACGGCCCGCTGTCCTGATTTTTCCGCACCGCATGTTCACCATCTCGCGCATCTGCTCATTGCTCCTGCTATTGGCTCTCGACTCCTGCGTCACTCCTGACACGCCAGCCCTGCGTCAGGAAAGAGCCCGGCAGCTCAGCAACGATCTCCAGCAGTTGTCCCCGACGGTGAGCGCGCGCGAGGCCGACCGGCTGGCCACCACGGCGATCGAAGAATCCGCCAAACTCTCCGAGGACTTCAAACCCTTAGCCCTGCCATGGATGAACAACGGCCTCGTCAACACCGGCCTGCGCAAGCGCGGCCTCTGCTACCAGTGGCGGGATGATTTGTTCCCATTCCTGTTTCGCCTCAATCTCAAGACGCTGGAGCTGCACCTCACCTCCTCAAAACGCGACACCTGGCTGGAACACCATGGCATCATCGTCACCGCGAAGGGCCAGCGTTTTGAAGACGGCCTCGTGATCGATCCCTGGCGCAATGGCGGCCGCCTTTGGTGGGGCCTGCGGAAGAATGACAAAGGTCACCCGTGGGTGCCGCTGCCACGCGAGCTCACCCCCATGGTATTGCGCCCGCTGCTGATGCCCGATCTTTATCCCACACGCTAGTTTGGAAAGTGCTCATGAGCTTTAGCTCATTCAAGGTGGCCTGCGGGCGCTTTCCAGAACGGGCTGAAGTTCGTGCCACCTTTCACACCCGTCCTTTTAAAGTGACAATGGTGTGGGCACGCGACACAAAATTCCAGTTCACCACATTCCACCACGCCTCGATGTATTTTCTGCGGTCGTTCCGATACTTCAAATAGTAGGAGTGCTCCCAGAGATCAAGGCACAGAATGAACCTGCCCTGCTCCTCCGGCTTCACAAAATCGGTCATGAGCGGATTGTCCTCATTCTTCATGGTGGTGATGACCAGCCTGCCATCCGGGCGGTACACCAGGAAAGCCCACCCGGAGCCGAAGTGCTTCATGGCGGCTTCGGTGAAGGCGGTCTTGAATTCATTGAAGCCGCCAAATTCGCTGACAATGGCTGCAGCCACCTTGCCCTCCGGTCCGGCGGGCCCTGAGCCTGCCGGTGCCAGGAAGCGCCAGAAGGCGGTATGATTGATGTGCGCCCCGCCATACTGACGGAGATCCCGCTGGCTTTCAGCAGAAAGAGTTAGAGGCGGGCCACCCATCCGCACCACCGTTTTGCGTGGGTTGATCGGCAGCACCAACCGGGGGATGTTGGGCATCAGGACTGATAAGTTGCCCACCTTCAGATTGAGCGGCTGCAGTGTCTCGGTCAGCTTTTCGAGAATGTCACCGTGATGCCTGTTGTAGTGCAGCTTCAAGGTCGCCGCATCGAGGTGCGGCTCCAGAGCGTCAAAATCAAACGCCAGCGGCTCCTGATGCAGCGGTATTCCCAGCGGGGCGATCACCTGCTCCTCAGCGGCTAAAAAAGTCCCGGTCACGGCGGCAAAGCCGGTCGAAACAAAGGCGCGGCGGGTGACTGCTGAATTTCTCATTCGATATTTTCGAGATTACTTGATTCTCAACCCTTTGAGCAAGCAAGAACCTCGCCTAACACTGCAATGAGTTTAAGGTTTGTTCTTCTTTATTGTCGGTGGTGCCGCCACTTGGATGTCGGCGGCTTTCATCACCAGCTTTTGAAACTCATCCTTAGGTTTGCCACTTTCTGGCACCAGCACGTTCTGCACCAGATACACGGTGACGATCTTGCTCTGCGGATCGATGCAGCCATTCGTGGCAAAGGCGCCGCCGTGACCAAAGCTGCCCACGGGCATCTGCGAATTCACGCGCTGCGTGGCCGTGTTCACCTGCCAGCCGCAGGCGTAGTTGAGCTGTTTGCCACCGGCGCTCACCGGGGTGGTCATGTCCTTCACGGATTTCTCACTGACGATGCGCACTCCGTCGAGCTCGCCGCCGTTGGCGATCATCGCGTAAAAGCGCCCCAGGTCCGCAGCGGTGGAAAAGAGGCCGCCTGCTGGCTCCGTCATGTGCAGCACGCTGGCGTCGCTGGTGACGAAGGGATTGTAGCCGGGCACGAGCTCATGACTTTCGTCATCCATCTTGTAGGTGCGGGCGGTGCGTGCGCGGTGGGCGTCATCGGGATTGAACATCGTGTCCTTCATGCCCAGTGGCGCGAAAATCTTGGCCTGCAAAAACGCGTCGTACTTCATGCCCGAGACGAGCTCGATGATCCGCCCTGACACGGTGGGTCCGAAGCCGTACTCGTAGGCACTGCCCGGTTGAAAGGCGAGCGGGGTCTTGAGCAAAGAGGCCACGTAGGCCTTCAATGAGATGGCTCCGTCCGATGGCGCACGACGTGGAAAGGCGATGCCTGCGGTGTGACTGAGCAGCATGCGCAGCGTGATGGGTTTTTCCGGCGCGCTGCCATCGGCCAGCTTCACTTTGGCGAGTTCTGGCAGCCACTTGGAGGCGGGCTCATCGAGCGAGAGCTTGCCTTCATCCACCAGCACAATCACGGCGGTGGCGTTGATGGATTTCGTCATCGAGGCGATCCAGAACAGTGCGTCTTTTTCCATCGCACGGCCTTTGCCGATGTCGGCCATGCCTGCGGCATCGAAGTGAACGACCTTCCCCTTTTCCATCACCAAGGTGACGATGCCAGCGGCCTGTTTGGCTTTGACTGCGGCCTCCATGGCAGGATGGATGGCGGCCAGCTTCGCTTCATCGAGCGCGGGCAGCAGCGCGGGAAACAGAAGGAGGGCGGAAAAGACGGAACATGCGATGCGGTTCATCGCAAATCAACGCATCGGCGGCGCTGGATCTAGCGGCGTCTGCGCGCACCCAGCAGAAACAATCCACCACACAATACCAGCACAGCTCCGGCGGGCTCGGGCACGACGGTGAAGTTGTTGGCCAGCACGTAATTCGCCACGTTCGATCCGAGGATCTGCCCGTCGGCGATGGAAGTCTGAAACTGCGTGCCGCCATAGACACCCGCCATCGCCGCCTCGTTCGCGGCCTGGCTGAAGCTGGTGAAGTTGCGCGTCAGATCGATGTTCCCGTCTCCATTGATGTCGCTGCCCAGACTGAAGGAGACATTGTCGCCGAGGTAGGAGGCCAGCACGACGGCGGCGGCTTCACTGATCGTGGCACCCAGCGAGACGTATTCCGGCAGCGAGGGGGAATTGATCAAGGGTGCCCAAAACGAATCCACCACGGTGCTGGCGTTGCCGTCGATGTCACCGTTGGCAATGGCCGTTTCGGGACGCCAGAACTGCGTGTCGTAGCTCGTGGCCATGGCGGCGGTGCTCGCATCGGCGATGGCCACATTCAGGGTGGCCAGCAGGCGTGCTGTATCGGCGGTGCTCAGGCCTGCCGTGACGGCGGCGGTTTGGGCGATTTGATTCCACATGCCCGACATCTTCACCGTGCCGTCTCCGGCCGCCCAAAAGTAGGCCTGATTGGTCTGATCCGAGGTGCGCGTGGCGCTGAAGTTTGACCCCAGATCCTTCACCTGGGCGTAATCCGCCGCATACTGGCTGGACTGCAAATACGAGGTGACGGAGCCGCCCGGCAGCGTGGTCAGGTAGGAGCCCACTCCCGGGATGGCAAAGGTGCCCACACTGCCCCAGCCCGGCAGCAAAGCGCCGGCGGCGGAAGTCTGCTGCCAGTAGCCGATGGTGCCCACGGGGGAGTAAGTGGTGGTGGCGGCATCGGCCGAGCCATCGCCCGAACGCGCGCTCAGAAAATTGTTGGCGATGGTGACGCCCCACGCGATGCCGTCGGTCTTCGCCTGGCTGTTGGCAATGCCGCTGAGCTGGCTGTTGTAGAGGGAGGTAGCCTCCGAGCTCGATCCCGAATAGAGATACTGCATCACAGTGTTGGCCGCCGCGATCATCGCCGCCTGGGAGTCCGCGCCTGCAGGCCCGGCACCGGGGGCGGGGTAAGAGCCGTAGCCGTAGGTGTTGTAGGTGCCTGCAATGCTCTGATCCGCATTGTACATGGACGCCGCCAGGATGGCCAGATCATGCGCCACCAGCGGGTCCGCATTGGCCGTCATGGACGTCAGCGCCAGCGCATTCCAGTCCGAGACGATGTCCGCACGCACCGCCGTGGCTGCGGTCAGCAGCAGGGCGGCACTCGCGAAAAGGCCGGAAAAATGGGGGTGAAAGCGCAACATCGACTGATAAAACATCTAAGTTTACAATAATTACCATAGTAAACAACGAGTTTCTGTCCTTTTCCTAGCCCCCTCTTTACCTCCCTCTGCAGTGGCCCCCGCCTCCCTTCCCCCATCATCTTTTTGCGTCTTTTTGCGCCCCTTTGCGGCGAACCTCTTCCCATCAACTCCCCGCCCACTTCCCCTTGACCTTCGCCCTACTGGCCGCACCATAACCGCGTCACGACAGGGGCGTCCCATTGCAGGGACTGAGATGGATCTTCCTGGATCCGAACCCTCCGAACCTGATGCGGGTCATGCCGCCGAAGGGAGTTCGCTCGGAGGTTCATCTCAGTTCCGGCTATTCAGCCGCCCCACCTAAGAACAAAGAACCAAGAATTTCCCCTCCCCCATGATCGCCGCCCAAGAATCTTTCGAGCCCCACTCCTCCGAGCAACTCCCCGCCTCCGCCCGCGTGTATGTGCAGGGCCAGATCCACCCGGAGGTGCAGGTGCCCATGCGCGAGATCACCCTCTCCCCCACCAAGGATTTCAATGGCCGCATCATCCAGAATGAACCCGTGCGCGTCTATGACACCTCAGGCCCCTGGGGCGACCCGGATTACAAGGGCACCGTGGAAGAAGGCCTGCCCGGCCTGCGCAAGGCCTGGATCCTCGCCCGCAATGACGTGGAAGCCTACGAAGGCCGCGCCATCGAGCCCCGTGACAACGGCTACCTCACCGCCAACCACGCCGAATACGCCGCCGCCAAGCGCGAAGGCATCCTCAGCCCCCTGAAGGCCCCCATCAATGCGCAGCGCCAGCCCCTGAAGGCGAAGCCCGGCAAGGTGGTCACGCAGCTCGCCTACGCCCGCGCCGGCATCATCACCCCGGAGATGGAGTTCATCGCCATCCGCGAGAACATGAAGCGCGCCAAGATCGCGGACTTCACCACCGACATCGTCCGCAACGACCTCGACAAGCAGCACGTGGGCTCCTCCCAGGTGCAGAGCGAGTACACCCCCGGCATCTTCAAACGCTTCCCGCAGCGCATCCCGAATGAGATCACGCCCGAGTTTGTGCGCAGCGAAGTGGCCGCCGGACGCGCCATCATTCCCTCCAACATCAACCACCCCGAGCTGGAGCCGATGATCATCGGACGCAATTTCCTGGTAAAGATCAATGCCAACATCGGCAACAGCGCTGTGGCCTCCAGCATTGAGGAAGAGGTGGAGAAAATGCGCTGGGCCACCAAGTGGGGCGGCGACACCGTCATGGACCTTTCCACCGGCAAGAACATCCACGCCACGCGCGAGTGGATCCTGCGCAACAGCCCCGTGCCCATCGGCACCGTGCCCATCTATCAGGCCCTGGAAAAAGTGAACGGCAAGGCCGAGGACCTCACCTGGGAGCTCTTCCGCGACACGCTCATCGAGCAGGCGGAGCAGGGCGTCGATTACTTCACCATCCACGCCGGCGTGCTGCTGCGCTTTGTGCCCATGACGGCCTCCCGCATGACCGGCATCGTCTCCCGTGGCGGCAGCATCATGGCCAAGTGGTGCCTGGCCCACCACAAGGAAAACTTCCTCTACACCCACTGGGACGACATCTGCGACATCATGGCCGCCTACGACGTC
>NZ_JBIPNG010000649.1:0-2997 GCF_044373815.1 Prosthecobacter sp. | reverse complement strand
CCTTGGCCAGCACGCCGGGGAGCTGCTTGTTCTTAAGGAAAACGGTCAGGATGGGCTTGGCGGCATCCACTTCTGCCTTGGCCAGGAACTCGACGGCGCGCTTGGCCGCGAGTTGCGGTCCGACGCTGGTCAGGCCGTCGATCATGAGGGCACGCAGGCCGTTGTCCTGGGATTCGGTGAAGAGTTTGTCGAAGAGATCCCGGGACTTCACGCCGCCGAGGGCGGTGAGGCCGCGTGTGGCACCGTCGCGAATGGCAGGGAGGGTTTTGGCATCGGTGAGCAGGGCCACGAGCTTTTCGCGGGCAGGTTCCACCTTCCAGAGTCCGGCGAGGATCGCGGTGCGATGCACGACATGGGGCTCGGGGCGGGCAAACCAGGCCATGACGATGTCCTTCGCGCCTTCGGGGATGACTTTGCGGTCCGTGGCCGCCTTCACCAGGGCGTCCTGCAGGCCGATGTAGTAGGGGGCCAGGGAGGCGTCGTTGACCATGTCGACCATGGTCTTGGCCTGCGCGGCGTCGGCGGCGCTGCCGGCCATGTCCAGCACGGCGGCGGCGTCTTCGGCGCTGAGCTTGCCGCTTTTCAGCGCAGCAAACAGGGGTGGCAGGGCATCGCTGCGGCCGGTGCTCTTCATGGCATAGACGAGGTGCTTGGGCCGCTCGTCGAGTTTGAGCTTGCCCTCGACCACGGCGGGCATCCAGATGTCGGCCTGCTCACGGCAGGTCTGCTCCAGGAGGAAATCGAGGGAGTCGTCCATGGGGTGGTCCAAAACCTTGAGGGCGAGGCTGATAGCGCCGGGCTTGCGCATGTCTGCCAGCACGGCCAGGGCCCAGAGGCGCACCTGGGCGTTTTCGTCCGCCACGGCCTGCTCCAGCACCTTCATCACTTCAGGGAAAACCTTCCAGCGGTGGCTCAGGATGCGCAGCGCGGCGGCACGGATGCGGTAATCGCCATTTTCCCAAAGCCTGCGCCAGAGCGTGGGCGAGAAGGAGTTTACACCTTCGCGCGCCCAGGCGGCTTCGAGCAGGGCGTGGGAGTCGGCTTCCTTGGTGGTGTCCAGCTTGGCGGCCCACTCGTCCAGAGCCAGCGTTACTTTGGCAGCGCCTTGATCACGGAGCTCACGCTTGGCAAAACGACGCACGTGGTTGCGGTCGGACTTGAGCATTTCCAGCAGGTCGGCCGTGGTGGCACCGGCGATCTGTGGCTTGGGGCTGAGCGGTTTGCCCTTGGCGGTGATGCGCCAGATGCGGCCGTGCTCGTGGTCGCGGCGGGCGTCGCGGAAGTCCACTTCACCGTGCTGAATGATGGGATTGTACCAGTCGGCGATGTAAATGGCGCCGTCAGGGCCCATCTTGACGTCGATCGGGCGGAAGGCGCGGTGTGTGGAGGCGAGGAGGTCGGGGAGCTGCTTGGCGATGTAGCTGCTGCCGCTGGGGGTGAGCTGGAAGCGGTTCACGCGGTTGCCACGGAAGTCATTGAGCACAAAGGTGCCCTGCCAGTCGGCCGGGAAGTGAGGGTCTTCGATGATTTCCAGGCCGCACTGCTTGGGCTGGCCGGGGCTGAGGCCGTGGACGATGCGCTTGGCCCCCGGGGAGGTGGCAAAGACGGAGCCGGGGAAGATGAAATTGATCCCTTCCCCGCCTGCGCCGTCGCAGGCGAAGCTCTGGCCCCAGCGGTCGAACTCGAGGCCCCAGGGATTGATGAGCCCCTTGCTGATGATTTCCGCCCGGCGCGTCTCAGGCCGGAACTCCCAGATGCCGCCGCCCATGAGACGGCGGATGCCGTGGGGGGTCTCCATGTGGGTGTGGATGTAGATGGACTGATTGAAGTAGAGCATGCCCTCCGGGCCCCAGCGGAAGGTGTGGAGGAGGTGGTGGGTGTCCTCGGTGCCGAAGCCGCTGAGCAGGATGGTGCGGTCGTCCTCTTTGAGGTCGTTGTTGGTGTCCTTTAAAAAGAGCACCTCGGTGGAATTGGCCACATAGAGGCCGCCGTCTCCGGGGGCGAGGGCGGTGGGGATGTGCAGCCCTTCGGCGAAGGTGGTGGATTTGTCGGCTTTGCCATCGCCGTCGGTGTCTTCGAGCACGACGACCTGGTCCTTGGCCTCTTCGCCGGGCTTGATGTGCGGGTAGGTGGTGCTGGTGACGACCCAGAGGCGGCCCTGGGCATCCCAGTTCATCTGTACCGGCTTCTGGATCATGGGCTCCGCCGCGAAGAGATTCACCTCAAAGCCCTCGGGAACCACGAAGGCCTTCAGCTCCGCCTCGGGGTGTGCGTCAGGCAGATCGGCCAAAGAGGTCGGCTGCGAGGCATGCGCGAGTCCAATGGAACCAACGAGAATCAGGGCAAGGCGGGTCATCATAAAAGAGAAGCGCAAGATACGACTCTGCGGCGGACGTTTGGCAAGCATTCTCTCGGGGGAAATGCAGGGGGTGGTGGCGATGATTGCCGTAGCTGGCAATTGTTTCCGACGGCCTGCACCTGCCAATGCGATGACCTGAAGCATACAGCGCTTGGAATTTAGCCGGGTGATGATTAGCGTGCTGCGTGCAGCAGAAAGATGGCGCATCCAAACCCCTTCAAGCCCCTGATTTGACGAAACGCCCCTTCCCCTTCCACCTTTGGCGGCCTGTGCTGAAGTTGCTGCTGCTGAAGCTCACGCCCATCTTGATCATCGGGTACTATGGGCAGCGGTATCTGACCCAGGGCAGGCTGCCGCCTGAGGGACCGGTGAAATTCGTGGCTGCAATGTGGCTGGCGATTGGACTGATGCTTTCGCTGGCTTTTTTCATGGACTGGCTGCTGATGCGGAGATTCACCTGGGTGCTGGAGCCGGAGGGCGTGCACATTCAGAAGTACGGGGCCACGGTGCAGGTGGTGCCCTGGAACGAGATCTCCGGGCTGAAGCTCAAGCCCCTCGGACTGTTCCTGTGGTCGGGGAAAAAAGTCCTGCGCTTCTCACACCTGCCCCAGGCCGAGGCGGAGCGACTGCTGATAGAG
>NZ_JBIPNG010000650.1:0-2997 GCF_044373815.1 Prosthecobacter sp. | reverse complement strand
AATCTGCCGCTGCGACCTGCGGGAAACCACATGCACCCAACTACACGAAAAAGGTGAATGCTCTTACACAGACTGCCGCCTTCGCACAGCCTCCGAGATCGAAGCCGCCGACACCAAACGAGAGAATTCACTCTTGCCTGTAATCTTCAATTTGGCACCGGAGGCCAGCGGCAAAATCCCCGAAACCCCAGAATTGGACGAATGCGCTAATTACGGGGAAAACGGGGATTCTGACTTTGCCCCTTTTCCCGTTTCCGCTTTACCACCAATGTTGCGACATATCGCCGAAGAAGCCGCTGCCGCTGAACGCGTTCCCGTGGCTCTCACTGCTGCCGCTGCCATCGCTACGGCATCTGCTGCAATCGGAGCGGGGCTTGTTTTGAAGACAGGGCCGCACCGCCTGACGCATGCCAATCTTTTCATTCTCGCGGCTGCTCAGTCTGGCACTGGCAAAGGCCGTGCTTTCGCACTTGTCGCACGCACCCTGCAAGAGATGGAGCGCGACAAAATAGATAAGTGGCGCAAGCACGAGAAGCCCAATTTGGAAGCACGTCTGAGAGTGACAAAAAAAGCTGTCGAGGGATTGGAAAAGAAAGCCGAGAAGGCGAACGCATTCGAGCGTGAGGAGATCACTGCTCAACTTGAACCGCTCAATCGTCTGATGGATTCTCTCACGACTGAATTACGGGAACCACTTTGGACAGTAGCGGATGTCACACGCGAGGCTCTGGCGGACGCTCTGAGCCGTGGCACGCTGGAAGCACTGGCGAGCATGTCACCCGAAGCACGCGGCGTTGTTGACGTGCTTGGGGGGCGCTATCGTTCAGGCAGTTCAGACGAGGATATTTATCTTAGCGCCTTCTCGGTGGAATCGTTTACCGTTCACCGAATTGGACGCCCGGCAACGCATTTGGCCGCGCCGTGTCTCACCGTGTTTTGGATGATTCAACCGGATGCACTTCGCGCCATGTTTTCTAAGGATGCGTTCACCGAATCGGGATTGTTGCCGCGATTTCTTGCCTTTGATTCCAAAGCTCAACCGGAGTTTGTCCCTGACGAACCACATGTCATGCACCCCGCTGCGTCTCGCGACTGGCGCTCTTTATTGGAGCAACTGGCGGACACCTTCCACGAACGAGGCGATGAAACTCCCGCTATCGTGGAACTCTCACCAGAGGCAGCAAAAGGGTTTCGTGATTTTGAAAACCAGACCACTGAAGACAGACGCACTGGGGGCCATCTTGCAGACGTGAGCAGTTACGCGGCCCGATGGGCAGAGAATGCACAAAGGCTGGCGCTAGTGCTGCATGCTTCTGAATATGGCAGCAAAGCCGCTTCCGAACCTCTGAGCGTGGCAACGGCTGCCGATGCTGTCGAGATCATCGCATGGTTCATCCGTGAACAAATGGCGATTTTACGGGTAGGACGTGAACGAGGGAAGACAGACCGCTTGCGGCGTTTGGAAACAATCCTTCTCAATTGCCCAAGCCATGAAATGAGCCTGCGAGATTTGGACAAGTCCCACAATATCACTCGCTCGGAAATCGAATCACTCGTTCACGAAAATTCCGACCGTCTCACAATTGAAGAACGCAAACCAAGCGGGCCGGGCCGTCCTTCGACAGTGCTTCGATTGATCCTTTCTAACCCCATCGCCAAGCCATGAAAACCCCACCCGCGCCAATGAGCAAAGATGCCATTGCAAAGGCTCTGCAATGCGACCGCCGCACAGTTTCTCGTATTGTCGATGAATACGACATCTCACCGGCAGGAACCTCGCCAGCGGGATACCCGCTTTACGATCTGGAAACCGTCAGCGAGGCGCTGGAAGAATACCGCTCGCCACCCCTGCCGCCGATGACAACACAAGAAAGAATCGACTCCTTGATTGCCTTCGCTGACTTTCACACACTGATCCTAGACGCATTAGCTGAAAGCGTGCCGCCCGAAAATATGCGCGCTGCATTCCTTACCGCTATGCAGCGGCGCAAAGACAAACAAGAGCCGCAGCACCTTTGGGCGCGTTATGCTGGGGAGAGTGAATGAGGCATCAATTTTCAGTCAAACGCCTCTGAAACAAGCTCTGGAAAGTTCACGCCTAGCCCATCCGCAATCTTGAGAAGCACCCAAAACGTAGGGCATGCGTCGTCGCTCTCAAGGTGCGTGATGGTGGTTCGAGCCAACCCGATTTGCGCTGCCAGTTTGTTCGCTGATATGCCTTTGCGCATGCGCTCCCGTTTCAGGAGAAGCACGAGTTTTCGTTCGCGAGGGTCAAGTTGAGATGGACGCGCCATCTGCAATACAAGCTGTGCTAGGTCGAAAACACCTTGGCATCATAATGCCAACCCTCTAGGGTGGGGGGCTATGCCTGAAAGTCTCTACTATATTCAGAAGGATGGAAACGAGGTGGGGCCGCTGAGCTTTGAACAGATGCGCTCTTTGTGGGGGCGTGCTGAAATCACCGTGCGGACCTCCTTTCGGTATGAAAAAGAAAACATTTGGCGACCTGTGGCACTGCTGCAAAGCGAGCTTGATGAACCGATGGAAATGCCACCTGCTCTAGCTACACAAAAACCAGAAAAGACGGGTTCCTATACAAAAACAGGCTGCGGGTGTCTCTTTATCGGAATTGTCCTCTTCATCATCATTGCAAGCGCAAGCAATCGAAATCAGAGCAGCAGTTCAAGACTGGAAAATTATCCCCCAGTCAAATCAACCAGCCAGCATGTCGAATCACCGGCACCTACGATCACATGGAAAGAGATCGACGAATTCTTTTTCAAGGGAAACAACACGGACCAACAGAGGGCCGATAAACTGAAGTATTACAAGGGCCGTCAAGTGTCTTGGAGAGGCCGCGTTGTCAAAACATCCGAGAAGCTCTTTGGAGGCATGACGCTTTCCATCAAGATGAATGCCGACACAATCACCCATGATGTGGACTTGGATCTGAAAAGCAGCGAAACAAGCAGAGCCACGGCCCTCTCTGAAAATTCG
>NZ_JBIPNG010000217.1:0-10476 GCF_044373815.1 Prosthecobacter sp. | reverse complement strand
CTTCTCCTCCTCGGTGGCAGCGGCGATGAGCTTCTGCGTGTTGGCACGCACCGAGTTTTCGTACTCATCAATGATCGAACGGATCTCTGTGGCCAGCGGTGCAGATGGAGTCTGGGCCAGGATGGATACAACGGACAAGAACAGAAGGACGATGGATCTCATGGTGAATCAGTAAAGATGATGACGTGAACGGAAGCCAAGCAGCGACAGGCCTGCGACAAGGCACAGCAGCAGGCTTCCTGGCTCCGGAACAACGACGAACGACTCGTAGACATTGTCATACACGAGCACGGGGACACCGTAGTCGTCTGTATGCTCAGTGAGCGTGAAGGTCTTGGCAGTGAGGCCGGTGTCGGGGGCTTCCACACGATAGACAATGCCATTGGTCAGACCTGTGAGCGCGATATTGAAACCGCCGGCGCTGTTGCTGAATCCGCTGGCCACGAGGATGCCGGTGAGGTCGTTGTAAACATTGATCGCCTCACCAGCCAGTCCTTCTCCGGGGGTGTAAAAGGCGTCTGCCAGGATGGTGTCCTGATAAACCGAGCCTGTCAGAATGGCATCCGAAAAGTAGTTGATGCCATCGTAGCGAAACTGCGAGGCCAGATGCTCGGTGATGACGTACGGCCCGATGGCGGTGGCATTGCTCCCCGGAATCGAGATGTCTTGGAAGCCGATGCCGATTTCCTTCATGCTTGCATCGAGCAGGAGATCGCGGTGTCCGGCCGGGTTCTGAATGCCGTTTCCATAACCGGCCGTTGCGCCATTGCCATCACCCCAGTCGACCACGAATGCGGCATGCGAATGAAAGGGTGACTGCGCCGCGGCAAAAAGATTCTCGCCGGCATTCAACCAGTTGGCGCTGTAACCGCCGTAGATAATGCGCTGGTCCAGGCTGTTCGCGTCCAGCGAGTGAGACTGCTGATCAGAAGTCACCATCAGGTTCGAATAGCTGGTGGCCGAGACATTCAAAGCGCTGCTCCATGCCAGTGCCGGTGCCGCTGTGAGACTGGAAAACTGCGTGGCCAAATCTGAGGCGCTGGTGCCAAAGAAGTTCAGTGCGTAGGCGATGCTGGGATCGTTCGCCTTGGTGGGAGCCCACACACCTGGAGAGGAAAAATTGACCAGCTTCGCCAGCTCACCCTGGGGATCACTGCGGAAACGATTGGTCAGTTCGAGCATGTACTGCTGCTCCGCCGTGGGATCTGCGCCCCCTGCCATTCCAGGCAGAAGAATGGCCGCACACAGCACGCCTGCGCACCAACTTCGCCCAAAGTGGTGTGTCGTTTTGCGCAAAACTGACGCGGATTGATTCACTTCTCTTAACTTATGGTAATTATATAGAACTGCCAAGCCTGTTTCGTGTCGATCCGCAGAATCATCACTTTGCGGCGCAAAGTTTCACTTGCGCCATTCACTTTGGCGCGCAAAGTGATTCACATGAGCACGACCGAAGCCGCCTTGGAGAACCTCCGCATCATTCGTTCCCTGATGGAAAAGGCGCACATCTACCGCGCCGTCTCTGCTCCTGCAGCGCTCACTGGCGGTGTGCTTGCGCTCGTCGCCTCCGGGTGGCCGGTGTGGCACGCCGTGAAAATGCAAGGCGATGCCGTGATGTGTGACATGTGCTTCCTGGAAACCTGGCTCATCATTCTGGCAATCGCTTCAGCCTTGAATGTCTTCTTGCTCGCCAAAGAGGCCAAACGTCGCAACCAGCCCTTCGTCTCCGCCGGCATGCGCATGGCTTTGCGTGCTTTCGTTCCGCCGTTGCTTGTCGGCGGCAGTGTGGGCATTGGTTTGATCGTGTTCCTGCACAATCTCACCCTCGCCGCGCTGGTCTGGGCGCTTTGCTACGGTCTGGCCCTGCTCAGCACTGCCAGCTTTTCGCCACGCTCGTTGGTCCGCCTTGGGTGGGCTTTCGTGATCACGGGTCTGCTGACCTTCTTCGGCTGGGCTGCTTGCAGCGATGTGCGCCTGCTCTCCAGTGACCTTGGCCCCGCTTCTCTCGTCATGGGGCTCACCTTTGGCCTGCTGCATGTTGTTTATGCTCTGGCCGTGTTTCTCAGCGCCCAACCTGCGGAGGTGCAGCCGTAATGATCGACTTCGATCAAATCGACAAGCTCATTCACGAAAAGGGCCGCCTCTCCATCATGACGCTGCTCTCCACACGCGGCGAATGGGCCTTTCAGGACCTCAAAGCAGAACTCAGCATGAGCGACGGCAATCTCATCTCCCATCTCCGCACCCTCGGCACTGCCGGGTACATTAAGGAAACGCGCGATGAATCTGGCACCCGTCCGCGCACCAGCTACGAACTCACACCCGCCGGACGCACAGCATTTAAAGACTACGTCGAAGTGCTCGGCGAGATCGTCAAAGCCGCTCAGCAGACCTGACTCGCAGTTTTTTGCCCATTCGCTTTGCCCCACAAAGTTAACACCATCATGAACATCATCCTCGCTCAACATCACGGCATGTGCTTCGGCGTCCGCGACGCCCTGCGCACGACTCACGCGGCCGCCCAGCGCGCGCCGCTCACCATCCTCGGTCAGCTCGTTCACAATCCATTGGTCGATCGACATCTCGCCACCCTTGGTGCACAGCGCGGTGAGCTTGATGATTTAAACAGCGCCAGCACACAGCAGGTTGCCATCACCGCTCATGGTGCTTCAGACCGACATCGACAGGCCTGGCAAAGCGCCGGACACACCGTCATCGACACCACCTGCCCTCTCGTCAAGAAGGCGCATCACGCTCTCGCCATGCTGTTGAACGAAGGCTACCAGCCCATTGTTATCGGCCAGAGTCAGCACGTCGAGGTGCGTGGACTCATCGGCGATTTCCCTTCTGCCGTTGTTGTTCTTGAAGAGGCGGACATTCATCTTGTGCCAGCTCACCCACGGCTCGGCATCGTTTCACAAACCACGCAGCCGGTCGAACTCGCTCTGCGTCTGGTGGATGCGATCAAGCGGCGGCATTGCAGCTCCGAAGTACGTTTCGTCGACACGATCTGCCATCCCACCAAGCAGCGCCAGACAGCCATGGATGATCTGCTGCGCGACTGCGATCACATCGTCGTCATCGGTGGGCGCAACAGCAACAACACGCGGCAGCTTGTGCAAAAAGCCTCGGCACACGGCGTGCCAGCGATCCAGATCGAAGGCCCCGGAGAAATCGATCCCGCCTGGTTTGGCAAAGCCCGCAACGTGGGCGTCACCGCAGGCACCTCCACCCTGGATGAAACAGTCGATGCCGTCATGCAACGCCTCCGCCAGATCGCCGCCGAAATGCGCTGCAACCCTGTCCATGAATTCCTCCGCTCCATGCTCCACGCCGCCTAACCCACAAACCAACCATCCTTATGAACACCCAACATTGGATCAGCCACTTCGAAGCCAACACCCGCCTCAATCATGAACTGCAACTGCCGGACACCGCATGTGATCTGCCCGAGCATGTGCGCAGTTCCCTTGCCCGCTCCCTCGCCATTTTCCAACTGGGCGAAAGCGGGGGAGGCACGCGTTTGCGCCGCTACACGCGCAGCATCGCTTCATTGGAAAATCTGAAGGGCTATCAGCGCGCCGTGGACCTCTTCGTCGCGGAGGAGCAGAGCCACGCCGCGCTGCTGGCACGCACCGTGAAACATCTGCGCGGCACCTTGCTGCAAAAGCAATGGACCAATTCCATCTTCCGCTGGATGCGCGATCTGGTGAACCTAGAGTTCAACATCCAGGTGCTCCTCACTGCGGAACTCATCGCCGAAGTTTATTTCGGCCTGCTTTCCCTGCGTTGCAGCGATCCTGTCGTACAAACGGTCGCCAAAAAGCTCCTGCGCGATGAGATGGGCCATCTCTCCTTCCAGCGCGACTTCCTGTTCGAACGTCTCAAGACACTCACCCCTGCCGTGCAACGCCTCTGGCGCTGGCAGTTCCAGGCCATCCATTACGCGACAGCCTGTGTCGTCTCCTGGGATCACCGCGACTGCCTGCGCAGTTTGAATGTCACTCCCGCCGACTTCCGCTCCCGCGCCCTGCGCTGCTGGCAGAGCTTCCAGTCACGGCTTGAAAGACGTCTGCATGAAGGCACAATGCTGAACGGATCGCGGGTTTACAGCCCCACGGTATCCGTTTAACTTCGGCGGCATGCAAACGGTCTCTCCAATGCCGCAGTTCGCCGTGATGGCAAATGATCCCCCGCTGCGGTTGAAAGCGCAACATCTGGGACTCCATGGACCGGAAGAATGGAAGGATGAGGCCGTCGCACGCGGCTGCTTTCACTATCTTCAGGGGCGTATTCCACCGAAGCAGCGCGTTAGTGAGGAGGCTTTTACCAATGAGGAACTCGCACTCGTCTTGCTGGGAGCAGCCAATGATCCATGGTTGATCCGGCTGGGAGCCATGCTGCTGGGCACAGAAACAAATGACCCCAAGCGAATTGCACGGCTGGCATCCGCTGAAGGCTGCACACCTGCGGTTCGTGCCATCGCTGAAGCTGGTGCTCGCTATGAACCCGAACTGCCATTTTGGAGCACCCTGCTTGCGGAACTCCCTCCCGTCATGCCACCGGCCGGTGTAATGCCTCACCATTCACGTTATGTATCGTTGCCGGGACTGATCGCCCCCCGCACTCAAGGCAAAGCCGTGTGGCTGCGCCCCCAAAAGATCAAATCATTCGGTTATGCCGGCTGACAATCCAACTCGCATTCTTCAGACCCTCGATGCGCGACTGGATCATGTGGTGGAGCTGACCCTGATAGGGAAATCGGCGCTCTGGCTGGGCTTTGACAATCCGCCAACGGACTACGGCGTGACTCAAGATGTGGACGCAGTGGTGCCAGGACAACAATCGGATCAAATGAACGAAGATCTGGCCTTCTGGGATGCCCTCACCTCAGCCAACGCCGATCTGCAAGCGCAGGGAATCTATCTCACGCACATCTTCGAAGAATGGCAGATCATCCTGCGACGGGACTGGTTCGCACATCGTATTGCCATTCAACGCCCGCAGCTAAAGCATCTCAGGCTCTACCGCCCGGCCACAGTGGACCTCATACTCAGCAAGATGATGCGTGGGGATGATCCGCAGCACATGGAGGAGATTCGTTGGATGATTGCCCACGAAGAAATCACCCGGAGCGACCTCGAAGCTGCGTTTGCCGCCGCCCACATTCCTGATGATGCTGAGATCTTAGAATCGTTTGAGATCGCCAAAGCCAAGGTTCTCATGATGTACCCTTGATGCAATTCGGGCCGCGATTTAAGCCCGCCACGAAGCCGCATCCACGCCCGGGTACAGCCGCTCCAGCAGCGCCACCATGCAGTCTCCGGTGAGCTGACGGGACTGGCGTGAAAGCGCGGCGGGCTGGGTGTCTTTTTGCACACCGGATTTCCACAGATGGTCCAGCGCATCGGAGTGCAGATCGGTCACTTCATCCACGACTTCCTGCCAGTGCTGCGGCTGCGCGCTTTCCTTCCATTCGCCACGACCACGGCCAAAATGGCAGATGGCGAGATAGGTGAGAAAGGCCAGTTTGACCTGCTCACGAAAATGCTCGCGTGACCAGCGAAGGCGCTGGTCACTGCCACGCACGAGATTGTAGCTACGGATCAAAGCATAGGCACCAATGCCGGAGGCAAGGCCGCCCAGCAGCGCACCACCGCCGAAGGTCATCCCGCCGAGTTTGAGATCGGCGATGAGACCTCCCATCGCACCACCGGCGAAACTGCCGAGCACACCCCAGATGTTTTCTGACACGGCCTGGGGGAGATGAAAATTCTCGCGTGCGATTTGGTTCATCTCCTGACCGGCCTGACCTTTCAGCCCATGGGCTTCGATCAAATTGTTGGTCGTCTGCTCAGTGCGGTCCGCGAGCTGTGTGGCCAGCTTTTGGCGCGCGTCATTGTACTCGCGGTTCAGGTCATCACGCTGCCATCCCACGCGTTCCAGCAGCGTTTCAGAGCGCACATCCACGCCGTCAAACAACGCGGCGGTGAGCTGCTCGGAGATCAGGCGCACCGAGGCTTGAAACACCTCCACATTGCGCTGCGCCCAGGCGCGTTTGATCTGCAGGAAGGTCGGAATTTTGGAGCCCTGCATCAGGGGGGCCAGAGAGTCCATGAGGATGTCCTCCTGCACCCAGCAGCGGGCAAAGGCATCCAGCGTCAGCACTTCGCGCACGATCTCAAACTGCTTCAAATGCGTCCGCCAGGATTCCAGTTCCGCAGCCTCCATGGATGAACTTCCTGGAAGCCCGGTCTGATTCAGCAGCACGACCACGGGTTTTTCCACCCAGCTGAGGATTTCCATCTCAGGCCCGATGTAGGCGGCAGCCTCGGGCGGTTCGGCGGCATTGACGAGATACAGCACCACGTCCGCTTCATCGCGCACATTTTTCAGCGCCTGCTGGCTGCACCACAAGGGCCGGTCCGTGATGCGGTCCCAGGTCTGCGAGAGAAACCACAGCACTGGGCTGCGCTCACGCTGGAGGCGCTTCAACAGCCGCGCACTGTCGCCGAAGCCCGGGGTGTCCCACAGCCGCAGCATGAAGCCGCCTGTTTCGAGCAGCGTGTGCGATTCATTGAAAAGGGTGACATGCGGCGCATCCTTCACCTCCCCCACATCACGACGCAGCAGCGTGCGGGCCAAGGTCGTCTTGCCCGCGTTCGTGTGCGAAATGAGGCTCAGCGTGACGATGTCTGAGGCATCACGCACATTCAGCTCCGCCGACTGTCGGTCAGAGGAGCTGGCAGTTTTGGTTCTGGAAAAAAGAGCGGGCACTAGAGACGAAAACTTCATGAACATTACGATACCGGAGGCTTTGCGCGTGCGGATTCTTTGCGTACAGCCACAATCACTTCAGAGGCCAGGCCTTCGACCATCTGCGACCATAACTGCTCACGCCCGGCGATTTTTTCTGGTGACCAACGTCCCGCAAGACTCGTGCCGTCCAGGAGCACGATGAGCTCCGGCTCAGCATGTTTGGTGAGCAGGCGCTGGCGCACGTCGGAGACCAGACGACGCTGCACCTCAGCCTCGGGCGTGGTGGCCATGTTGAAGAGCATGACCAAATTTGCGCACACGGGCTGCCAGGCGGCGGCAAATTCGTCCTCTTCCCCAGCCGGGATGCGCACATATTCGGCACGCGCCATGCCGCCGAAACGTTCCCTCACGCCACGGTCCCAGACCTCGCGATGATGGGCCGTGGGCTCAATGGCATGCACGAGCACCTGGATGCGCTCGCTGCCGCCCTCCACCGCTCGCAGCAAGGCACGCAGGTAACCGCCCCAACTCAAGGCACGGGCCGGTTGCGCGACAACCCGGCCGCAGCGCGCCGCCCCAAGTCCTGCCAGCAGGAGGCGCGGCAGCACAATCAGCACCAGCAGCGTGCCTGCGTACAAATGAATCCACGGCAGTGCTGGAGCCGGTTTCGCCACCTTGCCCAGAGTCCGATGCATGCCTGCGATCTGGTCCAGCGGCACGGGGGTTCGCAGCACCTTGGTGGCTGGTTTGAACAAGGTCTCAAAAAAGGCCGATGCCTCGCTCTCTCCCAAAAGGGTACTTTCCCAGACGGCACGATATTCGTGCGACCAGCCGCGGGCGTACAGGGCTGCCGCGCCCCCCATGGCCAGCAACGCCGCCGCCACGTGCAACCACATCCGCAGCCGCATCTGCAAGCGCCGCCAGGCCAGAGGCCAGGAGAGCTCTTCATACCTTGAGCGAATGGTTTCAGCCACTCCGCTTTCGACCTCCTTGGTCGCTTTGCCCATGCGTGAGATGCCATGAGCGAGAAATTCGGCCACCCAGCCACCCCGGCCAGCCACTGCGGAGGTCGGCATCAGTTCACACAACAATCCGAGGGCGATCACCACCGCATTCCAGGCCAGCAGGCCCACCAGCGGCAGTGCCAGAAGGTTGAATTCGCCCGCCTGCCCCAGATCGGTAAACCAATAGCCAGTCACCAGTGCCAGTCCCCATCCCGCCAGCGCCCAGGACCAGCGCCCCTGCGGTACACGCAACAGATCGAGCACATGGATCAGGTCGCCGCGCCAGCCCACGGCCTCGCGCTCCAGCCACTCGGCCCGTTTGTCCAGAAACGACTCTGAACGCTCCTCCAGCACATCCCCGGTGATCTCCTCGGAGGCCAGTCCGGCGCGCGTGTTGGCCGTAGCCTCACGCCGACGCTCCGCATTGACGAGAACGCCATCGGCATCGCCTTCTTCGAGTGCGCGCCATTTGAGGACGCGCTGCCAGTCAGTCCAATCCATGCAGGGGGTGTTTTTGGGACACTAAACGCAGCTTCGGCGGGATTCCAACCGCACAGTGAAAATCATCCCTTCGATTCCACCTCCAGCCGCCCTGCTGCCATTCGCAGATGCAAGGTGCCGAGCGCAGCCGCTTCACTGCTGGAATGGGTGACGTGTAAAACGGTGAGCGCATGCTCCTGCTGCACGCGCTGCAGCAGCGCCACAGCCTCCGCACGCATGCTTTCATCGAGCGCGGAGAGCGGTTCGTCGAGGAGCAGCAGCTTGGGTTGGGCCGCCAGAGCACGAGCGAGAGCCACGCGCTGCTTTTCGCCACCGGAAAGCATGTCTGGCAGGCGATCCAGCAGATGAGCAATGCCAAACTGCTCCGCGAGGCGGTTTACACGTTGATTCAGTTCGTCAGGGGCCATGCCGCGCAGTTTCGGGGCGAAGCCGATCTGCTCACGCACGCGCAGTCCGGGGAAAAGCGCCAGATCCTGCGGCACGTAGCCGATGCCGCGCTCACGTGGTTCCAGGTCGGTCACATCCACGCCATCCAGCAGCACGCGGCCGGAGGTCGGCTGGCGCAGGCCGCAGAGGATTTCCAGCAGGGTGGTTTTGCCACAGCCAGTCGATCCCATGAGAACGGCGTAGGTGTTGGCCGAGATCGCCACTGTCACGTTCTCCAAGATCGTGCGGCCAGAGACCTTCCAGGTGAGTTGTTCGAGCTGGATCATACTTTTTCCCCCGTGGCACGCACCGCCACCAGCACCAGCACAGCCAGCAGCACCATGAACAGGCTGACCGCCACGGCGGCCTCGAGATTCCCAACGCTGAGTTCCAGCCAGACCGTCGTCGGCAGCACCTCCGTCTTCATGCGTGTGGCACCGGCAAAGACGAGGATCGGCCCGAATTCCCCCAGACTGCGCGCCCAGGCGATGCAAAACGCCGCCACCATGCCACGCCGTGCCGCTGGCAACGCCACATGCCACAGGGCCTGAAACCGCGTGCAGCCCAAGGTGAGGGCCACGTCTTCAGGCCGCGCCGAGAGGTGTTGGAAGGTGCCGCGCATCGTGCGGATCGCGAAGGCAGCGGCCACGACGAATTGCGCCAGCACCACACCGCTGACTTGATAGGTGAAGGGAATCGCCATCTCGATCACCTTGCCAATTTTGGTTTGGAAAAAGATCAGCAAGCACAGACCGACCACCAAGGGCGGGAGGATGATGGGAATATCGAGCGCTGCATCCAGCCAAGATTTGCCGCGAAACTCCAGGCGCGTCATCAAATACCCCACCGGCACCGCCAGCAGCAGCGCAAAGCCTGCCGCGAGCGAGCAGGTCACAAGACTCAAAAAAGTCGCATGCCGGATCTCAGGCGAGCGCAGCACCTGCAGCCACGAATCCGGCGTACTATACGTCGCCGTGGCTCCGAGCAGCAACGCCCAGAAAAGGAGATACCCCGCCGTGATCAACGCCAGAACCAGCCAGCAAAGATTGGAACGGTTCAGGCGCATGACAGATCACCAGTCTACATCCTGCCCGATCTTCTCGTCGAGCCACTTGCGCAGTTTGTCGAGGCCTTCGCCGGTTTCGGCGGAGACGGGATGGACTTTGATGCGTTTGAAGCGCTCTTTGAAGTGGACGAGGTTTTCGGCGCTCTCGGGCAGATCGATCTTGTTGGCGATGATGCACCAAGGGCGTTTGGCCAGTTCTGGAGAGTAGAGAGAAACTTCTTTGCGCACGATTTCCAGATCCGAGACGGGATCGCGGCCCTCGGTGCCGGCGGTGTCGACGACGAACAGAAGCACCCGGCAGCGCATGATGTGGCGCAGGAAATCATGGCCGAGGCCGATGTTTTCATGCGCACCTTCGATCAATCCGGGAATGTCCGCCAGACTGCCTCGGCGGTTTGGACCAAACTCGATCACGCCGACCATGGGTTTCAGCGTGGTGAAGGGGTAGTTGGCAATCTTCGGCTTGGCGGCGCTCAGCTTGAAGAGCAGCGTGGATTTGCCAGCGTTCGGGGCGCCCACGAATCCGGCATCTGCGATGCTGCGGAGTTCGAAGTGGAAGTCACCTTCTTCACCAGCGGTGCCGGGGGTAAATTCACGCGGAGCCTGGTGAGTGGAGGTTTTGAAATGCACGTTCCCCTTCCCGCCTTTGCCGCCTTTGCAGAGCACGTAGGTGGAATTGGTCTCAGTCAGGTCGGCCACGGGTTCGTAGCGCGTGACGAG
>NZ_JBIPNG010000648.1:0-3002 GCF_044373815.1 Prosthecobacter sp. | reverse complement strand
GACGCCTACTACAACAACAAGCGCAAGCACTCGGCCATCGGCTACCTCACACCCAACCAGTTCGAAACTCAGCACATCAACCTCAACTAATTAAGCGTCCCTGGTCCAATATTGCGTTGCACCTCAAGCCCTGGGTCATGCATGACACGTCCTTCTCACCCAAGGTCGCCCCCTGAAGGGGGGGCGGGAGATCGTGCGCCAGTCCCAGCCTCGCCGCAGGCGTCGCATCGTTGCTACCCCAAGCTCGACCATCACATTCTCCCTAGTGGCATACAGCGCTTTCCAAAACGAATTTCCGGAAAGCGGCGCTCGGAGGACCAAGCCTCCCACCACGTGCCAGTCACACGCATGCCCAGCGCAGGCAGGGCTGGCTGTCCTCAGCCATCCGCCGTCGACGTGTCCTTCGTAGCTTTAGCGAAGAAGGAAGCTCATGATCTTCGAACAAGAAACAGCCCGCTAAACGGAAATGAATTTTGGAAATTGCTATAAAGGCACAGTCACAAAAAAGCCGTGTGCCCATTTGGAAATGCGCACACGGCTCGTTGTTTTCTTATCTTCGTTCTTAAATCGAGACGGTCTCTCCCAGTCGAATGGACACCTCTCTCAGCCCATGTTCTGCGGTGAGTTGAACCCACGTGACACGGGGCGCAGTGGCGCGGACTCCTCATTCTCACCCGCCTTGTAGTAAGACCGGTGGTAATAATAATCGTAGCTGCGCGTGCGCTGGGCAAGGCGGTTCAGAATCAGACCCGTCAAAGGAATGCCCGTCTGCTGCAGTTTGCGGATCGCCTCCTGAATGATGTCGGAGGGGGTGCGGTTGCACCGGACCACCAGGAAGGTGCTGTCTGCCAGACCACCGAGTTCCAGCGTGTCGTTCACCGGGATCAAAGGAGCGGTGTCGATGACGATGCGGTCAAATCCAGCCGCAAAAGCCATGTCCTTGAGCCGCTCAACGCCGCAGGTCGACAGCAGTTCGGCGGGATTGGCCACACGTTTGCCTGCAGGCATGATGGCAAGATGGGCGATGCCTCCGCTGAGGCAAACCTCCGCAAAGGAAGCCTCCTCAAGCAGCAGATCGATCACACCTTTGCGGCTGCTTGGAATACCGAAAACCTGGGCCAGCTGGGAGCGCCGCAGGTCCATGTCGATCAGCAGCGTGCGGTAGCCCTGGCTGGCCAGACTGACGGCCAGGTGTGTTGACACAAACGTCTTTCCTTCATCGGGGATCGCGCTGACCACCATGTGGCAGGTCTGCGGTCCTTTGGCCATCCTTGCGATGATGGCTCGAAACTCACGAAAGCTTTCTGCGACGGCTTTGTGGGCGATCAGCGCAGGAGTCAGTCCCTGGGAGTAGTCATGCTCCTTGGAGCGCTGGTCTTTCGTGTCAGGATGATGCGGAAGATTGGCGATCATGCCAAGAACCGGCACGCGCAGTTTCTGGCGCGCATCTTCCACAGATCGGATGGAGCGGTCTTGCATGACAATCAGGCCGATGATGGCCAGCCCAAGCATGAAACCGCCGGCCGTGGAGCTGCCCACCACTTTTTTGGCGTTCGGAGACACCGGCTCCCCAGGCACCATCGCCAGCTGATGCACCCAGATGGGAGGCGTTTCCATTCCCTTGGAAACATCCACCTGCTTGATGCGTGTCAGAACCGATTCATAGACCGCCTGGTCAGACTCCATCTCACGTTTCAGCACATTGTATTGCACGGCCAGCTGTTCCAGGTCGAGTGCTTCGGACTCCTGCTTCTTGAGCTGCTCCTGCAGCCTGCGCTCCAGTTCCCGGGCATGTTCACAGCTTGATTCCAGCATGTGAACCGCATCGGCAAGGATGGTTGTGAGCTGCTGTTCTTGATTGATGATGACCGCCTGCACCGACTCATACTTCGGATGCTTCGGCTTGTAACGCTCCGCCAGCAGGGCCAGGGCTGATTTTTGATTGCTGAGCTGCGTGAGAATTCCCGATACCTTGGGATGGCTGGCGATGGTTGGCAGGCTGAGCAGTTCATCACGGGGAAGTTTCTCCTCCTTGCAGGCCTTGAGCTGGGTTTCGAGCGTCAGGCGTTCTTTGGACTGGTGGTTCAGTTCGGAACCGAGCTCTTTCAATTTCGTAAGCACGAGGTCCTTGCGCTCGTCCAGCGAGATGGCCTGGTTGGAGCGCTTGTAGTCATGCATCGCTATCTCTGACTTGGTCAGCTTGTCCTGCAGGCGCTGCCCTTCGGCCACCAAGGCCTGAACGGCGCCCTGCATGGTCTTGCTCTTTTGACTTTCCAGCTCTGCCACCAGGCTCAGCACCGCTTGGTTTGACAAAGACGCCACCTGTTCCGGATCGGCCCCGGTCACATTGAAGTCGATCAACCGTGTGTCTTTGCGCAGGCTGATCCTGACCATGGAACTCACGGTGGAGATCGCATTTTCCCGGGCTTCTTTGGAATTGTTGGGATGCCCGCCTGAAAAACCGGTGAGCCGGGTCAGATTCAGTTCGGTAACCACACGTCCGATGACCTCTCGGCTTTTCGCGGCCTGGATAAGAGTGTTGACGGATTTCTCATCCCCGAGCCCGGGCGTGCTCATGCTGTTCAGACCCAGCAGGGAATTATGCTCGGAACCAAACTGAGCGACGCTGACGGCTTCATACACCGGTTTTTGGCGCTTGAAGTAGGCATAGCCTAGGATTAGTCCAAACAGGGCCAGCGTGATGGGAATCCAGCTGTGACGGCGTACTCCGTCCACCAGTTGCGCCGGATTCATGAATGACTGCGGTGCTTCAGCGTCTGGTCCCAGACGTTGCGGCATCACGAGAGGTGATTGGTGCAGGGATAGGGGGGCTGTTTGCATAATATTAAAAGAAGCTTTCAGGCACGGTGATGACGTCGTCCTCACGGACATAAAACATCATGGTTTGATTTCCGGACGCCATGCTCTGGACGTCCACTTTGAAAATTCTCTCCTGACCTGCCACCACACGCTTCACGAGCACCTTCTTGAGGTTGGCGATG
>NZ_JBIPNG010000017.1:0-32134 GCF_044373815.1 Prosthecobacter sp. | reverse complement strand
CCGTGCTCAAAGACGGCCCGAAGGCCGGCACGCTCGACACTTCACCCGTGGCCAAGCTGTGGGGAGATGACCATCTGCTGGCGCGCATGCCCGATGGCCGTGGCCACAACCGCCACGTCATGGCTCCTGGCGGCATCGTTTATCGCGTCTCACCAGACGGCAAGCAGTTCGAAATCTTCGCCTCCGGCTTCCGCAACATCTTCGACGGCAGTGTTAACCGCGACGGCGAGCTCTTCGTCTATGACGCCGACATGGAGTATGACTTCAACACTTCCTGGTATCGCCCCACACGCATCAATCACGTCGTCAGCGGCGCGGAATTCGGCTGGCGCAACGGCGCGGGCAAGTACCCCGAGTTCTACTATGACAACCTGCCCGCCACGCTGAACATCGGCCCCGGCTCGCCCACCGGCACCACCTTCGGCTATGGCGCGAAGTTCCCCGCCAAGTACCAGGACGCCTTCTTCGTGCTCGACTGGAGCTGGGGAAAAATCTACGCCGTGCATCTCAAGCCCAGCGGATCGACCTACACCGCCACGAAGGAAGAGTTCGTCACCGGCGGCCCGCTGCCAGTCAGCGATGCCATCATCGGCCAAGATGGCGCGATGTACTTCACCATCGGCGGCCGCCGCGTGCAGTCGGGACTCTATCGCGTGACTTACACCGGGAAGGAATCGACAGCCCCAGTGACATCCAAGCCACAGATCACACGTGCCAGCGAGCTGCGTCATGAACTTGCCGCCTTCCACGGCAAAGCCGACTCGAAAGCCGTCGCTTTTGCCTGGCCGAATCTCAGTGACAAGGACCGCTTCATCCGCAGTGCCGCACGCACCGTGCTGGAGCACAACCCCGTCTCTGAATGGGAAACCAAGGCGCTCAATGAAAAGAACGCCACCGCACAGCTCGAAGCCCTGCTGGCGCTGACTCGTATGACGGGCGTGTGCCCCACGCATCGTACTCCCGATCACGTCGTGAACACCGCCATGCGCGACAAGCTCTGGGCCGCGCTGCTGAAACGTGACTTCAAGAAGCTTAACAACGAGCAGCGTATGGCCTACGTGCGCCTCACCGAGATCGTCCTGCACCGCTTCGGCAATCCAGACGACGCCACAGTGGCTGCGATCATCGCGAAGCTCGATCCTGCCTATCCAGCAGACAACTTCGAGCTCAACTGGCTGCTCACCGAAACGCTCGCCTACCTCCAGGCACCCAACACCGCCGCCAAGGGCATGGCCCTCATCGCCGCCGCGGAAAGCCAGGAGCCGCAGATCGAATACGCCCGCAGCCTGCGCTTCCTGAAAACCGGCTGGACCAAGGAGCTCCGCACCCAGCAGCTCGAGTTCCTCCTCAAGGCTGCGAACTACAAGGGCGGCGCCAGCTTCGCCATCTTCATCGACTTCATCCGCAAAGACTCGCTGGCCACCTTCACACCTGAAGAAAATGCGCAGCTTGCCGAACTCATCGCCAAGAAACCCGAGGCGAAGAGCGCCATCGAAAACGTCGGCGCCATGTTCGTGGGCCGCACGCCGACGATGTGGACGCTCGACGAGCTAAGCGCCGCCACCAAGACCGGCATGAAAAAACGCAGCTTCGACAACGGCCGCAAAATGTTCACCGCAGCCGCCTGCTACACCTGCCACCGCTTCGGCAACGCCGGCGGCATGACCGGCCCGGATCTCACCGGCGCTGGCGGACGTTACAGCCCGCACGACCTGCTCGACAACATCATCAACCCCAGCAAGGTCATCAACGAGCAGTTCGCACCCATCATCGTCACCAAGAATGACGGCTCCATCATGAGCGGCGTGGTCGTGAATCTCAGCGGCGACGGCGTCACCCTCAACACTGACCTCACCGATCCGAACCAGCGTGTGAACGTGGATCGCAAAGAAGTGAAGAGCATCGAGCTCAGCACCGTCTCCCCCATGCCACCAATGCTCCTCGCCATGCTCAAGAAAGACGAAATCCTCGACCTCCTCGCCTACGTCCTCAGCGGCGGCGATAAGACGAACGCGATGTTTGGGAAGTGAGCTGAGCTTAAAGCATCGGGCGCACGGCCTTCTGAATCTCAGCTTTGACTTTGGCCCACGTTGTTTTGACGAGACTCTTCGGAGTCTCGGTTGCCTCCGCGTCTTCAAAGTAAATCATGCTGCGCAGCGGAATCATGGGATCGTGGTTGGGGAACTTGAGTGCATAGCAGCGCAGGATTTCATCCAGCCCGATTTCCTTGAGCAGCGTGTGCAAATCATAAAAATCCTTCTTCGCACCACGGTTGCTGATGGCCCCCAGCTTCATGGCCACCACATCCTGCAGACTCATCAATCGCACGCCCTCAATGGTTTCGTAAGGATGCAGCAGCGGGTAGCGATAAGTGACAAAGTCCACCTTCACCTTTTCAATAAAGGCCATCATGCCATTGCTGTTGTCGTTGGTTAGCTGGAATGAAGGAAAATCTTCCGCGAGAGCCGCAGCAATGGCCTTGTTGTCGAATTTCTCCGGCCGGAAAAAATCGAGATCCACCGACATGCGATGCCCGAAGCGCAGCGCCAGCGAGGTCCCGCCCACCAAGGCGAAACCATCCAAGGCCTGGTGAGAACACAGGTTCTTCAGTAATGCCAGGGTGCTTGGGGGAACGGCTTCGCTGTGCAGCATCTAAAATCCTCCTTTTTTAAGTTCAGTGCCAGACAGAGCAGAGCGACATTCTGCGGACTTAGCGAGCGCAGCCCAGTTACTACCGCACTAAGTTTTTCATCGCCATAGTGCCGACGAATGGCACGCCAGCCTTCCATCGCACCAACGACCAGCACACGCTCAATGATTTGTGCTGCGTGCTTGTCAGGATTAAGCCGAGCGGGATTCACATCCCAAAACCATTCCGCCGGAAGCCCAAGAGGCGTCCGCGCTTTTTGGGCGATTGGGGCGGCTGATTTCATTTTACAAAGGCTACACGCCTCTCTCCAAAGCTCAACTCTACTCTGCCAGAACTCCTTCTCTGCATCGTTATCTTTCGCCCATGAAACGCCTTGTACTGCTCCTTTTCGCCGTTTGCTCTTCGATCTCTGCTGCCCAGCAACCCAACATCCTCGTCATCGTTGCGGACGACTTGGGTTACGCGGACATCGGAGTTCATGGCGGCAAGGCAGTGCCCACGCCGAACATTGATGCCCTTGCCGCCAGTGGCGTTCGCTGCACGAACGGCTACGTCACCGCGCCCTATTGCAGTCCGTCCCGGGCAGGATTTCTCACGGGCAAATCACAGACGCGTTTTGGCCATGAGTTCAATCCCCATGTCGGTGATGAGGCCAAGCTCGGCCTGCCGCTGGATCAGCGCACCATCGCCAATGTGCTGCACGATGCGGGCTACGCCACATCACTCATCGGCAAATGGCATCAGGGCTTCGATGCCGCGCATCATCCACTGTCCCGTGGCTTCGACGAATTCCTGGGCTTTCTCGTCGGTGGGCACAATTTCCTGCTGCACAAGGATGCCGAGCCTGAGTTCGGCTCCGCGCATTCGCACAACATGATCTATCGCGGCCGCGAGCTGCAGCACCTCGACGGCTACACCACGGATCTCTTCACTGATGAAGCCCTCGGCTTCATGAACCGCAACACCGCCAAGCCATGGTTCCTCTACCTTGCCTACAACGCCGTGCACACACCGCTGGAGATTGCCGACAAGCTCAAGGACCGCATTCCTGCCGATGTCACCGATCCGAACCGCCGCGGCTACCTCTCGCTGCTGCTAGGACTCGACGACTCCGTGGGTCGCATCACCGCCGAGCTCAAAGCCAAACACCCGAACACCCTCGTGTTCTTCTTCAGCGACAACGGCGGCTCCGGCAAGAAACCCTTCTTTGCCTACAACACTGGCCTCAACACACCGCTGCGTGGCGACAAAGGCCAGACGCTCGAAGGAGGCATTCGAGTGCCGTTTTTCGTGAGCTGGTCTGGCAAGCTGCCCGCCGGCAAAACCTATGACCAACCGGTGAGCGCCATGGACATCCTGCCCACGGCCTGCGCGGCGACTCAAGCGAAACAACCTGAGGGCGTCGAAGGAGTGAATCTCCTGCCTTATCTCAAAGGCGAAGTCACCGCTGCACCGCACGACACCCTCGCCTGGCGTTTCGGCCCCCAGAAAGCCATCCGCCAGGGAAACTGGAAACTCGTCGATGTCCGCGACATGGAGGCCAAGACCCAGTCCGGCTGGCAGCTTTACGATCTGAGCACCGACATCGGCGAGCAGCACGACCTTGCCGCCGACAAGCCCGAACTCGTCGCCCAACTCTCCAAGGCCTGGGACGACTGGAATACCAAAAACATCGCGCCGCAGTGGCATGGTGCCGTCAACGAAGACCCCACCGCCCCCCAGAAGCCAGCAGCGAAGGCCGGCAAGGCGAAAAAGAAGTGAGCAAACGGCCTTAGCAAAGGCCGCAGGCATCATTCTACAAAGAGCAAACATTGCACTGAAAGCGTCTCGCGTTCAGCGTTGATGATTCGTCATTCTCCTCCTATGCCCGCTTTCTCCGACCCCTTCCGCGAAGTCCGCACCGCCACTGGCGTGCTGCAGTGCCCCTTTCATGGCGAAGACATCACCATGATCCTGCGCCACGAAGACGTGCGCAAGGCGGCGAAGGACTGGCAGACCTTCAGCTCGGATGCGCCCTTCCGCGTGCCGATCCCTTCGGAGGAGGCGGTGCGGACCATGCGTCAGCTCCCCATCGAAACGAATCCACCGGAACACACCGACTACCGCGCCATCGTGGAGCCGTTTTTCCAACGCTCCAAAGATCCCGCGATGATCGCGCAGGTGGACGCGCTGATGGAAGGCATGCTCACGCAAGCACTGAACCGCGACTCGATTGAGATCGTCAACGAGTTCGCGCTGCCCATCCAGTCACGTGCCCTGACCCACCTGCTCAACGTGCCTGCGTCCGAAGGCGAAACCTGGATCGGCTGGGGCATCCATGTCTTCAAAGTCACTGGCGGCGAGTTTAAAACGGGCAACGTGCTGGAAGACTACCTCCACGCGCAGTTCGACCGCGCCGAGACGAATCCTGACGCAGACTTCTTCAGCGCTCTCACGCAGGCAGAGTATCGCGGGCGCAAACTCACGCGTGAGGAGATGATGGGCTTCGCCAATCTCGCCTTCGCCGGCGGGCGTGACACCATCATCCACACAATCTCATGCGCCCTAGGTTATCTGGCCGAACATCCTGAAGCCCTGGAATTTCTGCGCGAAGATCCCAAGCGCATCACCCTCGCCAGCGAGGAGTTCTTCCGCGTCTTCATGCCGCTCACCCATATTGGCCGCGTCTGTCCCGCAGACACCGATGTCAATGGCACCACCGTCAAAGCAGGCGACCGAATCTCCCTCGCCTGGGCCTCCGCCAACTTCGACGCCAACGCCTTCCCGGCACCCGAGGAAGTCCGCCTCGACCGCAAGCCCAACCCGCATCTCTCCTTCGGCTTCGGCACCCATCTCTGCCTCGGCGCTCCGCACGCACGTCTCATCCTGCGCACGCTGCTGCGTCTGTGCTGCGAACGCGTGAAGAGCATCACCATTCTCAAAGCCGAAGAACGCGTCGAGCATGAAGCTAAGTTTGACCGCACTCTCGGCTACAACTCGCTGACGGTGAAGATGGAAGCCCTCTAAAACCTCACCACCCAATCAGCCTCGTGATTGCCGCCCGCAGCGCAGTCTCAAGAATCACGGCCTCGGAATGCGTGACGGGAATCGTGACCTTCTTCACGCTCTTCGACGCCGCGTCCTGACGTGACATGCTCATGAAGTACGGCGCCTTCTGCGGATCATCGCGAAAGGTCAGCTCAAAGGCGCTGTTGGCCTTCTCAGACTGGTGGAAAAGCTTCGCCTGCTCCTGCCGGCCCTGCAGCGTCGCCAGCACAGCACCGAGATCCGAGAGCCCCCACTTCATGGTGATCTTCTGCTCCCAGTCGAACTGCTTCTCACCGCTCTGCGAAGCCGCATCCACAAACACAGCGCCTTTGCTGCGGTTGAACTCGAAACGGATCACCCCGCCAGTACCGCGACCATTGGGTTTGTAGATGGCATATTCAGCGGCCTGCTTGGTGGCGGCGGCAGTCGAGGAACCGGCGGTCGATTTCGAGGTCATGGCGCGAAAAACTAAAATGCCGCCAGTTGAATGACAAGCCTGCATGCTGAATCCGACACAGTTTTTGCTGAGATGTCATGACAGAGCCCTTCGTTACACGCGCACCACCCACCATGCATCGCATCCCGGCCATTCTCGTATTGTCATTCTTCAGCGTTCTCTCGTCATTCGCAGCGGAGCAGCGCCCCAACATCCTCTTCATTCTCACCGAGGATCAAGGCGCGCACATGGGCGCTCTGGGCACGACTGATGTCATAACGCCCCACATGGATGCGCTGGCGGCCGGCGGGGCGTTGTTTCGCCGGGCCTATGTGGGGTATCCAGTTTGCTCGGCATCAAAGGCCTGCATCATGACCGGTCTGCACTCGCACACGAACGGCTTGGTCAACAACACCAACAACTACCTCAAGCCAGCCGCCAAACTCACGGAAGCGGAGAAACAAGCTCCGCCCTACCTGCACACGCACATCCGCTCCCAGGGCGCCACGATGGTCGAGGTGCTCGCCGCGCAGGGCTATCACACCGCAGTGTGCGGGAAGCTCCACATCGCTCCGAACGAACGCTTTCCCTACAATGACTTCATCCCGAAGGCTGGCTCCAAGCAAGCCCTCACCGCAGTCATCAAACGGTCCGCAGGCAAGCCGTGGTTCCTGCTGCACAACAGCACGACCTACACGCACCGGCCGTTTGTGAACAGCGAGAAGCAGCCCATCACCATTGACCCCGCAAAGGTGAAACTGCCCGCGCATCTGCCGGACACACCCGTCGCACGCCGTGATTGGGCCGAGTATCTTGACGGTGTGCAGCACAACGACCAGATCGTCGGCGAGGTCATGGCCGCGTTGCGGGAGTCCGGGCAGGAAGCGAATACCCTCGTCATCTTCATGGGGGATCACGGCCCGGCCTACCAGCATGGCAAGATGACTCCGTTTCATCTGGGCCTGCACATTCCGCTCGTCATTCGCCTTCCCGGAGGCAAACCGCTCGTGAGCAATGCATTGGTCAGTGAGCTCGACCTCTTGCCCACTCTGCTGGATGTGCTCGGCATTCCGTATGATTCAACGCTCCACGGCATCAGCCTCAGACCCCTGCTCGAAAGCAAGCCAGACGCCAAAGCCAAAGGCCATGACTTCATCTTCAGTGAGGTCTCCGGCCGCTCCTTGAACCAGCAGCGCGGCATGGAGGAGCGCAGTGTGATCGACGCCACGCATCAGCTCATCGTCCGCAGCCATCTCGATGAGCCCAAGGTCATCAATGCCGACCTCCGTGATATGAAACCCTGGATCAATCGCATCTACGGCGAGACCGTGCGCGTCAAAGCCCAGTTTCCCGAAGCCTATCGCATCCTGCAGGAAATGGACCCGCACGCCCTGGGTGGAAAACCCCCACTGATCGAGCTCTACGATCTCCAAAGTGATCCCGACGAACTCCACAACCTGGCTGCCGACCCCGCGCAGCGCCAGCACCTCGAACGTCTCTATGCTCCCCTGAAACAATGGCACGCAGACACCCAGGACAACACCATGATTCTGCCTTCGCTGCCTTGAAGATCATTTTGTTTCTTTCACATCCTTCTCCACGCCATGAAAATCCAGTTCCTCGCATTGCTCCTTTGCACCCTTGTCACATCCCTCTTTGCGGAGACAAAACCCAACATCGTTTTCATCCTCGCCGATGACCTCGGTCAGATGGACATCGGTGCATTCAACCCGAAGACGTTTTATAAAACGCCGAACATCGACGGGCTGGCGAAGCGGGGGATGAAGTTCACGCAGGGTTATGCAGCCTGCTGTGTGTGCTCTCCCACGCGTGGCAGTCTCATGACCGGGAAATATCCGCCGCGCTTTGGCATCACCAATTTCATTCCTGGAGGTCGTGCGGGCAAACTGCTGCCAGCGCCGAATGCAGGTCAGCTGCCGCTGGCGGAGGTCACCATAGCGGAATCCCTGCGCGATGCGGGTTATGAGACGTTCTTTGCCGGCAAATGGCACCTGGGCGGCGCGGGCTTCATGCCGCGCGATCAGGGCTTCACTCATGATGAAAGCGAAAGCACCGGACCGAAGGGCGGCAAGGGCAAAAAGCAGGACGATCCGAAGAACACCGACAGCATCACCGATGCGGCGGTGAACTTCATCGAGGCGAACAAAGACAAACCCTTCTACGCCTACCTTCCCTACAACGCACCGCATGTGCCCATCGGCGCACGTGCCGACCTCGTGGCGAAGTGGCAGGAAAAGGCCAAGCAGGCACCTGCCGATGCCTGGGGCCAGGAGCGGACGAACCAAGTGCGCCTCGTGCAAAACAATCCGGTCTATGCCGCGATGCTGGAGCAGTTTGACACGGCCATTGGTCGCGTGCTCACCACTCTGGAGAAGAACGGGCTCACAGAGAAAACAATCGTCGTCTTCATGTCTGACAATGGCGGCCTCGCCACTGCCGAAGGACATCCCACCTCGAATCTTCCGCTGCGTGCCGGCAAAGGCTGGCCCTATGAAGGCGGTGTGCGCGAGCCGATGATCGTCGTGGCTCCCGGCGTGACCAAGCCGGACACAACCTGCGATTCACCCGTTATCAGCACAGATTTTTATCCCACGCTGCTGCAACTCGCAGGCCAGCCGTTGAAACCCGAGCAGCATCTCGATGGCGTGAGCTTCCTGCCCTTGCTGAAAGGTGAGTCCGCCGCGCGTGGAAAGCCGCTCTTCTGGCACTACCCTCACTATGCCAATCAAGGCGGCCCGCCATGCACCACCATCCGCCATGGCGACTGGAAACTCATTGAGTGGCACGAGGACGGCGCGCTTGAGCTTTACAACATCCCTCAGGACATCGGCGAAAAGAACAATCTGGCCGCTGCACAGCCTGACAAGGTGAAGGAGCTGCATGCGAAGCTCATCGCTTGGCGGAAGGGAGTCGGCGCACTGATGCCGACGCCCAATCCGAACTTTGATCCAAACGCGAAGCAAGAGACCTTCACCCCGAAAAAGGCAAAGAAGAAAAAGCAGGCGGCACCCTGATGCGCATTTGTTGAGATGTTGATTCAAAATCGTTCGTTACCGGCCCATGTCCCTCCAGCCTTTCGTGTTCCTCGCGGCTCTCCTGAGCCTGCCGCTTTTTGCCGCCGAAAAGCCAAACATCGTCGTCTTCATCTCGGACGATCACAGCATGCTGGACTCCGAACCCTACGGGTCCACGGATATCCGCACGCCGCACATGGCCAAGCTGGCGGCGGAGGGCATGAAGTTCTCCCACGCCTTCATTGCCTCCCCGGCCTGCGGCCCGAGCCGCACCACGCTCTGCACGGGTCTGTGGCCGGCGCGCAATGGCGCGGAGCCAAATCATCGGGGGAAGAATCCCAATGTAAGCTCGCTGCCGCCCGTGCTTCACGCGCTGGGCTATGAGGTGGCGGCCTTTGGCAAAGTCGCCCATGGCAATTACGCGAAGGACCACGGCTTCGACGTCACTGGCGGCCAGCAGCAAGGCGACATCGACACCGTCGAAGTGGGAAAATTCCTCTCCAACCGAAATGCATCGAAACCGCTCTGCCTGTTCTTCGGCACCCATCATCCGCATGTGCCCTGGGGTGAAAATGCAGGCTACGATGCTGCCAAGCTGAAGCTGCCACCCACGCATGTGGACACAGCGGGCACCCGCGAACAGCGCGCCCGCTACTGCTCGGACATCACACGCTCAGACACCCTGCTTGGCGAACTGCGCGCGCTGGCCAAAGACAGAGTGAAGGGGGACACGCTCTTCATCTACACCGCCGATCACGGCGCGCAGTGGCCCTTTGCCAAATGGAACCTCTACGATGCCGGCATCCGCATCCCCTTCATCGTGGCATGGCCCGGCCATTTGCAGCCCGCCTCGACCAATGACGCCATGATTTCCTGGCCGGACCTGCTGCCCACCTTCATCGAACTCGGCGGCGGCGCTGTGCCTGAAGGCATTGATGGCAACTCGTTTGCCGCCGTTCTTCTGGGGAAAACGACGACGCACCGGGAAAAAATCTTCACCACGCACAGCGGAGATGGCGACTTCAATGTCTATCCGATCCGCAGCGTCCGCTCGCGTGACTGGAAATACATCCGCAATCTGCATCCCGAGTTTCAGCATCACACGCACATCTCGCGCTCAACCAATGTGAACAGCGGGTTCAACTACTGGCAGAGCTGGCTTAACGCCGCCGAGACCAAACCGGAAGCAGCGGCTGTCTTGAAACGCTATTCCGTGCGTCCGGCGGAGGAGCTTTACGATCTGAAGAACGATCCGTTGGAACTTCACAACCTCGCCGATGCCCCTGCGCAGGCCGGGCGCCTGCGTGAAATGCGCGCCGACGTGGATGCCTGGATGCAGCAGCAGGGCGACAAGCAGACCGTCTTTGGCAAGCCGCTGCTGATCGGTGAGCCCGTCACCATGGTCGATCCCGGCGCTGGCAAAAAGAAGAAGGCCAAATGACGGCTCATCTTTGTTCACTTCCCATGAAAATCATCACCCTCCTCTTTTCGTCGTTCCTTCTTTTGGCATCGTCATTCGCTGTCGAAAAACAGCCCAACATCGTCTTCCTGCTCATCGACGATCTCGGCTACGCCGACTGCGGCTTCAATGGCGGCAAAGACATCCACACGCCGAACATCGACAAACTGGCCGCTGCGGGCACGGTGCTGGAATCTCTCTACGTGCAGCCGGTGTGCTCGCCAACACGAGCGGCGTTGATGACGGGTCGTTATGCCACGCACACGGGCGTTTACACCATCGTGCGTCCGCATGCCACTTGGGGCCTGCCGCTCACCGAGCGCACCCTGGCCAATGCACTGCATGATGCCGGCTACGCCACCGCCATCACCGGCAAATGGCACCTCGGCGAATTCGAGCCCGCGTACCTGCCCACCGCACGCGGCTTTGATCATCATTACGGCCACTACTTTGGCATGCTCGACTACTTCACCCACCTGCGCGGCCAGGATCTCGATTGGTATCGCGATGGCCAGCAGATCAAAGAAGAGGGATACACCACTCATCTTCTCTCTCGCGAAGCCTGCCGCATCATCACGGAGAAGGATAAAACCAAGCCCCTCTTTCTCTACGTACCGTTCAACGGCGTGCACTCACCGCTCGAGGTGCCGGATGAATACCTCAAGCCCTACGGCGAGCTGAAAGGTGCCCGGCAAAAACTCGCCGGAATGCTCTCCGCTGTGGACGAAGCCATCGGCCAGATCGTCGCCGCCTTGGAAAGCACCGGCCAGCGCGAGAATACGCTCATCATTTTCTCCACCGACAACGGCGGCCCGCCTCCCGGCACCAACACCCCTTTGCGCGCGTTCAAAGGCAGCATCTACGAAGGCGGCGTGCGCGGCTGCGCCTTTGCCAACTGGCCCGGCCACATCCCTGCAGGCAAACGCGTCAAAGAGCCCATGCACACCGTGGACTGGTATCCCACCCTCGTGAAGCTCGCCGGTGGCACCTTGGAGCAAAAGACTGCACTGGATGGCAAGGACGTGTGGCCCATGCTCACACAAGGCGCACCGTCACCGCACGATGCCATCCTCTGCGTGCAGTCTCCCACCGTGGCTGCACTGCGCATGGGCGACTGGAAGCTCGTCATGAACGGCAGCGATGCCGACAGCGAAGAAGCCCCCGCAGGTGGTGCCAAAGGAAAAGGCAAAGGTAAGAAGGGCAAGCCCAAGGCTGCTGAGTCCGGTGAAACTCTTGCGCTCTACAACCTAGCAACAGATATCGGTGAAAAGGAAAACCTTGCTGCCAAAGAGCCTGAACGCACCGCCACCATGCGTGCGCGACTGGCCGAGTTTCTCAAAGACGCCGTGATCCCCGGCCAGGTGGGCCACGAGGCCACCGCCTTGATTGAACAGCCGAAGAAGAAGGCCAGAAAATAGGACGGCATCTGCCGTTTTGCCGAATCCGACACATCCTTTGCCGGTATTTCCTTACTGCTACTTCGTTTAACCACGCTCGCCACCATGACCCGTCTCCTTCTTCTCTCCTTCCTGTTTACCTCCTTAGCTTTGGCTCAGGAGGGCTTCAAACCGCTCTTCAACGGCAAGGACCTCACCGCCTGGGATGGCAATCCCGAGCTGTGGTCTGTGGAGGATGGCTGCATCACAGGAAAAACAACCGGGCCGGAGCAGCTCAAGTACAATCAGTTTCTCATCTGGCGCGGCGGAGTGCTGAAAAACTTTGAGCTTCGGGTGAAGGTGAAGCAAGCGGGCAATAACACGGGCATCCAGTACCGCAGCCGCGAATTCCCTGAGACTGGCAAGTGGTCGGTGGGCGGGTATCAGTGCGACATTCATCCTGCAGCTCCGAACAACGCGATGGTCTATGGCGAGAAGTGGGGCGGCATCCTCGTGCAAAACGGGCAGAGTGTGGTGATCGATCCCGAGGGGGTGAAGTGGCTTGTCCGTGAGCATGAGCCGGTGAAGGTGGATATTGCCGAGTGGCATGAGTACACGGTCATCGCGCAGGGGAACCAGCTTGTTCATAAGATCGACGGTCAGGAGACCATCGACCTGCTCGACTTTGGTGCAAAGACGCAGCTGCTCGAAGGCATTCTCGCCTTTCAAATTCATCGCGGTCCGGCGATGAAGGTGCAGATCAAGGATGTGATGCTCAAGGAACTGCCGGAGGGCGGAGTGGCGGCTTTTAACAAGAGCGTGATTGCCAACGCGAAGCCAGTGGAAACGAAGGCCAAAGTGCAGCCGAAAGCTGAGACGGTCACGCCAATCGCAAAAGGAGAGGCGACGGCGGAGTGGAAGTGGCTGTGGAGCGATGCGCCCACGGCCAAAGACGCTGCGAGATTGAAGAAGGAGTTTAATTTCGGAGATGTGACGGTCAAAAGGGCGACTTTGCGTGTGAGCTGTGACAACGGCGCACAGGTATTCCTCAATGGCGAACTCGTGCTGACGAATCCCGACTGGCAGCGGCCCACGCAGGCGGATGTGACGAAGGCGCTCAAGCGCGGGATGAACGAACTGCGCGCAGAAGCCACGAACAAAGGCAGTGCGGCCGGTTTTCTCGCAGTGCTGACCGTGACGCTCACCGATGGCACCGAGCGCAGCATCTTCACCGATGCCTCTTGGTCGGCTGCGGCTCCGAAGACTGAAGAGTGGAAGCCTGCGAAAGTAGTGAACACGTATGGCAAGAAGCCGTATGGCGAGATCTTCAGCAAAGATCGTGTGAAGAACCCATCAGCGACTTCGGACGAAGTCACCGCCCCTGCCGACATCAAGGCCCTGCCGGGGTTCAAGGTGGAGCTGATCCACAAGGTTTCGAAAGCCGATGAAGGCTCCTGGGTTGGGCTCACGGTCGATGACAAGGGCCGACTGCTCGCGACGGATCAATACGGTGGACTTTTCCGCATCACCCCGCCGCCGGTGGGCAGCGGTGACAAGGCGCAGGTGGAGAAGCTCAGTGCGGAGATCAACGGCGCGCATGGTTTGCTGTACGCTTTCGACAGCTTGTACGCGCTGGTGAATGAGAAGCCGAATGTCGCGGGCCTGTATCGTCTGCGAGACACGAAAGGCACAGGCCAGTTTGATGAAAAGACGCTGCTGCGCGAGATCAAAGGCCAGGGCGAGCATGGGAACCACAGCATCACGCTCTCGCCTGATGGAAAGAGTCTCTATCTGTCCTGCGGCAACGGCACCGCGCAGCCGCAGATCGAGCACACGCGTGGATCGCGGCCCTTTGCCGATGATCAAATCGTGCCGCGCACGAGCAAGGGGGCGGAGTTCTCCGACACGGAACCCCAGGCTTTCAGCCTCAAGGTCTCGCCGGATGGCAAACGCTTTGAGATGATCGCAGACGGCATGCGCAATCACTTTGACACTGCGTTCAATGCCCTTGGCGACCTCTTCACCTATGACAGCGACATGGAGTGGGATGCCGGCACCCCGTGGTACCGGCCCACGCGCATTTATCATGTCGTCAGCGGCGGTGACTACGGCTTCCGCGAGTCTTCGGGCAAGCTGCTGGGCTACTGCCCGGACATCATTCCACCGCTTGTCGATGTGGGGCCCGGTTGTCCAACGGGTGTCGTCTCCGGTCTCGGGGCGGCGTTTCCGGCGAAGTACCAGCACGCTATTTATGCGTGCGACTGGACCTATGGAACGCTCTATGCCGTGCACCTCACACCCAAGGGTGCGGGTTATGAGGCAAAGCTGGAGGAGTTCATTTATGGCAAACCTTTGCCGCTCACGGATGCCGTCATCGGCAAGGATGGGGCGATGTATTTCGCCATTGGCGGACGGCGCACGCAGTCGGCGCTCTATCGTGTGACCTATGAAGGCAAGGAAAGCACCGCGCCTGCTGCCGTACCCACCGAGACGCCCGAGCACAAGCTGCGCGTGGAACTCGAGCGCCTGCACGAAGAAGGAACCGGCCCCGAAGCCATCGACAAGGCATGGCCGTATCTCGGACACGCGGACCGTCTGCTGCGCTACGCCGCGCGCGTGGCCATTGAGCGCCAGCCTGCGAAGCTGTGGGCTGCACGTGCGCTGAAACAAACCGAACCGTGGGCGGTGATTGAGAGCGGTCTTGCGCTCGGGCGTTTTGGCGGGAAGGAAAATCAGGCCGCGCTGCTGACGCTGCTCAATGCGCTTGATTATGCCAAGCTTGATGCCGCGCAGCAGATCGCGCTGGTGCGCGTGTATCAGGTCGTCGTTTCACGCAATGGGCTGCCGGAGGGCGACGCGCTCACGCAAACCATCGCTCGACTCGATGCGGTGTTTCCTGCGAAGACGAATGATCTGAATCGTGAGCTGTCACGCACGCTGGCGGCGCTGGGTTCTTCCGAAGTCGTGGCTAAGACGATCAAGCTCATGCGCTCGGCGAAGGATGATCCCGTCTCATGGCTTTCCGTGGAGCGCATGGCGCGCAATGACCGCTACGGCCCCAACTTCTTGCGCAGTGGCGAGGCGCGGCCAAATCAACAGCAGATCGCCTACGCTTATGGCATTCGCTTCACCAAGGAAGGCTGGACGCCCGAACTGCGCCGCGAGTTCTTCACGTGGTTTGCCAGCACCGGGCCGTGGCTGGGTGGCAATCAGTTCCGTGGTTTCATCGATACCATCCGAACCGATGCGCTGGCCTCGGTGCCGGATGTGAGCGAGCGCACGAAACTCGCAATCCTCGCCACACCGAAAATTCAGAATGCCGCACCGGCCGTGATTCATCCGCCGAAGGGCCCCGGGAAGAACTACAGTGTCGATGAAGTCGTGGCCTTCGCGAAGAACCTGCAGCGCGGACGCAATTTCGAGCGCGGTCACGAACTCTTCATCGCCGCTGCCTGCCAGGCCTGTCATCGTCTCGGCGCTGAAGGCGGAGGCGTGGGCCCGGATCTCACTGGTGCGGGAAATCGCTACACGCTGCGCGATCTGATGGAAAACATCGTCGATCCCAGCAAGGTCATCTCAGACCAGTATGAGAGCAGCGTCATCGCGCTGAAGAACGGCGGCACGGTGGTGGGTCGCATCACCGGTGAAGAAGGCGGTATGCTGCAGGTCGCCACCAACCCTGCCGCTCCCGGTCAAATCACAGAAGTCCGTAACACCGATGTGCAGAGCCGCAAAGTGTCACCAGTTTCTCTCATGCCTCCGGGCCTGATCAACAGCATGAATCCGGACGAAGTGGCCGACCTCATTGCCTACATCCTCTCCGGTGGAGACAAGCGGAACAAGATGTTCAAGAAGTGAGATCAGCATTCCATTCTCACTTCACCACCCTCATCTCATGCGGACCTCTTTCTTTATTGTTCTCATCCTGATTGCGAACTTGCACCCGACGGCAGCGAAGGATGAGGCAAGTTCCTCATCTTTTCCTGTCCGCATAAGGATCGATGCCTCCAAGCCTGGCGGGCCGCTCAAACCCATCTGGCGCTTCTTTGGGGCGGACGAGCCCAACTATGCCTACATGCCGCATGGCAATGAGTTGCTGGGTGAGCTGGGTGCTTTGAAAAAGGACGCGGTGTTTTTTCGCACCCACAGTTTGCTTGTGACAGGCAAAGGGGAGCATGGATTGAAGTGGGGATCGACGAATGCCTACACGGAAGATGCCGCAGGAAATGCGGTCTATGATTGGACCATCGTTGACCGAATATTTGATGCCTATCGCAGCCATGGCCTGCGGCCTTATGTGCAGATTGGCTTCATGCCGCAGGCGCTTTCGACGAAGCCGGAGCCGTATCGGCATCACTTTCCCGATGCCAAATACGAGGAGTTGTTCGGTGGCTGGGCCTATCCTCCGAAGGATTTCGCGAAGTGGGAGGAGCTAGTCTATCAATGGGCGAAGCATTGCGCGGCCCGATACGGCGAGCAGGAAGTGCTTCAATGGTACTGGCAGACATGGAATGAACCCAACATCGACTACTGGCGCGGCACGCGTGAAGAGTTTTTCAAACTGCACGACTGCGCCATTCATGCTGTGCGCCGCGCCATCCCTGGAGCCAAGGTCGGAGGTCCCGATCTCGCCAATGGCAAGGGTGAGGATTTCCTTGAGGCCTTCCTCAATCACTGCCTGAAGGGCTCCAATCACGCCACTGGTGGGAAAGGCACACCGCTGGATTTCATTTCCTTTCATGCCAAGGGCAAGCCATCACGGGTCGATGGCCATGTGCGCATGAGCATCTCCAATCAACTTGGCGAAATCAACGATGCCTTTGGCGTGATAGCCCAGCATCCTGAGCTCAGGAACACGCCCATCGTCATCGGCGAGTCTGATCCTGAGGGCTGCGCTGCCTGCAAGGGGGCGGATCGCGCCTATCGCAATGGCACCATGTATTCGAGCTACACCGCCGCGATTTTCCCGCGCAAGCTCGACCTCGCTGAGAAGCACGGAGTCAACCTCGAAGGGGCGCTTACCTGGTCCTTCGAATTCGAAGGACAACCCTACTTCGCAGGCTTTCGTTCGCTGGCCACGAACGGCATCGACAAACCGGTGCTCAACGTCTTCCGCATGTTCTCCCGCATGGATGGCCGCAGGCTGCACGTGGAAAGCGATGGCGCATCTCCGCTCACCGAACTCATGACAATGGGTGTTCGCGGCAAACCGGATGTCTCCGCCCTGGCCGCACGCAATGATAAACGCATCACCATCCTCGCCTGGCATTACCACGACGACGACATTCCCGGATCTGCCGCTGCAGTCACGCTCAATCTCGCAGGCACACCGGCAGGTAATCCTAAGCTTACCCGGACGCTCATTGATGAGGGACACTCCAATTCCTTCATTGCCTGGCAGGCCCTGGGTTCTCCACAAACACCGACGGCTGAGCAAATCCGCCTGCTTGAAGATGCCAGCCGCCTGGAGACGGCCCGCGATAAAACGGAAATCAAATCTGCGGACGGCCAGTGTGACATCACCTTCAACCTTGCCCGCCAGGGCGTCACTATGCTTGAACTTGAGTGGCCTTGATCTTTGCCCACAGCCCTTGCTGAGATGTCTTGATATGTACTTCGTTACACTCGTCGCACCATGAAACCTTTTCTCATTGTCCTCTTATGCATTCTCGGTGAGTTTGCCCAAGCCGCCGACAAACCCAACATCATCGTCATCTACACAGATGATCACGGTTTTGCCGATCTCGGCATACGTGGCGTGGAGAAAGATGTCAAAACGCCGCATCTCGATGCGCTGGCACGAAGCGGTGTCATTGCCAGACATGGCTACAGCACCGCACCGCAGTGCGTGCCATCGCGCGGAGGATTGATGACAGGGAAGTTTCAAGGGCGCTTCAACCTGGATAACAACGGCTCCGCGCTGGACGGCTTTAACAAGGAGACCACCATCGCCACGCGGCTGCAGAATGCGGGCTACACCACGGCGCAGTTTGGCAAGTGGCACCTCGGCCCGCAGAGCGAGATCCCAAAGCATGGTTTCAAGCATGTGTATTCACAGCACGGGCAGCAGAAGTTTCCGGCCAACATCACGCTGGAGGGCAAGGACAGGCCAATGGGTGACATGCCGTCGAAGGTGTATCACGTCGATGGCTGCGCGAAGGCCGCGGCATCGATCATTGAGCGCTACAAGGAGCAGCCCTTCTTTCTCTACATCGCATTTCGCGCCCCGCACACTCCGCTGGATGCACCCCAATCATACAAGGAGCGCTTTCCCGGCGAGATGCCGGAGCGCCGTCGTGCCGCGCTGGGCATGCTGGCTGCGGTGGATGATGGGGTGGGCCTCGTCACTAGCACGCTGAAGAAAAACGGCCTATCCGAAAAGACGCTGATCTTCTTCATCGGCGACAACGGCGCACCGCTCAAGATTCACAAAACGGACTCGCCACTGGAAGGTGATGCTGGAGGCTGGGATGGCAGTCTGAACACACCGCTCAATGGCGAAAAAGGCATGCTGGCGGAGGGCGGTATGCATGTGCCGTTTCTCATCGCATGGCCCGGCACCATTCCCGGTGGTCAGACCTATGAGCACCCCATGAGCGCGCTGGATGTCGCCGCCACGTCTGCAGCTATGGCGGGCGTGTCCGTGAAACCCGGCGATCTCGATGGCGTGAACTTGGTTCCTTATCTCAAAGGGGAGATCACCACGCCGCCTCACGAGGCGCTGATGTGGCGCTGGATGGCTCAGAGCGCCATCCGCGAGGGAAACTGGAAACTCCTGCGCGGCGGTGAGCGTGAGTATCTCTATGATCTGGCCACCGATTTGGAAGAGAAGCACAACCTTGCCTCGCAACATCCCGACGTGGCCGCACGCCTGCGCACGAAGCTCACGGCTTGGTGCGCGGAACTCAATCCGCCAGGACTCGCACTCGGCCCGATGTCTCCCGTTTGGAATGATTATTTTGATTTCTACCTCGAAGGCAAACCCGCGCCGAAACCTGAGGCCGAACCCAACACCAGCGCCACACGCGGCTGGCTGGCCCGGGGAGGCAGATTGATCGAAAAAGAGGGCGTGCTCGTGCTCACACCGGACAAAGGCGGCAAAGGTACCTTCATCACCCGCAGTCAGCTCAAACTCCCCGGTCCTGTCACAGCCAAGATCATTTTCAAAACCGCTGCGACAGGCCAGGGTGCCATCGCTTGGCGCATGGATGGAGACAAAGACTTCCTCCCGGCGAACCGCGCGCCGTTTGAAGTAAAAGCGAGCGAGGACTGGCAGACGCGGGAAGTCCAAATCCCTGCGACAGGCCGTGTCATCCATGTGCGGGTGCATCTCCCACACGGCCAGGCCGAGTTTCGCACGCTCGATTTCAAACCTGCATCACGATGACAATGCGCATCTTACTGCTTTTTCTTTGCTCCCTCGGCGGCTCGGCCGTCGCGGCGCAGCCGAATATCTTGCACATCCTTGCGGATGACATGGGATGGAACGCCTTGAGCTGTTATGGCAACAAGGATGTCTCCACACCAAACCTGGATCGGCTCGCGGCGCAGGGCATGAGGTTCACCTCCGCGTATGCGGATGCGCAATGCTCGCCGACACGAGCGGCGTTTTTGTCCGGTCAATTCGGAGCACGCACAGGGGTGTTCAAGGTGCTCAACGAGAAGGAACCTTCGCGGGCACCGATGCTGTCAGCGGAGGCGAATGCAGCTCTGGCCCCGGAGGTTGCCACACTCGCGACAACACTACGAAAGGCGGGCTACACGACCGGCATCAGCGGAAAGTGGCACATCGCCAACAATGCATCAGTGGCACCTCTGAGAAAGCAGCGGGATGGCAAGTACTTCGACGGCTACGGCTTCGATTTTGCCGGTGAGGCGAACGGCGGAGAGCATCACGAGGACAAAACTGTGACGGCCATCACCGATGACATCATCCGTTTTATCGAGATGAACAAAGACAGGCCGTGGTTTGCCTTCGTCTCCCATTTCAGCCCCCACACACCGCTGGAAGCACCCGAGGCGCTCATCGCGAAGCACGTCGCCCGTGGTTTCAAACGAGCTGAGTCAAACGAAGGCAAGTCGACTGAGCGGCCCATCGCAAACTACCTCGCGATGCTGGAGCACCTGGACAACGAAGTGGGCCGTCTTCTCGCGAAACTCGATGAGCTGAAGCTCCATGAACGCACGGTCGTTGTCTTTACCAGCGACAACGGCGGGCTTTCGCGCGTGACCAAAAACACCCCGCTGCGTGAAGGCAAAGGAGCGCCTTATGAAGGCGGCATTCGTGTGCCGCTCATCGTGCGCTGGCCGGAGAAGGTAAAAGCGGAAAGCAGCTGCGACGTGCCGGTGCATGCCGTCGATTTTTATCCCACGTATGCTGTCATCGCCGGGGCCACGCCTCCTGCAAAGCATCCGCTCGATGGAGAGAGCCTGCTCGCGCTGCTGGAGCAAACCGGAGCCCTGAAGCGCACCACGTTGTACTGGCACATGCCCACCTACACCACCAACTACGGCCGCACGCCCTGCGCCGTCATCCGCGAGGGGGACTGGAAGCTCATCCATTGGTTTGGCGACTACCTGGACACGACTGGTTTCACTCCTGATGACAAGCCCTACGGCAAACTGGTCATCGGCCCACGCACGGAACTTTACAACGTGCGCGAAGACATCTGTGAGACGCGCGATCTCGCCACCGAGCGGCCCAAGAAGACCATGCACCTCACCAACGCGTTGAATGCGTGGCTCAAACGTACCGGGGCAAAGCTTCCCAAAGAAAACCCCGGCTTTGATGAGAAGCGGTGGTGGACGAGTGGCAGAGAGGCCAGGTGAAATCAGCTCCAAACACATGAAACATATCTTTCTCCTTCTTTATTTGGTGCTGGCGCTCGAGCCAACATTGTTATCCGCAGCTAAGCCGGACATTGTCTTCCTGCTCGCCGATGATCTGGGCAATGCGGACGTCGGCTGGCATGGCAGCGACATCAGGACACCAAATCTCGACAAGCTCGCGGCGGGCGGCGCGAAGCTGGAGCATTTCTATGTACTGCCGGTGTGCACGCCGACGCGCGTGGCCTTTCTCACGGGGCGCTATCCCATTCGTTCAGGCATGCAGTTGAACGTGCTGCGGCAGCAGTCCAAATACGGCATGCCGCTGGAGGAGCGCACTGTTGCCAATGCGCTGCACGATGCGGGCTACACCACGGCGATCTGCGGCAAGTGGCACGTCGGCCATTTTGACAAGGCGTACTGGCCGAATGCCCGCGGCTTTGACCACTCACTGGGCCATCTGGAGGGCATCGACTACTTCACGCACCACAACTACTTCAAAAACGGCGAGCTGGACTGGCGGCGCAATGGCGAGGATGTGGTGGAGGAAGGCTACGCGACCACGCTGGAGGCCAATGAAGCCGCCGCTGTGATCCGGAGACAACCGAAGGACAAGCCGCTCTTCCTTTATGTTCCCTTCACGGGCGTGCATGGGCCGCTGCAGGCACCCAGCAAGGAAGCCGTGGCCGCGTATCAACCCTCGATGAATGAGCAGCGCGCCACTCTGGCCGCCACGATGACGGCGGTCGATGAAGGCTGCGGCAGGATCTTTGCCGCACTCGATGAAACGGGGCGTCGCGAAAACACGCTCATCGTTTTCTGCAGTGACAACGGCGGCATGCCGCCGGGGCGTAATCTGCCCTACCGGGCCTTCAAGTCTTCGCTCTACGAAGGCGGCATTCGCTCACCCGCACTCGCCGCGTGGCCGGGGCATATCAAGCCCGGAACCGTCATCACCGAACCTCTGCACATCGTCGATCTCTTCCCCACTTTTGTGAAGATCGCCGGTGGCAGTCTCGAACAAAAGCTGCCGCTTGATGGTCGCGACATCATGCCTGTGCTCACCGAGGGCAAACCCTCGCCGCATGAGGACATCCTGCTCAACGCCATCACGGCGAATGACGGTGCCATCCGCATGGGCGACTGGAAGCTCATCCTCAATGGCAACGACGGCGTCACGCCGTCCGTCGATCTGGCCACCGGCGAACGCAAAAAGGAAGGCCGGAAGGCGAAAAAAGAAAGGCGCAGCGAACCCAAGGCGGAACTCTTCAATCTGCGCGATGATCCCGGTGAAACCAAAGACCTCGCCGCCGCACAGCCCGAGAAAGTCAAAGAACTGCGGCAGCGCTATGATGCCTATTTGAAGGCGGCCGTGAAGCCCCTGCAGTTTCAAAACAGGAAGTAAATCCATGAACCGGCTTCTGCTCATCCTCCTTTTACTGAACGCGTCACTCCAAGCGTCGCAGCCGAATGTGCTCTTCATTATCGTCGATGATCTGACGACCACTCTCTCCTGCTACGGCAACACGCATGTCCATACACCAGCCATGGACGCGCTGGCGGCACGCGGCGTAAGATTTGACCATGCCTACACGCAGTTTGCGCTGTGCAATCCCTCCCGCTGCTCGTTCCTGACTGGCTGCTATCCGGAGAAAACAGGCGTGATGGATCTCAAGACGAGCCTGCGTAAGGCGCTGCCGGATGTGGTGACACTGCCGCAGCATTTCAAAGATCACGGCTACACCACAGGGCGTGTCGGCAAGGTCTTCCATGTGGCTGATCCGAAGACGAAGCTGGATGTGGAACTTGGCCCCGCCCTGCACAAAGACAGCGAAATCCTCATCGAGGCCAAGGCAGAGAACGACCCTGATGACAAGCCGCGTGCCAAGGCCAAGGGCGAAGGCTACAACCGCACTTTCGCTGCTTCAGCGCGACCGGCCGCCGATTTCACGGACTACCAGATCGCCGATGATGCCATCGCCACACTCGATGGATTCAAAGCGAAACCGTTCTTCCTGGCCGTCGGCTTCATCCGGCCACACACGCCCTATGTGGCGCCGAAAGCATTCTTTGAGTCCATCGACAAGACACAGCTCACGCTGCCGCCGTTTTATCGCGTAGGCGGCGAAGTGCTCACGCAACTGCCCCAATCGTCGCTGCGGCCCAACAACAATGTCTTCCGCTATGCTGAGCCCACGCGGGATGAAGCCCGTGATGCGCTGCAGGCCTACCTGGCCTCCACGAGCTTTGTGGATTCGCAGATCGGCCGTGTGCTGGCCAGGCTCGAGGAACTGAAACTCTCGGATAACACCGTCGTCGTCCTCACCGGCGACCATGGCTATCAACTCGGGGAGCACGGCCTTTGGGCGAAGCAGACGTTGTTTGAAGGTGCGAATCACGTCCCGCTGCTCATCGCCGCACCCGACGTGAAGCCCGGAACACGTGTGGGACTTGTGGAACAGGTCGACATCTACCCGACACTCTGTGATCTCGCCGGACTGCCAAAGCCCAAGCATCTTCAAGGGCGCAGTCTCAAGCCAATGCTCGATGACCCCACCGCCAAGGGCCGCCAGATCGCCATCAGCACAATGGTGGCTCCGCACACGAAGCTGACCGGCCACAGCGTGCGCACGGATGCCTTCCGCTACATTGTCTGGGAGCAGAACGGCGGCGAACTACTCTACGATCTCCGCAATGACCCCGACGAACTTCACAACCTCGCTGCTCAACCCGCGCAGGCTGATCGTATGAACCGCATGAGCGAGCGACTCGCGGCACATTTGAAAGCCGTCTCTGCACCATGAAGCTTTTTCTCCTCACCACATTCCTTTCCCTGTTCGCCGTTCTGCCAGCGTCATTTTCGGCGCAGCCGAATGTGATCATCATTCTCGCCGATGATCTCGGCTGGAGTGATACGACGCTCTATGGCACGACGAAGTTTTACCAGACACCGAATGTCGAGCGTCTGGCGAAGCGCGGCATGATCCTTACTCGAGCGTATTCGGCGAGTCCGCTGTGCTCGCCGACGCGTTCAGCCCTTCTCACGGGGCTGAGTCCGGCACGCACGGGCATCACCGTGCCCAACTGCCACATGCCGCAGGTGGTGCTGGAGGCGATGGTGGCCAAAAAGGGGCCGCCGAATCAGAAGGTAGTGCAGCCGGGTCCTCCGACACGATTAAAGACCGAATACCGCACGCTGGCGGAGACGCTGCACGACGCGGGCTATGCCACGGGGCATTTTGGGAAATGGCATCTTGGACCTGAACCTTTCTCCCCTTTGCAGCAGGGCTTTGATGTCGATGTGCCGCATCATCCGGGACCGGGCCCTGCAGGCAGCTACGTGGCACCATGGAAGTTTGCGGATTTTGATGCGGACCCAGATGTGCCTGACCAGCACATCGAAGACCGCATGGCGAAGGAGGCTGTGAAGTTCATGGAGCAGCACAAGGGTGGGCCGTTTTACCTGAACTACTGGATGTTCAGCGTGCATGCCCCGTTTGATGCGAAGAAGGCGCTCATTGAAAAGTACCGCAGCCGCGTGAATCCCGCTGACCCACAGCACAGCCCGACTTATGCCGCGATGGTCGAGAGCATGGACGACGCCATCGGCACGCTGCTGGATACGCTGGACAGGCTCAAGATCGCGGACAACACCATCATCATTTTCACCGCTGACAATGGTGGCAATATGTATGACAAGGTGGACGACACGACGCCCACCAGCAACGCGCCGCTGCGCGGTGGCAAGGCCTGTTTGTTTGAAGGTGGTACGCGTGTGCCGGGCATTGTCGTCTGGCCTGGCATCACCCAGGCAGGGGCGCGCAGCGATGCGCTGGTGCAGAGTGAGGATTATTATCCCACACTGCTCGAAGGTCTGTCGCTCAAGTCAGCACCTGAGCAGCACTTTGACGGCAGCAGCATCTTGGCTGCGCTGAAAGGAGGCGAACTGCCGGGCAAGGCGATCTTCCAGTACTTCCCGCACTACGGCACTGTGCCGGACTGGCTGCCACCTGCGGTGTCTGTGCATCGCGATGACTGGAAGCTCATTCGTATCTTTCACGGGGCTGAGAAGGGCGCGCATCGACATCTGCTGTTTAATTTGAAGGATGATCTCGGCGAGAAGAACAATCTCGCCACGCAGAAGCCTGAACTCGTGGCGGAGCTGGACGCGCTGATTGAAACCTTTCTCAAGGACACGCATGCCGTGGTCCCGGTGGTGAATCCGGGTTTTGATCCCAAGCAATATCATCCTGAACTTGAGGGCAAACAGCAGCCAAAGGCCAAGGCGAAAGCACCGGCCAAAGATGACAGCGATCCCGCCCTGCAAGGCTGGAAGGCCCGCGACTGCAAGGCGACTGTCAAAGACAGCATCTTGCGTGTGACGAACATTGGCTTTGAATGCTTCCTCGGCTTCGGTGCCGGCAAGCACAGCGGTCCCAGCACAGCGACCTTCCGCATCAAGGCCAAGCCCGGCGTATCGCATTTTGACTGGGTGCCCGGCGGCGGCAAGGCCCAGCGCGTGCCCTTCACTCTGAAGGGTGGCGACTGGCAGGAGATCACTGTTCAAATCCCCGCCATGGGACCGCTGGGCATTGTGCGTCTTTATCTGCCCATGCAGGAGCAGCCTGTGGAGATCGATTGGATCGAGCTTCGATCAGAGAACGACAGCAAGGCGACACGGACTGATTTTTGAAGTTGTTCTCGAAGCCATGGCTGGCTTGCAAATATACAGGGGATCAAGCAATACATCGGCTGAATGAACATCGCCTCCAATCTGGACACACGTGGATTCGCCATCGTGCCGAACGTTCTCGATACTTCAGCATGTCATGCATTGGCATCCTTGCTGGGAGATGCAAACGGGGCAGGCACTCGTGACATGCTGCGCAACCAAAAGGTGGCTGAGCTTGCAGAGTCGTCGTTGGCTGACTTGGTTCGCCTGCATCTTCCTCTCAGTCCCATTCCGGTGCGCGGCATCTATTTTGACAAACGCCCGGAAACCAACTGGCTGGTTGCGTGGCATCAAGACCTGACGCTGGCTCTCAAAGAACAAGCCGAGGTGCCTGGATTTGGACCCTGGAGCGTGAAGGAAGGTGTGCCGCATGTGCAGCCACCGATGAAGCTGCTGGAGCAGATGCTCACCGTGCGCCTTCACCTGGATGACACGGATTCAAGCAACGGTGCTTTGCGAGTTCTTTCTGGCACGCATCGACTGGGCCGGCTGAGCGCAGAAGCAATTCAAAGCTGTCGTGTAACCCATGAGGAGGTTCTTTGTGAGGCCAAAGCTGGTGACGTGCTGTTGATGCGTCCGTTGCTGCTGCATGCTTCCTCTCGCTCCTCCAGCCCAAGACGCCGCCGGGTGCTGCACATTGAATTCGCAGATTTCCCACTGCCAGCCCCTCTGGAATGGCATGAGGCTCCTTGCCAAACCTTCAAGAGTCCATGACTGATACCACAGCCGATTACATCCCCATGAAACACCTTTTACTGCCGCTTCTCCTTGCCCTTGCCAGTTGCACCACTCCGCAGTCCGGCGGCACGCCGGGGAGTCTGCCGCCATCCTCGTGGGGCCTGCCGCAGATCATCAATGTCTCGGCTTATGATCCGAAGGAGAAGCAGCGCGCAGGTCAGGGCTACTCGGAGCACGATGTGTCGGCGCTGCGGGCGAATGGGGCCAGCGGCTTGATCGCGCGGGCGGGCAAGGGCGGGAATCTGGATGAGAAGTGCGGGAACTTCCTTGCAGCAGCGGATCGCGCCAGGATGCTGCCGGGAGTTTACTACCGCCTGCAAAATCATGTGGATGCGGTGGCGCAGGCGGATCAATTCTGCGCACGTGCGCACTCGCTGGCACGGGGCCGCACGTGGAATGCACCGGCGCTGCTGCTGTGCGCGGACTTTGATGCAAACTCGCGTCTCTCCGACATCCTGCGGTTCATGGATCGTGTGGAATCACGCACGGGTGTGGTGCCGGTGGCGTATCTGGAAAACAGCACGCATTTGAAGCAGCTCCTCAGCAGCGCAGACCCAGCCACGAAAGCCAAGCTGCGTCGCATGCCGTATTGGCTGGCGCTGTATGCGCACGACAGTGGTGCAGGTCCAGTTTATCCCGCACCGGGAAGTCCACATGGGCTGGTCCATCAGTACCATGTGTGGTCGAACTGGACGCTGTGGCAGTACGGCGGCGTGGACTGGGGGCATGGCCGCTCACAGCCGAAGGTGTACAATCACGGTCTGCACCGCAACAGCCTCTACTTCGGCAATCTCGACCGGCCGGTGGAGCGCAATGTCTTCAATGGCTCGCATGGGGCGTTGCAGTCGTTCTGGCAGCAGCATGGCCTGCCGCTGCATTGATTAGCGCAGCGTCACCGCGACCTGTTTGAGCGCATCGACCAGGGCACGCGTGGCGGTGGAGGCGCGGCCTTTCTGCCAGAGGACGATGAAGTCCCAGCGCACCTTTTCATCGCTGACGGGCACAAAGGTCACGCCGGGATGCTGCAGCTTTTCAAAGTAGCCGGGCAGCAGCGTCACGCCTGATTCGGACACGACCTGTGAAAGCACATTCGTAATGCCGTCCACGACGACGGCGAAGCGCGGTTTAAAACCAGCCTGTTTGCAAAGGGCGGTCGCCCAGCGATTGCGCCCCGGCACCTGGTCTTCATCCACACCGATGAAGTCACGGCCCTTCAGCTCTTTGAGCGCGATGCTTTTTCGAACGGCGATGGCATCATCATCCGACACCGCCACGCAGACGTGGAGAGAGCAGAGTTTGGCGCTGTGAAATTCACGTGCCGCCATCACTCCTTCCTGGCCGATGAGCGCGAGATCGAGCTCTCCGGCACGCAGTCCATCGAGCTGCTCGCGTGGCGACATGTCGTGCAGTTTCAGCTTCACCTCCGGGTGGGACTTGCGCAGCTTTGCCAGAGCCGGGGTGAGCATGCTCTGCGCTGCGGAAAGCAGATAGCCCACGCGCAGCTCGGAGCGCTCTCCTCGCGCCTGCCTGCGCAGCTCGGCCAGTGCTGCATCATAGCTGGCGACCAGAGGGCTCATGGACTTCACCAAGGCATGACCAAGACCCGTGGGCTTCACGCCGCTCGTTTCGCGCTCCAGCAGCTTGCCGCCGAGTTCATTTTCCAAAGCCTGCATCTGGCGGCTCAGCGCGGGCTGTGTGATGCGCAGCCGCACTGCGGCCCGGTTGACGCTGCCTTCTTCGATCACGGTGAGCAGGGCTCGGATGCGGTCCATCATGCCGCAGAGGTTATGCACAACCGGCATAACGGCAACTGCCAACCGGCATTACCCGCAGCCTCACCGGCGCGGCAGTGTCCACTTGCTCACTCAAGAGCTCATCAACCCAAACACACACCATCATGAAACTCGCAATCATCATCACCTCCGATCCTAAAAGCGGCGAAGAAGCCCTTGGCCGTGCTTTCAATGCCCTTGCTCTTGCGGCGGAAGCCCAGGAAAAGAACGACGAGGTCAGTGTCGTGTTCGCCGGCACCGGCGTGCGCTGGCCTGCCGAATTCTCGAAGCCAACGCATCCGGCCCACGGCCTCTACAATGCCGTGCGCCCCGCCATCGCCGGTGCCTCCTGCGGCTGTGCCACCGTGTTTGGCGCGACGAAGGAAGTCGAAGCCTGCGGCCTGCCAGAGATCAAAGATTTCGCGCTCGCCGGCCCCCCCGGATTTGCCAGCATTCGCCGCTATCTCGCCGAAGGCTGGCAGACGCTCGTATTCTAAAAAACATCCGGCAATCTTCCTCATTGTCACCAACCCTTCGCTCCCACCTCGACTATGGCCGACCGATTCATGCACACCGTGCTCACGCCTGCCGTGTTCGAGGCGGAGCGTCATTACTATGGGCGGACCTATCCCGCCTTTGAATCCACGCCAGTGAGTGATGTGCTCACTGCCTCAGAGGCGGCATTTATCTCCGAGCGTGACTCGTTTTACATGGCCACCATCACGGAAAATGGCTGGCCCTACCTCCAGCATCGTGGCGGGGGGAAGGGCTTTCTTCGGGTCACCGGACCCAATGAACTTATGTTCGCCGATCATGGTGGCAATCGCCAGATGATCAGCGTCGGCAGCCTGGCGAAGAATGACCGCGTGAGCCTCTTCCTCATGGACTACCCGGCGCGTGAGCGGCTGAAGATCCTTGGCCATGCACGGGTCTTGGATGCGCGTGAGCATCCGGATCTGGTCGCCAAGATCACGCCGCTCGGAGGTCACGCAGCGAAGGTGGAGCGCATCTTTGTGATCGACGTTTTATCCTATGACTGGAACTGCCCCAAATTCATCACGCCGCGCTTCACCGCCGCTGAGGTGCAAGACGCCGTGGCGCCGCTGAAGGCGCGCATTGCCGAACTCGAATCCCAACTCAAACTGCAAACACCATGAACCCACGCCCACCCCTGCCACCATTCACTGAAGAATCTGCGATCAAGAAAGTCCAGGCCGCTGAAGACGCCTGGAACAGCCGCGATCCCGAGCGCGTTTCGCTGGCTTACACACCCGACACGGAATGGCGCAACCGCGATGTCTTTCTCAATGGTCGTGCCGAAGTCGTTGAGTTCCTGAAAAAGAAGTGGATGAGGGAGCAAGACTACCGCCTCAAGAAAACGCTGTGGGCCTTCACGGGAAACCGCATCGCCGTGCGCTTTGAATACGAGTGGCATGACGAGGCCGGCCAGTGGTGGCGCAGCCATGGCAATGAGAACTGGGAGTTTGATGAAAACGGCTACATGGCCAGGCGCTATGCCAGCATCAATGACCAACCGATTCGCGAAGAGGAGCGTAAGCTCCGCTGGGAGCGGGCCTGAGCGGTTCGTGACCTCAACCTCTTTCTATGAAGCCTGTTATTCTCATTACCGGAGCCACGCGTGGCATTGGATTCGCTGCAGCCAGGCAACTTGCCGCACGTGGCGCGCAGGTCATCATCGCCAGTCGTGATGGCGCACGCGCCGCTGAGGCCGCCGCAAGGGTTGGAAGCGGAACAAGCAGCGTGACGCTGGACATCACGGATCAGGCGAGCGTGGAAGCTGCGGTGAAACAGATCGAGGACCAGTTTGGCAGGCTCGATGTACTGGCCAACAATTCCGCCATCCTGCTGGATCACTATCAAAGCCTGCTCGAACTCAAGCCCGAGGTGCTGCTGGAGACGCTGAACACGAATGTGGTCGGCACGCTGCGGGTGTGTCAGGCGTTTGCGCCGCTGCTCGCGAAATCCAGTGCGCCGCGCATCGTCAATGTCTCCAGTGGCGCGGGGCAGCTGGATGGTGAGCCTCAATCCTGGGCGCCGGCTTATTGCATCAGCAAGACCGCGCTCAACATGCTCACGCAGCAGCTTACCGCCGCATTGCCAGACGTGATGGTGAACAGCATGTGCCCCGGCTGGTGCCGAACTGAAATGGGCGGCAGTGAGGCACCTCGCACACCGGATGAAGGCGCGGATACGCTTACATGGCTGGCTCTGGATGCGCCCCATACGCTGCGCGGAAAATTTGTGAAGGATCGTGCGGTGATTCCTTGGTAACAGACGCGCCGCTGCGGCGTTCTACGTGCCATGCAAAAGACCTTCCTCATCTGCTGGGCCGCCTGCGGCGTGCTCATTTCACTTCACGCTGCCGAACTAGCAGGGGCTCCGGGTCCGGTGGGCACCCAAGCAGGTGCGAAGCTCGTCCATCGGTTGGAGATCACGAAGCCCGGTGTCTATGAAAACTTCCGTGTCGATGCTCAGGGCCAGGGCGGCAACATTGTGAAGATCACCGCGGATGATGTCACGCTGCGCAACTGCGAGATCTTCAATGGCACAGGCAACGGCGTCGGAGTCTTTGGCAAGCGTGTGGTGATCGAGAACTGCCGCATCCATCATCTCTTGAACGGCACCTTTGAGGAGCAGAACGATGCGCATGGCATCACCGGCCGCTGGGGCGATGTCACCATCCGCAACTGCGACATCTCCCACACCTCGGGTGATTGCATTCAGTTTGACCCGGACCGCAGGTCACGCGGCAGTCTGACGATTGAACAATGCAATCTGTGGGCGGGCCCGCTCGCTGAAGACGCACCGGGATTCAAAGCGGGGCAGAGTCCGGGTGAGAACGCCTTTGATTCAAAGACCCCGCCCGATGGCGAGCGTTGCAAGCTCATCATCCGCCAGTGTTACATGCATGGCTGGAACCAGCCCAGCCAGATCTCGACACGTGCCGCTCTCAATTTGAAGGAACACATTGATGCAGTGATCTCGCACTGCGTGTTTGATGACAATGAGGTGGCCATTCGCGCACGCGGTCCCGGCGGGCGTGGAGATGCACGGGTGACGGTGGAGGATTGTACGATCTGCCGCACTCAGGTGGGCGTGAGAGCGGAGGACAAAATTGAAAAACTGAAAATTCTCCGCATGGCCTATGGCCCCGAGGTAAAGTCACGCGAAGAGCGCCACGGCGGCAAGGAGCTGCCCGGCTACGAAAACACAGGCGAGCATAACGCGCCGCCGATGGAGAGCCTTATTGTCAAACCACGGTCTTGAGCCATCGCCTGGGCCATGCGCCCTGCCTTGGAAAGTGGCGTCCAGGCGATAATTTCACGAAAGACTTGGGACCACCAACGTTTGAGGGGGCTGCTCATGAAAACACGCGCACTCCTCTTCCTGGTAATGGCACCGCTTGTTTCAGGTCAGGCAGCCGCTGCGCCGAAGACCAACGTGCTGCTGATCGTGATTGATGATCAAAACGGTTTCGCGGGCCGCACTGATATTTCACCGCAGGCTGTGACGCCACAGCTGGACCTCTTTGCAAAGAGTGGAATGAACTTTGCCAATGCACAGTGTGCAGCACCGGTGTGCAATCCTTCGCGCACGGCCTTTCTGTCCGGCCTGCGCCCCTCCACCACGGGCATCTATGATAACAGCCAGGACTCATTGCCAAAAGATCATCTGCTGATGCGCTCGACCTCACTGCCGACGTACTTCCGCGATCAGGGCTATCACCTCGCGGGAGCAGGCAAGGTCTTCAGCTCCGCCATCGCCGCTGCTGCTGGCAAACGCATCTGGGCCGAGACCCTCGAACTGGGCCGCAAGGCCAAGAAACATGCTCCAGCACCCCCGGAAGGCGTGGGCATGAACGCCATCGGCAAGCATGCGTGGGGCCCGCTCTACAAGAGCAAGGAGGAGATGGAGGACTGGAAGCTGGCCGGATGGGCGGCGGAGTTTTTGACGAAGCCGCATGAGGAGCCCTTCTTCCTGGCCTGCGGCATCGTGAAGCCGCACACGCCTTGGTACGTGCCTCAGGAGTACTTCGATCTCTTCCCGCCCGGGAGCATCACT
>NZ_JBIPNG010000216.1:0-10502 GCF_044373815.1 Prosthecobacter sp. | reverse complement strand
GCTTTTTCGCAGCGGATGCCGCCGGTGCAGAAAGACACGATCTCCGCCTTCTTCATCTCGGGTGGCAGACGGCGCACCGCTTCGGGGAATTCGCGGAAGGAATCGACACCCGCCACGACGGCACCTTTGAAGGTGCCGAGCTTCACTTCGTAATCATTGCGTGTGTCATACAGAATGACCGGGCGGCCTTCATCCAGCCACTGTTTTAAAACTTTGGGCTCCAGGCGTGGCGATGTGTACTTCGCTGGTTCGATGCCCTCGACACCGAAAGCGATGATCTCCTGCTTGATGCGCACCAGCATGCGGCGGAACGGCTGCTCCGCGCTCTCGCTGTATTTTGGCTTCAGTCCTGCCAGCCCCGGAATGGCGCGCAGCTCATCCACGAGTGCGTCCACATTCTCCCGCACGCCGGCCACGAACATGTTGATGCCTTCCGTGCTCAGCAAAATCGTGCCCTTCAAGCCCAGTTTTTTGCATTGCTCCAGCAGCCGCGCGCGCATCTCCTTCAATCCGGAGAGTTCGGCGAATTGATAGCAGGAGATGTTGGTGATCGTGGCGGTGGCTGGCATGGGCAGGTGAAAAAGCACATGAAAAGGTGGTCTGCGAGTGTAAACCGCACTTGCCGCGCAGGAATGGAACAGTGGGGCGCAATCGAGATCAAGCTTGCCATTTCAGGCCGTTCCCGCTCCATTCCGGGGGTATGAAATCCACGCTCCTTTTCCTTCTTGCCGCCGCCACCCTGCAAGCCGCTGACTGGCCGATCTGGCGCGGGCCCAATCATGACGGCATTTCGAGTGAAAAACTGACTGGAACCACAATCAAAAAGGTCTGGGAAGCGCAGATCGGCATCGGCTTTGCTTCCTTCACCGTGGCTGCAGGTCGTGTGTACACCACAGGGCATGCGGACGGCAAGGACACGGTCTTCTGCTTTGATGCCACGAGTGGCAAGGAAGTATGGAAGCACGCCTATGCCGCCGATCTCGGCGACAAGTATTATGAAGGCGGCACCTCGGCCACGCCGACGATTGAAGACGGCAAGGCGTATCATCTCAGCCGCTGGGGCGATCTGTTCTGTTTCGATGCTGCAACGGGCAAGGTCGTGTGGCAGAAAAACATCCAGAAGGAAACCGAGGCCGACATTCCGGACTGGGGTTTTGCGGGTTCACCGTTGGTCGCGGGCAAGCTCCTCATTGTGAACGTTGGCAAAGCTGGAACAGCGATCGAGAAAGCCACGGGGAAAACGGTGTGGACCAGCGACAAGGCCAACTCGGGCTACTGCACGCCGTATCCAATCACAGTGAATGGCAAGACTCAGGTCGTGCTGAGTTCCGGTCGTGCTTACAAGGGGGTCGATCCCAGCAACGGCAGCGTGCTGTGGGAGCACACCTGGTCCACCAGCTACGGCGTGAACGCGGCGGATCCGATTCTCAGCGGCACCCAGCTCTTCATCTCCACCGGCTACAACAAAGGCTGTGCCTTGCTGGATCTCAGCTCCGCCGAACCCAAGGAAATCTGGCGCAGCCGGGTGATGAAAAACCAATTCAACTCCAGCGTGCTGATCGACGGCCATCTTTACGGCAGCGATGGCGATTCAGACAAATCCGCCAGCCTGAAGTGCATCGAATTCGCCACTGGCACGGAGAAATGGAGCGCGGCAGACGTCGGTTTCTGCTCGCTGATGGCTGCCGATGGCAAGCTCATCATCCTGACGGCCAAGGGTGAATTGATCATCGCCAAAGCCAGCGCTGCCAAATTTGAGCCTCTTTCCCGCACCCCAGTGCTCACCGGGCGCTGCTGGAGCGCTCCGGTGTTTGCCAACGGACATGTCTACGTGCGCAACGCCGCCGGTGACATGGTCTGCCTGAGCGTTCAGTAGGCCCAGGTCTGAGGGGCATGCATTTTCTCAATACAAGCTCACAGACGGTCGATTGGTCAGACTGAGCCGATGGTTGGATGCTCCCCTTGCATGAACAACAACTCTCACTCCGCCCACGCCATCCCGCTCTGGCTCAAGCTCGCCTACACCGCCTTCATGGCGGTTTTGATTCCCGTTTACTTGTACCATTACGGCCCGACGAACTTTCTCTATTTTTGCGACATCGCCCTACTGTTCGCACTGGTCGGGATATGGCTGGAAAGTCCGCTGCTCCTTTCACTGCCAGCGGTGGGAATCCTGATGCCACAGGCATTGTGGTGCGTGGATTTTGCCGTGCAGCTCTGCGGCTTCAAGATGACGGGCATGACGGCCTACATGTTTGATGGCACCAAGCCGCTGTTTCTGCGCGGCTTGTCGCTCTTCCATGGCTGGTTGCCCTTCCTGCTGGCCTTTCTCGTGTTCAGGCTGGGCTATGACAAACGTGCGATCAAAGGCTGGACGGTTTTGGCCTCGGCCTCCTGCCTTGTGGCCTATTTTTGGCTGCCGAAAGCCGGCGCCATCCTTTCGGACCCCAATCTGCCGCGCAATGTGAACTACGTTTTCGGCATGGACGATGCGCAGCCTCAGACCTGGATGAGCCCCGAACTTTATCTCGTCACATGGCTTGCGCTGCTCATCTTCGTGGTCTTTGTGCCGACGCATTTTGTGCTGAAGAAAATCTGCCCCACGCCCGAACAAGCCGCCGCCAAACGCGCATGAACGATTCTTCCCCTCCAACTTCTGAATCCAACTGGCAGCGCGGCTTTTGGAGCCTGATGGGCACTCAGTTTCAGGGGGCGTTTTCTGACAACGTGCTCAAGTGGCTGGTTATCTATCTGGTGATCGCGCAGAAGCTGCCCAAGGAGCAGCTTGACGCGCTGGTGTCGGATTCGGGCATGTATTTTGCCATTCCGTTTCTGCTGCTCTCCATGTTTGGCGGCTGGATGGCCGACCGCTTCAGCAAACGGCATGTGATGATCGGCGTGAAGTCGATGGAGATTGGCATCATGATCTTCGCCACCTATGCGCTGGCCTCCGGCAGGATGGGGCTGCAGCTCGTGAGCATCTGCCTCATGGGGGTGCACAGCGCGTTCTTTGCAGCATCCAAGTATGGCTCGCTGCCAGAAGTGGTGCCTCCTGCCAAGCTCTCATGGGCCAATGGCGTGATCGAGATGCTCACCTTTCTGGCGGCGATTTTCGGCACGCTGGCCGCCGCATGGCTGGCGGAGAGCTTTGCAGGCAAACCGGCGTGGTCGGGCGGCATCCTTCTGGCTCTGGCCATGATCGGCTGGTTCATGAGCCTGGGCATCACGCGCGTGCCTGCCGCGAGCCCTGACAAGCCGCTGCGCCTCAACTTCCTCGGCGACCTGTGGCGCGAGTTTAAATGGATGCGCACCGACCGCGACCTGTGGCGGGCGAATCTCGGCAACACGGGCTTCTTTTTCATCGCCGTGCTCATCCAGATGAATCTGGTGCTGTATGCGGAGCAGGTGCTGCACATCAAGCCGATGGAAAACAGCGCCTTGCAGGTCGCGCTCGCCGTCGGCATGGCGGCGGGCAGTTTGCTTGCCGGAAAATTGAGCGGGGATCACGTGGAGTATGGCCTCATCCCGCTTGGTGCCTTCCTCATGGCGATCATGGGATTCGCACTCGGGTTGGCAGACATCTCCAGATCGGCATTCACCGTCTGTCTCACCCTGCTGGGCATCGGCGGTGGCATGTTCATCGTGCCGCTGGCAGCAGTGCTTCAGCATCGGCCACCAGCAGATCGCAAAGGCTCGGTGCAGGGGGCGGCCTCGTGGCTTTCATGGGTGGGCATCAGCGCCGCTGCTGTGTTGCAAAAAGAGCTGAACACCCGCCTGGGCTGGACACCGGGAGACATCTTCTGGTTCTGCGGAGCCAGTGCGGTGGTGGGAGGCATTTATGTGACGATGTCACGTCCGCAGGCCCTGCCTGCATTGCTCAAACGCTGGACGCATGGCTGAGATCCTACTGCTTCCATTCGGCAGTGCCGGCGATGTGTTCCCCTTCATCTGGCTGGGGCGGCAGCTCATGGCGCGCGGACACCGCGTGAGAATGATCACGGCATGTCTGTTTGAAGAACAGGCGCGCAAAGCCGGCATCGAATTCATTTCTCTGGGGGAAAGAGACGAGTTCGAGGCCATGATCCGAGATCCCCGCATCTGGAAGTCCGGCATCGGCACGAAGGTGGTGTTTGAGTTCGCCGCCAAATCCGTGGAGCCCTATCTCGTCGCCATCGAGAGCTGTGGGAAGGTCGATCTGATGCTGGCTCCCGTTACCGCATTCGCCGGACGTCTAGCCCGTGAAAAGCATGGCATCCCGCTGATCACCGTGCATCTGCAGCCCGCTGTTTTTTTGAGTGTGCATGAGACGCCTCTGCTGCATCCGGTGATGCGCCTCTTCAACAAGCTGCCCGTGTGGTGCAAAAAGCTGATCTTCGAATTGCCAAATCCGGTCGATCTCTTCGCGCTGCCCAAAGTGCGCCGCATCTGTGAAGCAAACGGTGTCAAACCACCGCGCAGTCTGTGGCGTGAGTGGTGGGATTCACCGGATGGCGTGCTCGCCTTGTTTCCCGCATGGTTTGCACAACCACAGCCCGACTGGCCGGCCAATCTGCTGCAATGGACTTTTCCACTCGAAGATCTGGCGACAGAGCAGACGCTGCAACCAGAGTTGCAGGCGTTTCTCGCGAACGGTGAGCGCCCGGTCATCTTCACCCCAGGCAGTGCGAATGTGCAGGCGTCACGCTTTTTTGCTGTCGCTGCGGAAGCCGTCAAGCGCATCGGCTGCCGTGCAGTCTTTGTCACGCGTGAGCCGAAGCAGGTGCCGCCAAATTTGCCTGCGAGCATTCTCACAGTCGAGTACGCGCCATTTAGCACGCTGCTGAAGCATGCTGCGGTGTTTGTGCATCATGGCGGCATCGGCACCCTGTCGCAGGGCTTCGCCGCCGGTGTGCCTCAGCTCATCATGGCGATGGCCCATGACCAACCCGACAACGCGGACCGGTTGGAGCGCCTCGGTGCCGGCATTGGTCTCAGCGTCCGGCAGTTCACGCCGGAGCGCGTGGTCGGCTGTTTGAAACGGTTGCTTGAAGATGTGGCGTTTCGACAGACTTCGCTGGCGTGTGCGGTAAAGATACGGCAGGACAGAGATCCGGCTGCCTTGATGTCCTGGATTGAAGCCCGAATGGCACACCCTCCTACTCCCACATGAGCCACATCCTGCTGCTACCCTATGGAACCTCGGGCAGCACCTATCCGTTCATCTGGCTGGGCCGCCAGTTGATGGCGAGGGGGCATCGCGTGACGCTGGTCACCGCACCAAGGTATGAGTCAATCGCCAGGCAGGCAGGATTGAACTTTGTGGCCACGAGCGGCGATGAACTGGAGCAAATGCTCAAAGCCCCCAGTCTCTGGAAGCTGGGAATCGGACTAGCCACCGCCTACCAGCATGGCGGTCGTGCAGCCAAGGATTATGTGGCGGCTGCGGAAGCGGCGATCACGCAACACGGCCCCGCCGATCTGTTGATGGCGCCGATGATCTGCTTTGGAGCACGAGTGCTGCGTGAGAAGCTGCGGATCCCTTTGGTGACGGTGCATCTCTACCCAATGATGATCATCAAGGCGCATCTGCCTCCCGTCGTCATTCCGCCGTTCCTTTGGCTGCGTCAGCTTCCGCTGCTGCTGCGCCGGTTCATTCTGTGGTTTCCCAACCCGTTGGACCTTTTTGCCTATCCGGCGGTGAAGCGCTGCTGCGCTGAGAACGGCGTCAGACCGCGTAGTTTGTGGAAGGAATGGTGGGACTCGCCCGACGGGGTGCTGACTTTGTTTCCTGACTGGTTCGCTCCGCCGCAGCCGGACTGGCCGAAGAACCTGCTACAGTGGGACTTTCCACTCGAAGACATGGCGGCAGAGCGCCCCCTGGACGATGCGCTGGCCAAGTTTCTGGCCGAGGGAGAGAAGCCGGTGCTCTTCACCGCAGGGACCGGGCACTTTCATGCCGAGGCCTTTTTCGCGACCGCAGCAAAGCTGGTCAGTGAGCTGGGTTGTCGTGCCATTTTCATCACGCCGAAGACAGACCAAGTGCCCAGAGATCTGCCCGCAGGAGTGTTAGTCTCGGCTTATGCGCCCTTCAGCCTGCTCCTGCCACGAGCACGTGCGTTTGTTCATCACGGTGGCATCGGCACGACTTCGCAGTGCCTCGCGGCCGGACTGCCGCAGCTTGTGGTGCCCATGTCGCTGGACCAGCCGGACAACGCAGATCGCGTGAAGCGTTTCGGCGTGGGTTTGAGCATCAGCCATGGCCGTTTCACCGTCGAACGTGCACTGCCGCTGCTGCGGCGCTGCCTGGAGGATGACACCCTTCGTGAGAAAGCCAGTGCCTATGCCATGCGAATGCGCGAGCGGCGGGCTCCGGACGTGCTGATGGACTGGCTGGAAAAACGCATGCAAGCCCTATGAGCCGCATCGTTCTTATGCCGCACGGCACGACAGGTGATGTGCTGCCTCTGATCTGGATCGGGCGGCAAATGCGGGCACGGGGGCATAGCGTGCTGCTGGTCTGGCTGGAAACGTATCGCGAAGCCGCATTGCAGGCGGGCTTGGAATTCGCGCCGCTGAAGAATGACGGCTACGAGGAGCTGGTGCGCAATCCTGCCTTCTGGCGGCCGCATCAGAGCCTAAAGCTGACTTATGCTTATGCCGGGCGCTGTGTTCCCAAATACGTGGAGGCCGTCATGGAGGACCTCAGCCGCAACGGCAGGCCGGATCTGATGCTGGCGCCGATCATGAACTTCGCCGCGCCACTGCTGCGGGCCAAACTGGGCACGCCGCTGATTTCCACGCATCTAAGCACGCTGCAGTTCGTCAGCGCGCATGCCGTGCCACTGAGTGTGCCATTCGCGCGACTGCTGCGAATGCTGCCATTGCCACTACGTCGTTACTTCCTCACGAATGTCGCGCCTTACGATCATCTGGCCTTGCCTCAAGTGCGCCAGTGCTGCGCTGAACAGGGCGTCAAAGCACCACGGCGATTGCGCGACTGGTGGCACTCGCCGGATGGCTCCCTGGCTTTGTTTCCCGAATGGTTTGCCTCGGCGCAGCCGGACTGGCCGCCGAACACCTTTCAATGGGACTTCCCATTGGAAGATATGGCTGATGCCAGGCCGCTGGAGCCGGATCTGTCCACGTTTCTCGCTGCAGGTGACAAGCCCGTCGTCTTCACACTGGGCAGCCATCATCTGCATTCCCGCCGCTATTTTGAAATGGCGGCGGAAATCACGGCCCGTCTCGGCTGCCGGGCGGTGTTTGCCACACGCGATGTTCATCAAGCCCCCACCGGCCTGCCCCAGTCTGTCTTCGTGACAAGCTACGCGCCATTCAGCACCCTGCTGCCCCACGCTGCGGCGCTCGTGCATCACGGTGGGATGGGAACACTCTCGCAGTGCTTCATGGCGGGAATTCCACAACTCGTCACGCCGATGGCGTACGATCAGCCTGACAACGCCGCTATCGTGGAGCGGCTCGGCGCCGGGCTGGCGCTGAACCTGGACCAGTTCACCGTCGAACGAGCACTGCCGTTGTTGCGGCGCTGCCTGGAACAACAGTCCCTGCGCCATCAAGCCGGGGAATGTGCAAGCCGGATGCGTCACAGGCCGCCTGCCACCAATCTCACTTCTTGGTTGGAAGCCAGATGCGCTGAAGGCGGTCTTCATTCATCATTTTCCTCATGAAAAAAATTCTAGTCATGCCTTACGGCAGTTGTGGCGACATCCTGCCTTTTATCTGGCTGGGCAAGCTGCTCCGTGCACGCGGTCACGACGTGACTTTGATCACCACGCCCGGCTACGCCTCCTATGCCGAACAGAGCGGACTGAAGTTCTTGGCGACGAAAAACCTCGTGGGAGAGGAGATGATTGCAAACCCGGGCATGTCCAAAAAAGTCGAAGGCACACGGCTGGCCTATTACTACTCCGGCCGGGCTGCTGGTGAGTTTATCGAAGCAGTCGAGACCTGGATGTCCACGCACGGCAGGCCCGATCTCATGCTCGCTCAAAAGTCCTGCTATGGCGCGCGATTGCTGCGTGAAAAACTCGGTCTGCCCTTGGTGACGGTGCATCTTTATCCCCTGATGATGCAAAGCGCCTATGAGCCCTCCTTGCTCACGCCTGCATTTCGCTGGCTGCGCATGCTTCCTTTGTGGATGAGGAAGTTGATTTTTGCCGCACCCAACCCTTTTGATCGTCACGCGCTGGCCGCTTTGAAACCTTTGTGCGCCGCACATGGCGTGGCAGTGCCGCGTGATCTGGAGCGCGAGTGGGGGCACTCTCAAGATGGGGTACTGGCCCTGTTCCCCGACTGGTTTGCCAAACGCCAGCCTGACTGGCCGCAGAACCTGCTGCAATGGCACTTCCCCTTGGAGGACTTGGGCGATGTGCCGTTGGCGCCGGATCTCGTCTCGTTTTTGAAGGCGGGCGACAAGCCGGTGCTGTTCACTCCCGGCAGCGGGCCGATGCATGCACATCGCTTTTTCGAGGTCGCGGTCAAGCTGGTTGAGGAACTGCAGTGCCGCGCAGTCTTTGTCACCCGTCATCTTCAGCAGCTGCCCTCGGTCCTTCCTACCTCCATTCACGCTGTCGAATACGCGCCTTTCAGCACGCTGCTGCCGCACACCAAGGCCTTTGTGCATCACGGCGGCCCGGGAACGGTGGCCCAGTGCTTCGCCGCAGGCATTCCCCAGCTCATGATGCCGATGGCCCATGATCAGTTCGACAATGCTGATCGGGTGGAGCGTCTGGGCGCGGGGCTGACCATCAGTGTGGACCGTTTTGACGTGCCCCATGTCATGCCTTTGCTGAAGCGCTGTCTCACCGATGAAACCATCCGCCGCAACGCCGCCCTGTGCGCTGAACGCATGCGCCAGCAGCCGCCTGACGACCAACTCATCGCATGGCTGGAGGCACGAATGAGCTCATGAAGAAGATTCTCCTGCTGCCTCACGGCACCTCGGGAGATGTCTTCCCCTTCATCTGGCTGGGCCGGCTCCTCAAGCAGCACGGCCATGGAGTGACGCTGATCGCAGCGCGCGCATTTGAAAGCGCCTGCGTGCGGGCTGGAGTCGATTTCATGCCTCTGGCACGGGATGACTTTGATGAAATGCTCTCCCATCCGGGCCTGTTCAAGATCATCGAAGCTACCCAAGTCGCACACGGTTATGCAGGGCGCGCCACGGGTGACTACGCTGCAGCAATTGAGCTTTGGATGGCCCGCAATGGCCAGCCCGACCTCATGCTCGCGCCCATGACCTGCTTTGGCGCGCGCTTGATTCGCGAAAAACACGGCATTCCACTGGTGACCGTGCATGCTTATCCCTTGTTGGTGAACAGCGCGCATGCACCGCCGCTGTTCATCCCCGCGTTTCGCTGGTTGCGGTGGCTGCCTCTGGCCCTGCGCAGGCTGGTGCTTTCAGGGCCCAATCCGTTCGACCGCTATGCGCATCCACACGTCCAGAAAGCCTGCGATGATCACGGCGTTCCTGCTCCCCAAAGTTTGCGCTGGGAGTGGTGGGACTCTCCGGATGGCGTGCTGGCACTTTTCCCCAGCTGGTATGCGCCACCGCAACCGGACTGGCCGCGCAACCTGCTCCAATGGGATTACCCACTCGAAGATTTATCACAGGAAGAGACGCTGCCACCTGCTTTGAAAACTTTCCTGGAGACCGGTGACAAGCCCGTGCTTTTCACCGCAGGCACCGGGCACAGACATGCTCGAGACTTCTTTGAAACAGCGCTGCAACTCGTCACGCAGAATCAATTCCGCGCCGTTTTTGTGACGCGCGATCTCAATCAGCTTCCGGCCTCGCTGCCAGCATCGGTCCAGGCCGTGGAGTACGCTCCTTTCAGCCAGTTGCTGCCTCATGTGGCTGCGTTTGTGCATCATGGCGGCATGGGAACCGTCGCGCAGTGCCTCGCCGCAGGTGTGCCACAGCTCATCGTGCCCATGGCGCACGATCAGTTCGACAATGCCGACCGCGTGGAGCGCCTTGGGGTCGGGCTGAACCTCGGCACACGCGGCTTCAACCTCAAGCGTGCCATGCCGCTGTTAAAGCGATGCCTGGAAGATTCTGGAATACGTCAGCGTGCCGCAGCGTGTGCGGAACGCATGCGCCAGCGTCCTGACACGGAAAAGCTCGAGCGCTGGCTCGTGCAAAGATGCAAAGGCACAGAGACTCAAAGCCAATCCATAAATGAGTAGATTCAGATGATTCCACGCATCATTCACCAAACCTGGGACAGAGCGGAGATGCCATGCGACCTGCGCGAGTTTCAACACTCATGGCGCGCGCATCACCCTGGCTGGGAATGCCGGCTGTGGAATGATGCTGACAATCTTGACCTGATTCGGCAGCACTACCCGGAGTTTATAGAGCATTACACCGCGCTGACCCCAAACATCCTGAAGGTGGACTTTATCCGCGTGGCTTACATGCACCACCACGGCGGCATCTATGCAGACCTGGATGTTGAGGTGCTCAAGCCATTCGATCCGCTGTTGGAAGGTTCAAACAT
>NZ_JBIPNG010000646.1:0-3009 GCF_044373815.1 Prosthecobacter sp. | reverse complement strand
GATCGGCGTTCAAGTCAGTAGCGTGGAGGTGCGTTCAACTGATGCGGGGGAAAAAGTCTTTGATGCCAACTTGGGCGAGTGGCCAAAATAGGCGGCGTATCGTCAGTGTAGCCTCAACTCATCGAAGGATTGGATGGCAGGATGATCGTGCTGCGGCGCCGGTTTGTTTCCAGGCCGGACCGCGAGTGCAGTGAACATGCCAGCGTTTCGCGCCGCATTCAATTCCTCCACAACATCGCTGATGAAGAGAATTTGCTCCGCTGGTAGGTCGCAATCCGCCGCGATCGCCCTGTAGCTGGCGCTTTCGCGTTTGGACCCTGTCGTGGTGTCGTAGTAGCCTGTGAAGTGCGTGGTGAGATCCCCGCGCTTCGTGTGCGCAAAGAAAAGCTTCTGCGCTTGTACACTGCCGGAGGAGTAGATGCGTATTTCCCGGCCCTTCTGACACCAGCCTGCCAGCGCCAACGGCACATCATCAAAGATTCGGCTGCGCAGCTCGCCATTGCGAAATCCCTCTTCCCAGATCATGCCCTGAAGCTGCTTCAAACCGGTCACCTTGGCGTCCGCTTCCATCAGCCGATGCACGGCTGCCTCGGCCTCGGCAGGAGAAGCAAAGGAGGGTACATCTGCATCACGTGCGAGTTGTGAAATCAGCGCCGTGTTCCAATGCATGGCGAGATAAGTTCCCGCATGCTGTCGCGCATACGGAAACATCACGTCATGCACAAACGCCAGAGGCGAGACGGTTCCCTCGATGTCCAGCAGGATCAGTTTTCCCTCGAACGTGATCATGCTGCGATGGCCGCAGCCTGCTCAATACGGAAACCTTTGGCGGCGAGGGGATTGGGCCCAAAGCACAGCGGCTGATACCCGCTCGCAATCGCGTCACCGGTGTACAGTGGCGTCCATCCAGCCTTTTCGCGAAAGAGGCGTATCGCACGGATGGTGCGGTCGGCACACAGGTCAAACCAGTGCTTCGTGCCCGCAGGTACATTGATGAGATCACCTTCTTCGATCTCAATAGAGAAGACCGGATCCCCATTCTCGGGATTGATGTAAAAGATGCCGTGCCCTTTGACGATGAAGCGCACCTCATCCTCTGCATGGCGGTGCTCCTGATTAAACTTGTTCAGCATCTCCTGCAGATTGGGCACCTCCGGAGTCACGTTCACCACATCCGCCGCGATGTAGCCGCCACTCTTCATCAGGGCTTCCACCTCGGGTGCATACGCCGCCAGGATTTCCTCCTGCGTGGCATCTCGGTCGATGCGCCCCGCCACCTGCCAGCGTTCGTAATGAATGCCGTGGGGCAGAAGAAAACTGCGGATGCTGTCCGCATCGTCGATGACTCGGTCTGCGGAAGGAATGCGGAGGTAGGCCATGGAAGGAGTGCTCGTTAAAACGAGCCTAAGAGCAAACGCTTCTGTGTGACGACTTCGAAGAGAAACTCCAGCACCTCAATCTGCCGCCGCGCAGCCGCGATGTTCTCCCCCCAGGTGTAAAGGCCGTGGCCCGCCATCAGAAAGCCATGGCGCAGCACGCTCGCAGGATCTTGCAGTCGTGCATCAATCACCTTCGCCAGCGCTGCAATGTCCTGCGTGTTGGGATAAATCTCGATCCATGCCTCAGACTCATGCGTGCTGATTCCAGCGAGTCCCTTCAGCATTTCATAGCCCGCAATCCGCAGCCCGCCGTCCTTCAGAAAATGCTCGCTCAAGACCGTGGCCGCCACCGAGTGGGTGTGCAGCACCGCTCCTGCGCCGTGTTTCGCCAGCACCGTGTGCAGCAGCGCCTCGGCGGAGGGTTTCGGAAAATCCCCGTCCAACGCCTGCGCGTTTTCATCCACCATGACAAACTGGTCTGGCTGCAGGCGTCCTTTGTCGAATCCACTCCCCGTCATCAGCAGCGTCAGCGGTTCACGGTCAATCACCACACTGTAATTGCTGCTCGTTCCCAGCGACCAGCCGCGATGGTGAAAATCCCGTCCGCATTCAATGAGTTCACTCATCAAATGGTTGATCTGGCCGGTGGCGGATGGCGGGGTGGCTTCTGTGGGCATTGAGTGTGATGATTCGAGCCTTGGTGGCCATGTCAATCGTGCTGATGTGGCAGAATCTCCTCATAACGCTGTTCTCACTGCATGCTGGACTTCACAAATGTCGTTGGTTACTTTTCCCTATGAGTACTCCCACCAATGGCGATCACGATCTCGACATAGCCAAGGTCAACCAGCGCGCGCAGGAGATCGAAACCAAGCTGCCCAAGCTCAAAAAAGTGTTCGAACAAACGAAGATCATGCTCAGCATGGTGAAGGACTACTGGGCGGGATCCTATCGCGAGATCCCCTATTGGGCCATCAGCGCAGTGTCACTGGCCTTGCTCTACGTGCTCAATCCCGCAGACGTCATCCCAGACGTCATTGTCGGCGTCGGCTACCTCGACGACGCCACCGTGGTCGCCTTCTGTTTGAAACTCGTGCAACGCGAACTGGAGCGCTACCAGGAATGGCAGGCCGCCCAAGCCAAGGCCGCCAAAGTCGTGGATGTCTAATACCATGATCTGTTGAATACAGGTCCGTTGCTCCGCACGTCACCCCCCTCTGTTTGAAACCACGTGGAGGCAGTTTCACCTCCAAGGAAGCACCCGGCGCATCCCTGCCATGCAAGATAAGCGCGTGCCGCAGCGCTGGTAGGGAACCGCTGTGCGGGTCCGAATTTTTGGGTCTGTGGCGTCGCGGGCGCTCAAAAAGGTGCGCCGTCCTTGGAGTGTGGAAAGGCGGGGGCGGTGGTTGGGCCGACTGCCACCATGTCCCAATCCGACGGAGGAAGCTCTGTTTTACCGCCTCTCTGCTTGGGCTCGCATAGACTCTTTTTCAGCTCTGATGGTATAAAATCCAGCGCACGTAATGTAGTCCCGGCTTCAGCCGGTTCCGGAAAAAGCCCCGCCCTTCCACCCATCCCCGCAATACAAAAAACCGCCGTGCAGTCTCCTGCACGGCGGTTCAAATTCAAT
>NZ_JBIPNG010000016.1:0-32302 GCF_044373815.1 Prosthecobacter sp. | reverse complement strand
ATGCAAATCAGGGTTGCCGCTATCTTGACACACTTTTTACTGTTCGGAATGAGTCCGGTCTGATAAGCAGTGAGCCAGAATTCGTCTTGATGTCGCCCACGATCCCAAATTCTGCCCCGCTCGCTTTATTGATCAGCTTTTGTCTGATCCCCCCCGCCGTACAAGCCGGGCAGCAGAATCTCATTTCCCTCGGCAACATCAACAACGCGCAGATCCAGAAATCTGCCGTGGGTCCCGGCGCCAGCGATTCCTTCGCGGGCTTTTTTGCAGGGGCGGACACGGAACACGGAACGGAACTCTGGCGCTACTCTGGATCAGCCTCACTTTGGAAAGACGTGCGGCCAGGGCCTGAGTCCAGCAATCCGTCTCAGTTCACCACCGTGGGTAGCAATGTCGTCTATGTGGCCGACAACGGCGTGCATGGCCCCGAATTGTACACGACGGCGAATATCAACACCTACGGCTTCCTCGGCGAGGTGCAGCCTGGCTACTCCCATGCCGCGCCGGTCATCCTTGGCGCAAGCAACGGCCATCTTTGGTTCACCACCGACGCGACTGGCACCAATCCGAGCGAGCGTTTCTCCACCGAGCTGTGGGTGACGGATGGCACGAGTCTTCCGCAAAAGCTCGGCATCTTTGCCGCAGGCTCCATCACCCAGGTCACTGTGCTCGCTGGCCAGCCCATCATCTTCTTCCTGGCGCGTGGACTGGGTGCTCCCAGCAATTACGTTGAACTCTATCGGGCTGGCCATGCCGGCAGTCCCAGTAAAATCGACACCCTGCGCACCAGTTCTGCACCCATACCGACAAGTCCGGTGTATGCAGCGACGAACACTTTCCTCTGCTACCAGACGATCGACCAAAACAAGGAGCCTTGGCTTTATCAAATCTCCTCAGGGATCAAAAGCCAGCTTTTCGACATCGGCGGTGCGTCTGGCGACAGCCAGCCCAGTCACTTCGTCTCCAATGGCACGGACCGCATCTGCTTCGCCGCCACCTCGGTCAGTGAAGGCCGCGAAGTATGGACCACCCTTGGCACAAGCGATACGACCACGCTGTTAGCGAATGTGACATCTGGCGCGGCCAGCAGCAATCCCACCGCCTTGATCATGAGCCGTGGCAATCCCGGGGTCTTCTTCCAGGTCCAGAGCGGCTCTGCTCGTGACCTCTACTATGCCGAGGCCGGAGCCACGCCGGTGTTTCGCTTCTGCGATGCGGGCGTGCAAAACACGACGCTGCCCACGCTGGTCACCGGCTCTGAACTCGCGTATCTGAGGCCGGAATCCACGCAGTTTCGTTTCCGCTATGCCAATGGCAAAACGGGCAGCACCTTTAGCACGGGGCCCTTCTTCACCTCGGTCTCTCGGGTCTGGAATGCGAGCGTCACCACGCCCATGGGAAACGCCGCGTACGTGATCGCCACGCAAACAAACGTGGAAGAACTTTATCGCATCATCGGTGGTGACGTCCTGAAGGTCACTGTGCCGACGCCAGCGGGTGGATCGGCGAAACCGAGAAACTTTTTCCCCTTCGGCACCTCGGACCAGCTTTTTGTCGGAGACACCAACGCCCAGCCTACGCTTTACCGGCTCCCAAACGCCAACAATGCGGCAAGCGCTGTGTCCATGAGCACGCCATCGGACTCCTTTGCCAGCAATGCCTCAAGCCTGAGTTCCGACTTCACCGAAGAGGGAGGCATGCTGTTCTTTACCGGACACGACGGTCATGATCGACGGTTGTTTACCACACCGACAGGTCAGCAAAACAGCGCCACGGTAGTGACAGACCTCTACGACCCCGAGCAACTCGTGACCTTCCAAGGACGCCTGTACCTGCTCGCCCGCCCCACAGCGGGCGGCACCGGCACGAAGAAGCTCTACGGGGTGGAAATCATCGGCGAAAACTACAGCGCTGAATTGGTGAACAGTCCGACGGGATACAACGCCACGGCACTCAAAGTCGCGGCTGGGCAGTTGTTCTTTGTCGAAGAGCACAACAGCACGATCGAGCGTCTGAATGCGCTCGATTCCAGCTTCATAGTAACGACCATCAGCCCCTTCTACAAGGATCCCGCTGGCAAAGGCATCGCGCAACTCACCGCCAGCAGCAGCCACCTCTATTTCACGGCCCAACAAGACAGCTCACCCACTGACAAGCGTGTCATTTGGAGCACGGATGGCACGTCTGCCTCTCTCAAGACTCCCGTTTCATCCATCTTCAATCCACAGCTTCTAGGGGCGCTCGGCGACGCCTGTATTTTCTGGTTCGATCCCGGCACTGGCAGCCAGCACCTCATGTACCAATGGGATTCTGATACTGTCGATGGTCCCAATGTGTTCTTCAGCAGCTCGACTTTTGACACACCGGAAGCCAGCCGCATCAAGAACAAGCCTGCAGGCGTCGAATTCGCGGGCAGATTCTACTTCACCACTCAATCAGGCAGCTTGGTGAGCACGGATGGAAGCGACTTCGAAGTGTTCTATACCAATGATAACTACAAAGTGCGCCCGGAGTACCTCGCCGTTCTCTCGGACAGAATCGTCTTCATGATCACGAATGCCAGTTTTGACAGCTTTTTCTTCTCCTTCTCGCCCACGGAAGGCTTTGTAAATATGTTCTGGTCACCTTCAGATCGCAGCATGCCGTGTCCGATGATCCCTCTCGGCGGGAAACTCTACTTCACCACCTGTCAGTTTGATTCCAACATCGGCGTCACACAGCTCTGGCGTACGGACGGCACCAATCCAGGCACGCAACTCGTCCGCCACGACCTCGCTCAACGCAAGCTCGCCAGCGTGCCCATGGGAGTCTATCGAGGCCACCTCATACTCACCAGTGCAGGCAGCAACGGCGGCGACTCGATGGAGCCTGCGCTGCTGAATGCCACACCGTCTATTCCACAACCCGCAACTCTGCTAGGCCTGCGTGCGCAGCCCGTGTCATTCACCTACGCCCAGCTCGTCACCGGACCGGCCACCGATGATGATGGGGACACGCTCACGCCCCTACGCCTGTTCAACTCGTACGGCACCCTGACTCGCAATGGCAACGCCGTGGCCACCAGCACCGACATCGCTCCAGGCGACACGTTTGAGTGGACGCCGCCGCTCACTGACTCGGGAGTGATTTTCCCTGTCTTCCTCTACAGCAGCGACCCCTGGCAGGAAGGATCGTCCTATTACCCGATCAATCTGCAAACACCGTATGATGTCTGGCGCCAGACCCAATTCCCCATTCTGGAGGGCGAAACAGGGCCGCCACCAAACAGCGCCGCCTGGGAAGACTTCAATGGCAACGGTCTGCCCAACATCTTCGAGCAGCTCTTTGGCCGTGATCCACGCGCGCCCGATTCCACCCCTGGCTGCGTACCCTCCGTCGTCGGCGGTGGGAATGTGCTGCGCTACTCCTTCACTCGCACCGCCACGCTTCCGCAAGGCAATGTGCTCACGGTGGAGCTCTCGACGGATCTGACGCCAGACTCCTGGAGTCCCATCGCTACCAAGTCGGAAAACACCCCTTGGACTGGCACAGCCAGCATCAGCGAAACAACGCTCCCCGACGGCCGTGTGCGAGTGGACGTGGAGATGCCTGCCACCGCTGGCCCCACCTTCTTCCGCCTTCAGGCTGCATATTGAGGCTGCATGCCGGGCCAGCATAAAAGCCATAGCGAAAGTCTATTTTCTTTACGAGTGCTTTTGCGGCAGAGGAATTCCTCTCATGCGCCACGCTTGCTATTTCATCGCCATCCTTGCTCTCTCTGCCGCTCCACTGGCGGCGGATGGCATCGCTGACCAACTGAAGTGGAACTTCCAGGCACGCACCCGCGGCGAGATGCGCAACAACGTCTATGACTTCGACTCCAGCCGCAGCGCGGTGACGGACGACACTTACCTGCTCACGCGCATACGTCTCGGAGTCGAGTGGCAGCCTGCCGACTGGATTCGCTTTGCCGTGCAGGGGCAGGATGTCCGCGAAGCTTTCTCGAAACGCGCCAATATCCCACTGCAAAATGGTGCTGAGGGCGACGACGCCATCGATCTGAGACTCGCCAGTGTTGAATTCGGTCACGCGAATCAAACGACACTCAAGATTGGCCGGCAGGTGCTCGCCTATGGCGATGAACGTCTCGTCGGCCCGCTGGAGTGGCTGAACTTCAGCCGCACCTTTGACGCAGTGAAGTTTCACTATCAGGCAAAGACTTGGTCGCTCGATGCCTTCACTTCCAGCGTCGTGCGCATCCGCCGTTCGCAATTCAACGTGTCTGACTGGCTGGACAACACCGCGACACGGAACGAGTTCTTCAGCGGCATTTACTACAGCAGCCACTTCCTACCTTTCCAGACCACCGACCTTTACGCATTTCACCTGCACGAAGAAAACCTCACCGGCACTTCGAACTTCATCACGCTAGGCACCCGGCACAAAGGTGACCCCACCAAACTTGCTGGTTGGGATTACACCGTCGAACTCGTCGGCCAAGGTGGTCGTGTGAATGGCCGACCACTCAGCGCCTATGCTTACCACCTCGAAGGCGGCTACAACTGGCTCAAATCATCGTGGAAGCCGCGTGTCGCACTCGAATACAGCGCAGGCAGTGGCGATAGCGATCCGAATGACGGCCGCGTTCACACCTTCCAGAATCTGTTCCCCACGAATCATCCGCCGTATGGCTTCATGGACACTTTTTCGTGGCAAAACATGCACAATCTCGTGCTGCGACTCGCCGCGCAACCGCACCCGAAGGTGAAGACCACGCTCGACTTCCACTCCTTCTGGCTAGCGACGACAGGCGATGCCTGGTATCGCGCCAATGGCACTACACGCGTGCGCGCCATCAATCCGAACGCGAACAACCACGCTGGCTGCGAACTCGACTTCACGGTGAATGCCAAGCTCTCGCAGCATCTCGACATGCTCTTTGGTTACTCGCACTTCTTTGCCGGTGCTTACCTCGCCAGCACAGGTGCCAGTGACGATGCTGACTTCGCCTATTTAATGCTCACGCTCAATTATTGATCCCCTTATGACCAATCTCCAACTCGCCATTCAGTTCTTCCTTCAACTCGGCATCATCTTGATCATATGCCGTGTCGTCGGCATCATCGCCTCTCGCTTCGGCCAGCCGCAGGTTGTGGCGGAGATGATTGCAGGTGTTTGTTTGGGGCCATCGTTGCTGGGAGCGCTCGCACCAGCATGGAGTGAGGCTTTGTTTCCCAAAGACTCGATGAAGGTGCTCTTTCCGGTCTCACAGCTCGGTTTGGCGCTGTACATGTTCATCGTCGGTCTCGAGTTTCGCATGGACATTGTGCGCAAGCGCTTTGGCAGTTCCGTCGCCGTGAGTTTTGCCGGCATGGCGGCTCCGTTTATACTCGGCGCAGGGCTGGGCTGGTTCTTGTGGAATCACACCGCACTCTTCCCCAAGGCTACCTCGATGCAGAACGCCATGATCTTCATGGGCGCATCCATGTGCATCACGGCATTCCCGATGTTGGCGCGCATCATCCACTTCAAAGGACTCGCAGGCACCACCATGGGCACGGTGGCCATCGGCGCTGGTGCCATCGACGATGCGGCAGCCTGGGGCATGCTCGCCGTCGTGCTGGCCAGCTTCAATGGTGACATGTCGCATGCCATGTTGAGCATCGGTGGTGGTATCGCTTACGTAGCGGTCGCGCATTTGATCATTCGTCCAATTCTCGCTCGATATGCCGCCGCCATCGAGGCTCGAGGCAAGCTCAGTGATAGCGAGTACGCCTTCTTCCTGGCGCTGATGTGCTTCGGATCTTGGTGGACGGACTACATCGAGCTGCATGCCGTGTTTGGTGCCTTTGTCATGGGCAGCGCCATGCCACGCGGAGTGGTGAGCCGCACACTCATCGAGCGCACGCAGCCATTGGCCGTCGCACTCATTCTGCCGCTGTTCTTCACCTTCTCCGGACTGAACACGCGTCTTGGTTTGCTCAACAGCCCAACACTTTGGCTCTTCTGCGGAGCAGTGCTCTTGGCTGCGATTTTTGGTAAAGGCGTGGCCTGCTGGGCCGCAGCGCGCGCCTCAGGCATCTCGAATAAGGAAGCGATGGGCATCGGTGTCCTCATGAATGCGCGTGGACTCATGGAACTCATCATCATCAACATCGGTCTGCAAAAAGGCATCATCTCCGCCGAGATCTTTGCCATGCTGGCGATCATGGCCGTCATCACCACTCTCATGGCCAGCCCCATCTTTGAGCGACTCGTTGGCACCGGCACCTTCAAAGGCGAGCCAGAGCCGGGCACGGAGATTTGATTCTGTGAATCAGCATTCGACCGGAGAGCAGAATGCGTCATGGATGCGCGCTCCACACACATGTCCGCTCCGCTTCCCATCTTTGAACTCCGCCAGACCTTCACCGCCGCTCTGCTGGATCCGGCGCTGCCGAATCTGCTGATCAAAGCGCCCACGGGCTCGGGCAAATCCACGCAGATCCCGCAATTCGTACTCGACTCCGGCCTGCTGGCCGAGGGCAAACGCTGCATCGTGCTGCAGCCACGCCGCATCGCCGCGCGCATGCTGGCCCAGCGTGTGGCGCGTGAGCGCAATGCACGCCTCGGTGGCGAGGTGGGCTATCAGGTGCGGTTTGAAAACATCACCAGCAAGGAGACTCGGCTGAGCTATGTGACGGAGGGCGTCATGCTGCGGCAGATGCTCGAAGATCCGCAGCTTGAACGCGTGGGCTGCATCTGCATCGATGAATTCCATGAGCGGCATCTGGATGGCGATCTCGTGCTCGCCTTTGCGCGGCAGCTTCAGCGCACGCGGCGGCCGGATTTGAAGATCATCGTCATGTCCGCCACTCTGGTGCCAGGGCCGCTGGTGGATTTCATGCAGCCGTCCAAGCTGCTCGAATCCGAAGGCCGCACCTTCCCCGTGGAGGTACGCTATCAGGCCCCGTTGCAGCTCAAGACCGGCTACCCAGAACCGATCTGGGATCAGGCCGCACGCGCCTGCGAAGACCTCGCGCTTTCCCCCGGTTTTAGCGGCGACATGCTCGTCTTCATGCCCGGCGGTCATGAAATCCGCAAGACCATCGCCGCCATTCAAGGCCGCAGCTTTGCACGTGGTCGGCGCGTGGTACCGCTGCACGGGGAACTCACACCGCAGGATCAGGACGCCGCCGTCACGCCCGGCGAGCAGCCGAAGATCATCGTCAGCACGAACGTGGCGGAAACATCGCTCACCATCGAAGGCGTGCGCGCCGTGGTGGATGGCGGTCAGGCGCGCACAGCTTCGTATGATCCGCGCCGTGGCATCAACACCCTCACAGTGCAAAAAATCAGCCGCGCCTCCGCGGAGCAGCGCGCCGGACGTGCAGGCCGCCTCGGCCCCGGAATCGCCGTGCGTCTTTGGACGCAACGCGATCACCTGCTGCGTCCTGAAAGCGAACTGCCCGAAGTGCAGCGTCTTGATTTGAGCGAAGCCCTGCTCGCACTGCGGGTCCTTTCGCGGGAGCCGTTTGATTGGTTTGAAGCGCCGACACCCGCCTCCATGTCGCGTGCAGAGAATCTGCTGCACGATCTGGGCGCACTGGATCATGAAGGCCGCATCACCACGCTGGGCAGGCAGATGAGCCGCTTCCCGTTGCACCCGCGCTTTGCGCGCATGCTGCTCGCTGCTGCGCAATATGGATGCCTGCGCGAAGCCACGCTATGCGCTGCCGCAGCACAAGGGCGCGACATTTTGCTCATCGGCAAAAACAACGCCTCACACAAAAGCGAAGACCTCTGGGAGCACGATGACGTGACGGAGTTCCAAGCTATTCTGCGCGCCTTTGCTCGTGCCGAGGCCACGAACTTCAACCCCGATGACTGCGCCCGCTACGGCATCCATGCCAATGCCTCACGCGAAGCCGCACGCAGCGCCGATCAGTTCCTCCAGCTCGCGAAACGCTCCGGCCTGCCGATCAAGGACGAAGTCGCCGATCCCACCGCATTAGCAAAGATGCTGCTCGCCGCCTTCAGCGATCACCTCGGCGTGGAGACCAGTACTGGCAGCCGCATCTACCGTCTGGCCGGTGGGTACAGCGGCCACCTTGGCAAAGATGCGCACATCCGCCCGCCTCGCCTCATCGTCGCCGCCGAGATCGTCGAGGTGCAGGGCAAGGCGCTGACCGTGCAGCTCAACAACTGCACACGCATCGAAGAGGACTGGCTGCGCGAGCTCTTCCCCGAAGACTTCACCACCGCCTCCCGCGCCGCCTATGATGCCGTAAACCGCCGCGTGATGAATCTGGAGGAAGTCCGCTTCCGCAGCCTCGTGCTCAGCAGCCGCGAACGTGGTGAGCCCGATGAATCCACCGCCGCCAGCCTGCTCGCCGCCGAAGTCATCGCCGGGCGCCTGCAACTCACCAACTGGAACGACAAAATCGAGCAGTGGATCACCCGCGTGAACTGCCTCTCCAAGTGGATGCCCGACCTCGAAATCCCCGCCATCGGCGAGGAGGACCGCCATCTCATCATCGAGCAGGTCTGCACCGGCTGCATCGCCTACCGCCAGCTCAAGGACAAAGACATCTTCCCTGCCCTGCACCAGTGGCTCAGCCACTCGCAGCGCGACATGCTCGACAAATACGCCCCCGAACGCTACCCCCTTAAAAACGGCAAAACCGCCCGTATCGTCTATGACGAAAAGCAGCCGCCGAGCGTCAGCGCCGTGCTCCAGCACATGTACGATGTGAACGAAAACCCGAAGGTGGCTGCGGGGCGGATCAGCGTCACGGTGCATCTGCTATCACCCGCACAGCGCCCGATTCAAACAACGGGCGATATTGGGAGGTTTTGGCGCGAGGGGTATCCGGCGGTGAAGGCGCAGCTACGTGGGCGATATCCGAAGCATGAGTGGAGGTGAGGGGCGTTGGGTGGAACCAACCTCTTGACATTAAATTGATGGAACTGGCTAATTGCAGGTATGCCCAAGACACAGATCCAAGTACCTGAGGAGTTGTTTCGTGAACTCCGCAGCTTCGCCAAGCAACGCGAGTGGTCCCTGGCGGAAACCTTCCGTCGTGCTGCCGAGTTGTTGCTGCAAGTCTATCCCGAACCACCCGAGCAGCAAACCACGGCCTGGGCCCCTCCGACTTCCGGCAAAGTCGGTTGGAAAGGCTTGAGCGCAGCCCAACTCCGCGACGCCGCCTTTGCCGACGCCGATCCGCGACTGGCCTGATCCCCCAACACGCGCCATGCTCTCGATTGATACCAACCTCCTGCTTTACGCCTACAGCGAGGCAGCTCCCGAACACGACCGCGCCCTCGCATTCATCACCTCCATGTCGGCAAGTGAGAGCGTAGCCCTGAGTGAGTTTGTACTCACCGAGTTCTACCTGCTGCTTCGCAATCCAACTGTGTTAAAGAAGCCTCTCACCGCGCCTGATGCGGTGCGTGTCATCCAAAGCTACCGCCAGCATCCGCGCTGGAAAATCCTCGGCTTTCCTCCCACCAGCCGCGAAGTTCACGCTGATCTCTGGCAGCAAGCCGCCACCCCTGGCATCGCCCGCCGTCGCATCTACGACACCCGCACGGCTCTTTGCCTGCGCGCCTTCGGCGTCACTGAATTCGCCACGGCCAAAGTGAAGGACTTTGAGGGATTTGGATTTCAGAAGGTTTGGAATCCGCTGATATGAGTGATGCCTTGTCCGCCCCCCTTCACTCCCCAATGAAATACAGCGTCCTCGCGGAACGCAGGAACAACTGCCCATTGCTGATTGCGGGAGTCGCACAGTGATTGCGCATCATCTGCAGATTCAGAGCTGACTCAGACAGTGACAGGCGCGGTCACCAGCTTCCTGGCCTGCTCCACCCAGCGCTCACGGTAAATGCGGTCTTTGAAGGCGAGGCGGGCGGAGAACTCTTTGACGCGATCTTCATCCCAGGCGGCGATCTGCGCATGGGTGTAAATGCCGATGTCGTGGAGACGCTGCGCGAGCACCAGAGAGATGCCTTCAATCTCGGTGAGGTTGTCCACGTTTTCAGGCTGGGTCTTGTAAATGAGGCCGAGCTTGGGATCGAGTTCGGAATTGGGCTGGGGATCGAGCTTCAGTTCGAGCTGAGGCGGCACTTCCAGTTCAGGCAGGGCAGGCAGCAAGAGCTCGGTCAATGAGGGAAGGGTGTCGGCTAGCACCAGCCCTACCGGTGCGGCAGGCGCATGCACACCGTTCTCAGATTCTTCTTTGGCGTGCGGTGCGGAAATGATGGCAGCGAGCGGCGATGCATGTGGTGCAGGCGGCGGCAGTTCGGAAGCGAAAGGTGTGATGCCTGTCGTAGCAGATTCGGCACGTGGCTCCGCCGGCACTGCGGGTGGTGATTCCGGCGTCGGGACACTCTCCGGGGCGGCGGGTTCCACGAGCGACGCGTCCGGCTGAGGCACCGTGGCAGGCAGATGAATGTCGCGCTTGGCCATGTTATCTTCCTTGACGGCAGGGGCGGTCTCAGCGGCAACTGGGGCCTCTTTTTTGGGCATGTGAATGGTCTCAGTCGCCATTGCGACAGCAGGACCGGACAAGATGGAGTGATCCCCCACTTTGCGTTTCAAATTGGCAATTTCATCCTTCAAGGAGGATGCCTCACCGAGCAGCAGACGCGTCTGCCGCTTGTAGCGGCCCCAGGTCGCATAGCCAAACAGCATGCCGACGACGAAGAAGATGAATCCCAGCACACTGACAAAGGCACCGCTGTGCATGAGCATGTAAAACAGCGGCTCAGAAGAAAGGGATTCAAAGTCGAATTTCATAGGCAGCTATTTGATAAGGAGTTCGACACAACGAGGGCTGGCACGAGCCGCAGGCGAACCAGCGGGCACGGGATCAAACACCAAGGCATGAATGTCCATGGTGGGCGCGCCCTGCTCCACAAGGAAGGACTGCACGGCTTCGGCGCGGGCTTTGCTGATTTCTTTTTCGGCATTCTCGGGTCCGGCGGGATCTGGGTGGGCACCAATGACAAGCCCGAGACTAGGCCCAGCGGCGAGCAAGGTGGATGCCAGGGCGGCGAGTTTGGCCTGCTCCAGCGGCGGAATTTGCGCCGAGCCGGGATCGAACACGATCACACAGTCGCTCAAGACCTTACGCAATGAATCAAGGGTGTCGGGGGGCAGCTTGGACTGAATCTGATACCCGGGAAAATGATATAGGGAGGGCACCAGCGTGAACTGCGCATCAACCTTGGCAGCGCCGGTGACGGGCCGTAACAACGCCAGCCAAACACTTTCCAGCTGCCGAGTCGCCATCCCCGTGAGATGCGGGATGCCATCGCTCTGGATGTCGAAGGTGCGAGGCGGGGGAAGGGAGAAAAAACTGTTCACAAAGGCCGAGAGCAGTTGTGTTTTGGCAAAGGCGGCAGGCAGCACATGCGGGCTGGCCTGGAGTCCGGTGGGATCCACCACCCGCGCGCCGGCCACTTCCGCGAGCGCGGCCACCAGCTCCGCCTTCAATGCCGTGTCAGGCAGCAGTCCGCTGAGCACGATGGCATCGCCTTTGGCCCTGATGTGCAGCTCCGCAGGCACGCGCAAGGTGTCGATGATCGGCTTGAGCAGCGGGCTGCTGGCGGTGAAGGGCGGTTTGACTCCCTCCGGCCAGAGCACTTCGGGGGAGGAGTGCAGTTCTTCGGTATTGATGACGAGATCGGGGCGCAGATCGGCGAGGAGGCGGCGCACATTGCCAGTTTCATCCCCATCTGGAAACCAGCCGCTGAGGCGGAGGGTGCTCTGGTCCAATTGGGCACTGAGACTGGCCTTCACGTGAATGCGCTCCGCACCGGGCTGCAGACGCAAAGGCCCCAGTGTGCGGATGGATGCCAGCGCCTGCTGGCGTGCGGGCGGATCCGGCGCTTCACCGCTGACAGCGAGGTCGAAAAAGCGCACATCCACGACGGGATCCCGTACCCCGGCGGCCTTCAGGCGCGCCACGGCCTCCTGGGTGAGCCTGGGGAGATTTTCACGGCAAAACAGCCATGCATGCACCCCCGTCGCCACGGGAAGGAGGATCAGCATGAAAAAGCAGAGACTGAGACGCATGAAAGAGTGGCGGAGTGGCAATTGACACAGCGGAGGTGGAACCGATAATCCGCGTCCCCGCTGGCAGCTGTACCGTTAAAGTCCACCGCCTGCGAGGCAAGGACTAACTATTACACCTTATCTAACCAAATACACGCTCATGTCAGTCGTCATCGCTGGAACCGTCGCCCTCGACAATGTCAAAACCCCGCAGGATGCGCAGGAAAACCTGCTCGGAGGTTCCGCCAGCTATGCGGCGCTGGCCGCCAGCATCTTCTGCCAGCCGATCCATCTGGTGGGCGTGATTGGTCATGATTTCCCAAAACCGCATCTCGACATGCTGGCCTCCCACGGCATCACGCTGGAAGGCCTGGAGCGCAGCGACGGTGAATCCTTCACCTGGACCGGCGAATACCATGAAGACATGAACAGCCGCACCACCCACAAGGTGGGCCTCAATGTGCTGGAGGCGTGGCAGCCCAAGCTGCCCGCCGCCGCCAAAGCCGCCAAGGTGGCCGTGGCCGCGAACATGAGCCCCGACAACCAGATGCAGATGCTCGACCAGATTCAGGCCGACTTCGTCACCGCCGACACGATGGACCTGTGGATCAACATCGCCAATGAGCGCCTGCATGAAGTGCTCAAGCGCATCGACCTCCTCGTCATCAATGACGGCGAGGCCAAGGAATTCGCAGGCACGACCAACCTCGTGGAAGCCGGGCGCAAGCTGCAGGCCAAGGGTCCGCGCTTCGTCATCGTGAAGCGTGGCGAGCACGGCAGCTTCCTCTTTGGAGAGAAGCCGGAGGAATTCTTCGCCTGTTCCGCCTACCCCCTCCACAGCGTGTTTGACCCGACTGGCGCCGGAGATTCCTTCCTCGGTGGTTTGTCCGGCTGGCTCGCCGCCAACGGCAAGACCAAGCCGACCTTCGAAGATCTGAAGACCGCCGTCGTACACGGCAGCGTCACCGCCAGCTACACCTGCGAAGCCTTCAGCACGCACAAGCTGCAGACCGTGACGCAGGCGGACATCGCAGCACGCATTGCCGAACTGCGCACCTTCACGAGCTTCGCCTGAGGCTAAGTTGACATGGTTTACAGTGGTTGACGGTCGTTTACGATTGTTTGCCAAACCACTGTAAGCAATCGTCAACAACCGCAAACAACCGTCAACTTCCCCTCTCGCCCCATGTGGACTTCGATCAAAACTTTCAAAGACATCAAGCTGGAGAAAACCAGCGATGGCATCGCCAAGATCACCATCAACCGTCCGAAGGTGCGCAATGCCTTCCGGCCGCTGACGGTTAAGGAGATGCTGGAAGCGTTCGAAATCGTGCATGAGGACCGGAGCGTGGGCGTGATCATCCTCTGCGGCGAAGGCCCCCTGGCCTTCTGCTCCGGTGGTGACCAGAAGGTGCGCGGAGATGCCGGCTACATCGGTGACGACGGCGTGCCACGGCTAAACATCCTCGATGTACAGCGGAAAATCCGCACGATCCCGAAACCCGTGGTCGCCATGGTGGCCGGTTTCGCCATCGGCGGCGGGCATGTGCTCCACATCGTGTGTGATCTGACCATCGCTGCAGACAATGCGCGCTTTGGCCAGACCGGGCCAAAGGTTGGTAGTTTCGACGGCGGCCTCGGCTCCAGCTACCTCGCCCGAATCGTCGGCCAGAAGAAAGCACGTGAAATCTGGTACCTCTGCCGCCAGTACGACGCCAAACAGGCGCTGGAAATGGGCCTGGTGAACACGGTCGTCCCGCTGGACCAGCTGGAAGAAGAAACGGTCAAATGGTGCCGCGAGATGCTCCAGCACTCCCCGCTGGCCCTGCGCTGCCTCAAATCCGCCCTGAACGCGGACTGCGACGGCCAGATGGGGCTGCTGGACCTCGCCGGAAACGCCACGCTGCTCTATTACATGAGCGAAGAGGCGAAAGAGGGCAAAAACGCCTATGTGGAGAAGCGGAAGCCTGATTTTTCCAAATTTCCCCGCCTCCCCTGATCGCGGCTGCCAGATTGGAACCTGAAAGTCAAGAATGCCTTTATGGTTGCCACCTCGGGCGGAGTTTGTATGATCGTCCTCCGTCCGTTGACACACTTCTCCCGACATGGCCAAACGTACCACTACCAAACCAGCAGCCCCCGCCGCCCCTTCGTCCTCAGCCTACGACCTCAAACAGATCCGCGAAATCGTCGGACTCATGGCTGAGAACAACCTGACCTATTTTCACAGCGAGCAAAAAGGCGCCAAACTCGAACTCCGCCGTGGTTCTGATCTGGAGGCTGTCAAAGAACTGCTCCAGAGCATGCCCGTGTCCTCTGGTTCCCACGTCTCCTATGCCTCCGCCCCGGCTCCTGCCGCTGCAGCAGCCCCCGCGCCAGCCGCTGCCGCCAGCGCACCAGCTGCCGCCGGTTCCGAAGCCATGGGACCGACCATCAATTCTCCGATGGTGGGCACATTCTATCGCAGCACCGCTCCTGGGGAAAAGGCCCTCGCCAACATCGGCGACAGCGTCGGCGAAAACAGCATCGTCTGCATCATCGAGGCCATGAAGGTCATGAATGAAATCAAGCCAGAAGGAGTGCGTGGCACGATTGCCCGCGTTCTCGTGGAAGATGGCAAGCCCGTCCAGTATGGCCAGCCACTGTTCGAGTTGAAAGCCTGATTGCCATCCCTGCCCCTGTCTTGACGTCCAGGTCCCGCCGAGTGGGGCCTGCCAATGGTCAAGCCAAGCAGATTTCTTCTACATTCCGATCCCTCATGTTCAAAAAAGTCCTCGTTGCCAATCGTGGTGAAATCGCTCTCCGCGTCATTCGTGCCTGCAAAGAACTCGATGTCAAAACCGTCGCTGTTTATTCCGAAGCCGATGTCGATTCGATGCACGTTCATCTGGCCGATGAAGCCATCTGCATCGGCCCCGGTCCAAGCTCCGAGAGCTACCTGAAAATGAGCCGCATCATCAGCGCGGCGGAAATTGCCAACGTTGACGCCATTCACCCCGGCTACGGCTTCCTCTCTGAGAAGGCCGAATTCGCCGAGGTGTGCGACCAGTGCAAAATCAAGTTCATCGGGCCTTCCGCCCGCGTCATCAGCATGATGGGCGACAAGAACGTGGCGCGTGAAACGGCCCTGAAGGCAGGCATGCCGATCACCCCCGGCTCTGACGGCATCATTCAGACTGAGGAGGAGGCTCTCGAGTGGGCCCGCAAGATCGGCTACCCCGTCATGGTCAAGGCCAGCGCCGGTGGTGGAGGACGCGGCATGCGCCCGGTGCTCAATGAAGCCACTTTGAGGTCCAGCTTCCAGGCTGCTTCCCTGGAAGCCATGAAATGCTTTGGCGACGGCTCCATGTACATGGAAAAGCTCGTCGAAAAGCCTCACCACATCGAATTCCAGGTCGTGGCCGACTCCCATGGCAACGTCGTTCACCTTGGTGAACGCGACTGCTCCATGCAGCGCCGCAATCAGAAGATCATCGAAGAGTGCCCTTCCCCGAAAATCTCTCCCGAAATGCGCAAGCGCATGGGCGATGCCACGGTGAAGCTCTGCAAGGAGATCGGTTACGAGAACTGCGGCACCATTGAGTTCCTCGTCGATAACAAGTGCGAAAACTTCTACTTCATGGAGATGAACACCCGCATCCAGGTGGAGCATCCAATCACGGAAGAAGTGTATGGCTGTGACCTGATCAAGGAGCAGATCCGCATCGCCGCCGGCCTGCCTCTCAGTGAGCACGTGGTGGATGCCCAGCCTCGTGGCCATGCCATTGAGTGCCGCATCAATGCAGAGGATCCTGCCCGCAACTTCGCCCCCAGCCCCGGCAAGATCAATCTCTGGTACACCTCGGGTGGCCGTGGCGTCCGTGTGGACACTCACGTCTATTCCGGCTATTCCGTGCCGCCGTATTATGACTCGATGATCGCCAAGCTCATCGTCACCGGTGCCACACGTGAGATCGCCATCCGCCGCATGCGCCGTGCGCTCGGCGAGTTCACGGTCGAAGGCATCAAGACCACGATCCCGCTGCAAAGCCAGATCATGACCACCTCCGACTTCCAGAACGGCCAGTACGACATCACCTGGGTGGAGAACTTCCTCCGGCAGGAAGGTCTGTAAGACTGAGCTTCGACGCGGGGGCAAGTCCCCCGCGTAAATCAACACAACTACCGGATCAGGCCCCAGTTCCGTCCCAGCGGGAAGTAACAGAACAATCCGGGCCCGACGAGATTGCGCTCAGGCACTGAGCCCCAGTAGCGGCTGTCGGAACTGTTGTAGCTATTGTCTCCCATGGCCCAGTATTCGCGAGCGTTGTCACGGTTGCTCAGCTCGCGCACGGTGCCGTCCGAAAGGAAGCCGAAGTTGCCGTAGCCTTTGTACAGGCCCTCCATAGCCCCCACGCGCTTCATGCCAAACTCCCCAGTAGGTTTGCCGTTCACCCACAGCACGGGTGATTTGACTTCGAGCCGGTCTCCCGGCACACCCACGAGCCGCTTGATGTAATGCTGCGAGCCCTCTTCAACGCTCACCCGCATGTAAGGGCTGCGAATGTTTTTCGTGGTGAAGACGAACACCTCGCCTCGGGTTGGACGGCGGAAGTTGTAGGCAAATTTGTTCACCAGAACGTGGTCCCCGGTGTCCAGAGTGCCTCGCGCCAGCAACTGGCCTTCGGTGACATAAGTCCCGCCTGATTCCCCGAGCTTTTGCTCCACCCGCGCATCGGGGGTGATGTTCTGGCCGTCTGCGCTGACGGGAAGATTCAGGTAACGCTGCATCCCGAGATTCAAACCATCCGGGTCGGTGGCAAGCTGACGCATGGGCGCCCAGATCCACTGCGTGCCGCCATCTTCAAAATGCAGGCGGCAGTGCGCGAAAAAACCGAGGTAGCTGTGCTCCGTCAGAGGAGGCCCATCTTTACGCAGGAAACCCGAACGAGTGGCCAGGACATTGTAGTAGCTGCGACCAGCCACCCAGTCCTTGCACCGCACAAAAAGATTCGGCGTCACATCCTGATCGGTATGATTCGCGACCAACCCATAAAGAGTCGGCTGCATGGAGCCGGTGGGAATTTTGAACGGCTGCGCGATGTAGCTGCGGATGCCCAGCGCGATGACGATGGCGACAAAGAACACCTCCACATTTTCGCCGATGTCCGAATGCTCCACGTGCGGCAGCGCCTTTTCACAGGCCTTGTTGATCTCATCGTTCAAGGCACTGATGCGCGCCTTGTCCCTGGCGCGCATGGCGTCCTCCAGGCTGCTGCGCAAAGCCGTGATCTCATCCAGCTTGGCCGGCGGCAGGATGTCGCGCTTGTAGTTGATGAAGCGCGTCACGCCCTTGTGCAGGAGCTTGGCATGCTTGAGGTAGCGGGGGGTGAGGAAAAACATGGGGACGAGTGCGTGATTCTAGGATGCGACGGGCAATGCTCAAGTGCTGTGATCGACCCAAACCGGATTTGATTCAGCTCCGGGGCTCCACCACCAGTCTCGCAGCACCTCGGCGGCTATCACAGATTCTGAACAAACGAGACTGGCGGTGGCACTGGACGCGTCTTGCCGCAGGATATGCATGGAATGCAGATCCAGTCCAGTGACCCTCAACAGCAGGGGCACTTCCCCGAATTCTCCTCAGCGATGCAAGCTTCTTCGGCTCAGTCGTTCTTCAGCACCTGAATGAACGCCTCCTGCGGGATATTTACCCGGCCGATGGCTTTCATCTTTTTCTTACCTTCCTTCTGCTTGTCGAGGAGCTTCCGTTTACGGGAGATGTCACCGCCGTAGCATTTGGCGGTCACGTCTTTGCGCATGGCGCTGATGCTCTCGCGGGCGATGACCTTGCCACCAATGGCGGCCTGAATGGCGACGACGAAGAGCTGCTGGGGGATGACTTCCTTGAGCTTGGCGCAGAGCTGGCGGCCACGGCTCTCGGCCTTGCTGCGGTGAACGATGCAGGAGAAGGCGTCCACGGGCTCGCTGGCGATTAGGATGTCCATCTTGACGAGCTCGGCGGCCTGGGTGCCGGCGTGTTCATACTCCATGCTGCCGTAACCACGGGTCATGGACTTGAGCTTATCGTTGAAGTCCACGAGGATCTCGTTCAGTGGCAGGACGGTGTGCAGAAGCACGCGGCGGTCGTCGAGGGTCTCGGTATTGTTCACCACGCCGCGCTTGTCCATGACGAGCTGCATGATGTCTCCAATGTTCTCGTTCGGGATCATGACGTTCACCTTCACGATCGGCTCGCGAATCTCGTCGATCTCCGCCTGCGGGGGCAGGAAGGTGGGGTTGTCCACCTTGAGCTCGGTGCCGTCGGTCTTCCTCACGTCGTAAATGACGGACGGATAGGTGGAGATGACATCCATGTCGAACTCACGGCGCAGGCGCTCCTGGACGATCTCCATGTGCAGCAGTCCGAGAAAGCCGCAGCGGAAGCCGAAGCCGAGAGCGGCGGAGCTTTCCGCCATGAAGGTGAAGGCGGCGTCATTGATCTGAAGCTTGCCGACGGCGAGCTTCAGCGCCTCGAAGTCGTCGGTGCTGACGGGATAGATGCCGCTGAAGACGAGGGGGTGGATCTCTTTGAAGCCGGGCAGTGCCTCGGGGGCAGGCTTGCGGCTCTCGGTGAGCGTGTCGCCAATCTTCACGTCAGCGGTCGTTTTGACGTTGGCGATGATGTAGCCGACATCGCCAGCCTCCAGCTTTTCACAGGGGACCATCTTCGGACGGAAGGTGCCGAGATCCTTGATTTCGGAATCGTTGCCTGAGGCCATCAGGCGCACCTTTTGACCACGCGTGATGGTTCCGGACATGACGCGGACATAACTGACAACCCCGCGATAGGGATCGAAGATCGAATCGAACACCGAAGCCCGCAGGTAGCCGTCACCGGGATCTGTCGGCGCCGGGATGAAGGCGACGATGGCCTCCAAAATGTCCTCAATGCCAATGCCCATTTTCGCACTGGCAGGCACAGCCTCATCGGAAGAGAGCTGCAGGATGTCCTCCAGCTGGCGCTTCACCTTCTCGACGTCGGCGCTTGGAAGGTCGATTTTGTTGATGATGGGGACGACATGCAGGTTCTGCTGCAGGGCCAGGTTCAAATTCGCGACGGTCTGCGCTTCGACGCCCTGCGAAGCATCCACCAGCAGCAACGCGCCCTCACAAGCAGCCAGCGAACGGCTGACCTCGTAGCTGAAATCGACGTGCCCGGGAGTATCCAGCAGGTTGAGCTTGTACATCTGCCCATCCTTGGCCTTGTAGTTCATGCACACCGGGTGCGCCTTGATGGTGATGCCGCGTTCGCGCTCCAGATCCATCGAATCAAGCAGCTGATCCTGCTGCTGCCGTACGGTGATGGTTTGCGTGAACTCCAGCAGACGGTCAGAAAGCGTGGTCTTCCCATGGTCGATATGGGCGATGATGGAGAAATTGCGGGTGCGGGAGATGGACATTCAGTTGGCTTGGCGGGGGGGGGTGTATTTAGTCCAATGACACGAAGAAAGCAATTCCGATGCTTGATGCCATTGAGCTGCCGCCGGATGCTGGCGCCCATGAAACCGGAGCTTTTGAGCGAATCCGCCATCCAGCAGCAGGTGACCGCCCTCCCCGGCTGGCAGGTGGAAGGCATGGAACTGGTGAAAGAGTTCCGTTTTACGAGCTACCTTGCCGGTATCGAATTCGTCCGGCGAGTCGCGGTTTTGGCCGAAGCGATGAATCACCACCCAGACCTGTTTGTCGGCTGGCGCAAAGTCACCGTGCGTCTGAGCACCCACAGCGCGGGGGGATTGACCCGGCTGGACTTCGCACTGGCCGGTCAGATCACAGCGCTCGAAGCCGCCCCGTCGAACATCACCTGAAACAGACTCACTGCGCCACGGCGGCAGTGTCGCGATTGACCCTGCGGCCGGAAGGATCCACCACTTCCACGGTGACGAAGATGATGACGTTCTTCGTGTCTGTCTGCTTGGTGTTGCTCTTGAAGAACCTTCCCACAAAAGGAAGATCCCCCAGAATGGGAACCTTGTCTTCCACCATGGTGCGGTTCTCAATTTTGACCCCGCCCAGCACCACCGTTGCGCCATCGTACACTTTGACCGCCGTTGTCACTTTCTGCACTTTGAAGACCGGCTGCAGGATTTTGTTGGGGGTGATCAACGCATCAGATGAGCTTAGAGGAACGTAGCCGGTGCCACCATTTGCTAATGTGATGGACTGAACGCTGAGGCTTGCGGGCGCATAAATCGGCGAGCCGTAATTCACAAAGCCCTCGAAAACGGTCATTTCTGGCGCGATCGTGAGCTCCACGGTGCGGCCATCTTCTGAAATCACAGGCTCCACCTCAACCAGCACGCCCGTTTTTCTCATTTCAAAGGCCGTGGGCGTTGTCGGCGTGGCGATCATCTGCTGAGAACCTCCTGTTTGAATACTCCCACCACCTTGTGGCAGTCTTGGCGGATCAAACTCCGTTGGGTAAATGAATTCCTGCGTCACCTCCGCGATCGCTTTGAGCCCACTCTTGGTCGTCACACTGGGGGAGGCATTGACATCAACTCCCTTTTTCTGTGAGAGTGCCCGCAGCACTGTTTGAAACTGAGTATTGGTAAACACTCCAGCAACTGACAGAACACCAGGTGCCACGTTCTTTGTGGCAGTGGTAGAACCAGTCTGGAGCAGGTTGTCAATGGAATTACCAGTCGCCGCATAGTCGCCCGATCGGAGACCCGAGGTGATGGACCCGCCGCCATAGGGGAAAGGTGCATTGGTGCCTGAAGGCACCGGGCCGGCAAAGGCTCCAGCAACAGGAAGCGCAGGAAACACCTCACTACCACCCACCGTGAGAGCAGGGACGACGTAGGGTGTGTTGAATGCGTAGTTGCTTGCACTGGTGGGGGTTCCATTTCCAGAACTGCCACCGCCAACGAAAATGTTGTTACTGATTCCGGTAGCGCCCATGAGCCAGTCAAAACCCAGCTCTTCAAGGTTCTTCTGGTTCACTTCCAGCATTCGCACATGAATCACGGCCATCTTCGGCGTGGCCTTCGTCGACTGCTCAACGATCATTTCTACAGTCTCCATGTTGGCGATCGTGTTGCGAACGGTCAGCGTGTTGTTCGCTGCGCTGTAGTTGGCGCTCGTTCCGTCCGGGAAAGTCACTCCGCGCGCTTCAAGAAACTCCTTGGCCCCCAGACGGCGGATGATCAGCCCCCCGCCTCCGCCTGCCGGAGCCTGCGCAGCAAAAGGATCCGCAGGCGGAGCGGCACCCGCGTCAGCCCCTGGAGAGTTCTGAATAAAATCAGGCGGCACCCGGAAGGAACGCGTGACGATCGCATTGTTGCGCTCGCTGATGGATACAAAGATCACCGCATGCTCATCCACCTTGTAGGCGACTCCGCACATCTCGCTCACATAGCGCAGCAGCTCCTCCATGGGCACATTGAGGAGATTCAGGCTTACCTGCTTGTCGCTTGCCTCAGGTGGCACACTGACGACAAAACTGATCCCCTTGCCTTCGGGATCCAAGTCGCGACTGCGAACTCGCAGCAGTTCCACCACCTCGACCAGCGTGGCCCCGTCAAACTCCACCTTGGGAAAAATAATGGTGCGCAGTTTTTGTGTGATTTTGTCACTTCCACTCAGTTGGTTCACCAGCGAAGCCGCACCAGCCCCAAACAGTGAACTGCGGTCCAGGTCGGTCAGCGGCACCGGGTCTTCCCATGACCGGGTGACCTCGCCCAGCATTTTGGCACGATGCTGGTCAAAAGCGCTCTTATAATACTTCTGCTTTTCCCGCTCGACGTTTTCCATGCCACGTCGTGCGGCACTGTTGGTGGGATCAATCCTCAAAACGTCCTGAAAAGTAGCGATGGCCTTGTCCAGATCACCGATCTGGAGGAACGAATTGGCCTTGATCAGCAGCGTCTGCACCGCCCCCACATTGTCCACGTGCTTGGCGGTCAGCGAGGGCGGAAAGCGGTCAGGATCAGCGAGGCGCTTCTTGAGAGAAAGCACACGCTCGTCTTTCGGTGCCACATCGGGGGCCAGCAGTTGATCCAGCACTTTGCCCGCAGCGGCAAGATCACCTTTGGCCGCGAATTCCTGGGCCATCAGGCAGCCTGCCACCACGTAGCCATCGCGTGCGGCCTGTCGTGACTCCTGGGCGAGAGGAATATTTGGCAGCGCCTTGTAGGTTTCCTGAAACAAGGTCAGAGCTTCAGCCGCCTTTTGCTGATCGATCAGCTGGTACCCACGCTCGATTTCAGAATTCAGCGTGTTTATTTGAGTGGCTCGGCGGCGAGCTTCGGCCTGGGCCATGGCCGAAACTGACTGCGCACTGGCAGTCATGACCGCATTTCCACCCAGAATGATCATCAGGCACGCAGCAGCGCCGCGAACGATCAGGCGGCTTGGCAACACGGATTCAGGATGTTTCGGGAAAGGCTGCAGGAGCATCAAAGTTAGGGAAAATCGAATTTATAACAGGACTCCGTCTTTCGCCCAAGCATTTTCTGCCATGAATCTCAGCCCGCAGTTGCCCTCCCGCCGCATCTTGCTCTGATGACTCCCCCATCCCCAATCATTTATGGCCAAAGCACCCATCAAAGTCGCAGTCACCGGCGCCGCCGGTCAAATCGGTTACGCCCTTCTTTTCCGCATCGCCTCCGGTGCCATGTTTGGCCCGGATCAGCCGGTGATCCTCCAGCTCATCGAAGCCCCCTTTGAAAAGCCTCTGGCCGCCCTTGCCGGTGTGGCCATGGAGCTCGACGACTGCGCCTTCCCGCTGCTCAAGGGCATTGTGCAGACCTCCGACCCAGCCGTGGGCTTCAAAGACGCCAACTGGATCTTGCTCGTGGGTGCCAAGCCCCGTGGCCCAGGCATGGAGCGCGCCGATCTGCTCAAGGACAACGGCAAAATCTTCATCGAGCAGGGTAAAATCATCGACGCCGTGGCCGCTGATGACGCCCGCGTGGCCGTCGTTGGCAATCCGGCCAACACGAACTGCATGATCGCCGCCTCCCAGGCCAAGCGCCTCACGCCGGACCGTTTCACCGCCATGGTGCGTCTGGATCAAAACCGTGCCCAGACCCAGCTTGCCCAAAAAGCCGGAGTGGACCTCACCGAAGTGAAGGACATCTTCATCTACGGCAATCACAGCCCCACGATGTTCCCGTCCTTCGCCCACGCCACCATCGGAGGCAAAGCCGCCGCCGACGTCATCAATGACAAGGCCTGGCTGGAAGGTCCCTTCTTGGAAACCGTGGGCAAGCGTGGCGCTGCGATCATCGCCGCCCGTGGTGCTTCCTCCGCTGCCTCCGCCGCGAACGCCCTCGTCGATCACGTCCGCTCCCTCGTCACCCCAGGTGCAATCCATTCCATCGCGGTGAAGAGCAACGGCCTTTACGGCTTCGATCCTGAAGTCTGGGCTGGCATGCCTGTGCGCACCACCACCCCGGGCAGCTACGAAGTCATCACCAGCTACGAAATGGACGACTTCGCCAAATCCAAGATCGCCGCCACCAATAAGGAACTCACCGATGAGCGCTCCTTTGTGGCCGAGATGCTGTAATTCAGCCACCTCAAGCTTGAAGCGGCACCTTCGCGGGTGCCGCTTTTTTGTGCCTGTGTGAAGAATCACCCTCCCTGCCGACGTTAAGGCAGCATGTTCTCATCCCGCCGCGACTTCCTCCAGACCACAGGCTGTGGCTTCGGCTACCTCGCGTGGCAGGCCATGGCGCAGAGTCAGGCAGCGCTGGCCAATCCGATGGCGCTCAGAAAGCCGCACCATCAGCCGAAGGCAAAGCGCGTCATCTTCCTCTTCATGCAGGGTGGCGTCAGCCACGTGGACTCGTACGACTACAAGCCGCGCCTTTTTAAAGACGACGGCAAGATCATCGACGTGGCGGATTCCCGTGCCATCGCCAAGACGGGCAAAGGCGCGCTGCAGCGGGTGATGAAACCGCTGTGGGATTTCAAGCAGCACGGCGAAACCGGCCGCTGGGCCTCCAATCTCTTTCCGAACATCAACCAGCATGTGGATGACCTGTGCTTTCTGCATGGCATGCACACGGAGGGCGTCGCGCACGGTCCGGCCACGCTGTTCATGCACACCGGCACCACCAGCAACATCCGCCCGAGCATGGGATCCTGGGTGATGTACGGCCTCGGCGCTGAAAACGAAAACCTGCCCGGCTTCATGACGATCAGCCCAAGCCTCGGCAACGGCGGCCCGCGCAATTACGGCAACGCCTTCCTGCCCGCTGTCTTTCAGGGTACGCCCGTCGGGCGCAGCGGCATGCCTGCCAGGGAGTCCACCATCAAGAACATCACCAATGCCATTTGGACGCCCGAGCAGCAGCGCAAGCAGTACGGACTGCTCAGTACGCTGAATGCCGAACAGGCCGCCCATGCCATGCCCGGTGACACGGACATTGATGCGGTCATTCGCAGCTACGAGCTCGCCTGGCGCATGCAAAACAAAGCACCCGGCGCCATGGACATCAGCGATGAGTCGGAAGCCACGCTGAAGCTCTACGGCATCAACGAAAAAACGACCGACAACTTCGGCCGCCAGTGCCTCATGGCCCGCCGCATGGCCGAGCAGGGCGTGCGCTACATCCAGGTCAATTACGGCGACAACTCGAACAACCCCGCCTGGGATCAGCACTCCAACCTGCCCAAGCACGGCGACCACGCCGCTGCCGTGGACAAACCCATTGCCGGCCTTCTTGCCGATCTCAAACAACGTGGCCTGCTCGAAGACACCATCGTCTGGTGGGGCGGCGAATTTGGCCGCACGCCGTATGCTGAGAAAAACGGCACCGGGCGCGACCACAACCCGCTCGGCTTCACCGTCTGGGTGGCGGGCGGCGGCTTTAAATCCGGCTTCGCCCACGGCGTCACTGACGACATCGGCCACATGGCCGTGGAAGACAAAGTCCACATGCACGACCTCCATGCCACCATCCTTCATCAGTTGGGCCTCGACCATGAAAAGCTCACCTTCCGCCACGCTGGCCGCGACTTCCGCCTCACGGACGTCCATGGACACGTGGTGAAAGAAGTGATCGCCTGAGCCATTGGCACTGATAAAACGCTGGCCGAGGCCCGTGTAACTAGCATGTGCTTTCGCCACATGCGTTCTGCTTTCCTCATCATGCTGCTCTGCGGCATGAGCGTGGCCAGCGCGGCAGAAACGAAGCTGGGCTTCAACCGGGACATCCGCCCGATCCTGTCCAACAAGTGCTTCCGCTGCCACGGCTTTGATGAAAAAAGCCGCAAAGGTGACCTGCGCCTAGATAAGCGCGAAGATGCCGTTGCCTCCCGTGATGGAAAGTCGGCGATCGTTCCCGGCAAGCCGCAGGAGAGTGCTCTGCTGCAGCGCATCACCACAACCGACAGCAATGATGTCATGCCGCCGCCGGATTCCAAGCTCTCGCTGACGGCGGCGGAAAAGGAAACGTTGCAGCGCTGGATCGCGGAAGGAGCCGAATATGAAGCGCACTGGTCTTTGATCCCACCGGCAAGTGCTGCACTGCCGGAGGTCAAACAAGCGAACTGGCCGTGCAATGAAATCGACCACTTCGTTCTCGCACGGCTGGAGAAGGAAGGCATGACGCCAAGCCCGGAGGCCTCTCGCGAAACTCTGCTACGACGGGTCAGCTTTGATCTCACCGGACTGCCGCCCACGCTGCAGGCGATGGATGCAGATCCAAGTGCGGAAGCCTACGAGCGCGCCGTGGATCGCCTGCTGGCATCCAAACACTTCGGCGAACGCATGGCGGTGGAGTGGCTGGACGCCGCGCGCTATGCGGATACGAACGGCTACTTTGGCGACAAGACGCGCAGCCTGTGGCCATGGCGTGATTGGGTGATCGACGCCTACAACCGCAACCTGCCGTTTGATCAGTTCACCATCGATCAACTGGCTGGAGATCTACTTCCAAATGCCTCCACCGCACAGCGCATCGCCACCGGTTTCAACCGCAACCACATGGCCAACAATGAGAGCGGCATCATTGATGAGGAATACCGGGTGGAATACGTGGCGGATCGTCTGGAAACCACGGGCACCACCTGGCTGGGGCTCACCATTGGCTGTGCCCGCTGCCATGACCATAAGTACGATCCCATCACGCAGCGTGAGTTTTACCAACTCTTTGCCTTCTTCAACAACGTGCCCGAGTCCGGGTTGATCAAAGCTGACAACCCGCCACCTGTGCTCAGCGTGCCGTCGGCACAGCAAGAGCAGGAACTCAAGCGCCTCACCGCAGACACGCAGCAGGCGGAGCGGGAGTTTCAGCCCTTCACGGCGGCTTTGCGGCAGCAGATCACCGATTGGGAAAAAACAGCGGCGACGTCACTGACTCCATCGCCCACCGCTCAACTCGCCGCGCACTTCTCTTTCGATGGCCTGATCGATGCCAAGCACTTCGGCACCAGCGATGTGTTTCAAGACGGCATCCTCGGGCAATCGGCCAAGTATGATGCAACTCAGCATGCGGAGTGGACGGGAGCTTTCGACACCGATGCAGCATGGACCGTCGGTCTATGGCTCACGGCAGACACATCGCTGAGCGGGGTCTTTTCCAAGATCGAGCCCGAAGGCAGACGCCGGGGCTTTGAGGTGATCTGGCAGAAGGGCCGCTTTCAGATCAATCTAGTCAGCAAGTGGGGCACGGATGCCATCGAGCTCGTCACGCAGGAACCTGCCTCCTCCAAAAAGTGGCATCATCTGGTAGTCAGCCATGACGGCACCCGCCGCGCTGAGGGCGTGCGCGTCTTCATCGACGGCCAGCCTGCGGCGACGAAAACCATGAATGATACGCTGAAAGGCCCCACAGCCTGCAGCGAGCCGCTGCGCATTGGCAGGCGAGATGCGAACCTCGGATTCTACGGGCAGCTCGACGAACTGCGCCTGCTGCAACGCCCCGTGACTGCGCAAGAGGCCGAGTCATGGTTTTGGAGCGAGCGCCTGCGCGGAATCGCAGCCAAACCTGCGCCCAAGCGCAATGCCGCAGATGTGACGCTGCTGCAGGACTGGTTTGTGGAGCATCACGCCAGCCCGCAAACGCTCGCTGCCCACAAGCGAGTGCACGAGTCCAAAGCCGCCGAAGCCCGCCTGCGCGAAAGCATCCCCACCACTCTGGTGATGCAGGAGATGCCCAGCCCGCGCAAAACGCATCTGCTCACACGCGGTCAGTATGATCACACTGCGGAGGAGGTGGTGCCCGGTGTTCCTGCGTCGTTGTCCAAGTGGCCGAACGACGCACCGCCCAACCGCCTGGGCTTTGCCAAGTGGCTCGTCTCGAAGGAGAATCCGCTGACGGCCCGTGTCGCTGTCAATCGTCTCTGGATGCAATGCTTTGGCGAAGGACTCGTGCGCACGGTCAACGATTTCGGATCTCAAGGCGAGGCCCCCAGCCACCCTGAACTACTCGACTGGCTGGCGGTGCGCTTCATGCAGAGCGGCTGGGATGTGAAGGCAATGCTCAAGCTGATGGTGATGAGTGCCACGTATCGGCAAAGCTCGCAGTATTCCGCGCGTGATCCCTCCAACCGTTTGCTGGCACGCGGCCCCTCCTTCCGCCTGAGCGCCGAGATGGTGCGGGATCAGGCGCTGGCTGTGTCCGGATTGCTGGTGCCGAAGATCGGCGGACCGAGCGTGAAGCCCTACCAGCCACCCGGATTGTGGGAAGCTGTCTCCTACAATGGCGAAGAAACCTATGTGCCCGACACGGACGCGGGACTGTGGCGGCGCAGTCTCTACACCTTTTGGAAACGGCAGTCGCCGCCCCCTGCCCTGCTCACCTTTGACAGCCCCACACGTGAAAAGTGCGCGGTACGCCGTGCGCGCACCAACACGCCGCTGCAATCGCTCGTGCTGCTCAATGACGAGACCTACATCGAGGCAGCACGCGTCCTTGCCGCGTGGGCGCAATCATTGAAGGGCTCCGAGGCCGAGAGACTTGCGCTCGCTTTCCGTCGTGTCACCTCCCGCACACCGGAGGCCGAGGAACTCCGGCTGCTAAGCGGCCTGCTGAGCAGGCAGCGCGCCCATTTTGCCGCCGACCGCGAGGCCGCAGCGAAGCTCATCGCGGCTGGGGCATCCGCCCACGGCAAAGATCTCAATCCCGTCGAACTGGCTGCATGGACTCTCACGCTGCACGCGTTGCTCAACCTCGACGAAACCATCACCCGCCGATGAATCCCGCTTTGACTCGCCGTCAGTTTTTTGGTCGAGCCTCTGCGGGCATCGGCACCGCAGCGCTGGCCTCGCTGCTGGGCGAGGGGCAGTCCTTCGCCTCACCGCATTTTGCTCCGAAGGCCAAGCGTGTGATCTACCTCTTCATGCATGGCGGGCCATCGCAGCTCGATCTGTTTGATCACAAGCCCGGCTTGAAAAAAATGCACGGCCAGGAGTTTCCAGCGTCCGTGCTGGGAGATCAGCGCCTCACCGGCATGACCAGCGGGCAGAAGAGCAAGCCGATCACTTCCTCGCTCTTCAACTTTCAGCAGCACGGCCAGTCGGGCGCGTGGATGAGCGAGCTGCTGCCCAATCTGGGCCGTATGGCGGATGAGATGTGCATCATTCGCTCCATGAACACAGAGGCGATCAATCATGATCCCGGTGTCACGCTGCTGCAAACGGGACATCAGCAGCCGGGACGCCCCAGCTTTGGTGCCTGGGCCAGCTATGGACTCGGCAGTGAGAATGCGAGCCTGCCCGCTTTCGTGGTACTCATTTCACGCGGCAGTGCTGCACGCCCGGCGGACCCACTGTATGCGCGACTGTGGGGCTCCGGCTTCCTGCCTTCAAATCATCAGGGCGTGAGCTTCCGCAGCAGCGGTGATCCCGTTTTGTATCTCTCCAATCCACCGGGCATCAGCGCGGCCTCGCGGCGTGATGAGCTGGATGTCATCCAGGCGCTGAACCGCAGGCAGCTCGCGCAGCAGCTGGATCCTGAGATCGAAACGCGCATCACGCAGTATGAAATGGCGTACCGCATGCAGACCAGCGTGCCGGATTTGATCAGCCTGAAGGACGAGAGCGCGGCCACCTTCGAATCCTATGGCCCGCAGTCACGCGTGCCAGGAAGCTTTGCCGCGAACTGCCTTCTCGCGCGCCGCATGGCGGAGAGCGGCGTGCGCTTCATCCAGCTCTACCATCGCGGCTGGGACCAGCACTACAATCTGCCCAGCGATCTGCGCCTGCAATGCGGCGACATCGACCAGCCTTGCGCCGCACTGATCAGCGATCTGAAACAGCGCGGCCTGCTTGATGATACGCTCATCGTCTGGGGTGGCGAATTTGGCCGCACCACTTACTCGCAAGGCAAGCTGGAACCCACCAATCACGGGCGCGATCACCATGGCCGCTGCTTCACCATGTGGCTGGCGGGTGGTGGTGTGAAGCCCGGCCTGCAGTTCGGCGAGACGGATGACTTCTGCTTCAACGTCGCCCGTGATCCCATGCATGTGCATGATCTCAATGCGACGCTGCTGCACCTGCTGGGCATCGATCACGAGCGCCTCACCTACCGCGCCGAAGGCCGCGACTTCCGCCTCACCGACGTGCATGGGCACGTGGTGAGGGCGGTGATGGCGTGAAGCTCACTTCTTGGCCAGCGACTCCAGGTAATCGAGCAGGCTGGCGAATTCATGGACAGTGAAGTTCGTCATCAACCCGGGCGGCATGATAGAAATGGGCAGCTTCTGGCGGCTCTTGATGTTCTTCACGGCAAAGGTGAATTCCTGAGAGGCGACGTTGCGCAGCTTCACGTTGTCAGCGGACTCCAGGGTGATGAAGCCCATCTGTTGTGTGCCATCGTTCATCGTGATGACCTCGCTGGCGAAGCCCTGCGCGATGGTCTTGTTGGGATCGAGGATGTTCTGGGCGAGATCGAGGCGCTTGTAGGTCTGCGCGATGTTGCCGAGGTAGGGGCCCTTCTGCGCTTCGGATTCCTTCGTCGTGTGGCAGGCGATGCAGGTGGCCTTGGTGAAGACCATCTCGCCGGTCGTGACATCGCCTTTCATCGCGATGACCTTGGCGAGCACTTCCTCTGGCTTCAGCGAGCTGACCAGCGGTGTCGTGTCCTTCTCCAGACTTAGGCGCATCGTCTTCGCCGCGTTCTCCGCAGCTTTTTTCACGGCCGGGTCCGAATCATTGAGCGCTGCAACCACCTTGGCCGCCGAAGGCGTGTGTTTGATCAGGCCAATTGCATCCACGATCTGCTTCCGCCGCTTCGCATCCGCCCAGCCGGCATCCAGCGCCTTCTGCGATAGCTGAATGGACTCCGGGCTGCCGGTTTTGCGGTTGGCGAGGTTCAGCAGCGCCGCATCCGCGTAAAGCGATGCCGAACCACTCAACTTCTCCGCTGTCTGCTCCACGAGCTGATGATGGTTTTCCAGCTTCGGCGCATTGAAAAAGGCGTTTGTGGCCGCATCGAAGTCTTTGCCGGAATCCGGGAGCTTCTTCAGCGTGTCCAACGCCGCGAGCGTGGCGGAGGCACCTTCAGCGCTGTCGGTTTTGGCAAGCGCAATGATGGCTTGGGAGAGAGTCGTCGAAGTGATGGGGCCACTCTTGCCCGCATCGGCAACAAGCCCCAGCAGCAGCGGCACTGCTTCCGCGGGAATCTCCTCGGCTCCCGCGAGCTGTGCGGCAAGTTCTGGCAGCACCTTCGGGTCCTGCTTCGCCAGGGCGAGAATACGCTGCTGTGCTTCGTTGAACTGGATGCGGTTGCGATTGAGCTCCTTCACCAAAAACGCCGCTTCTTCGGGCGAGGCCTTCACCAGCGCTTCTTTCAAGGCAACAGCAATCCTTGGCGTCTCGCTCCATGCCTCCGGCTGGTAATAAGGCCCGCGTGTGTCCGGACGTGTGCCCCAGGAGTCGCCCTTCCATTCACCTTCATGGAAGTGGAGGCGGCACAGGGCGGCGAGGATGCCCTGGCGCAATGAGGAGTCGGTGGCTTTGGTGAGGCGCTCGATGAGGCCGGTGACAACTTCGGGCTGATGCATCATGGCCAGAGCACGCAGAATACCGGCAGGATTGCCCTTCGAGCTGTCCAGTGCACGCATGGCCTGCTGCTTGAGCTGGCGCGCAGCGGTAGCACGAATCGCCGTATGTGAGATGACCGGATCAGCATGGGAAGTGGCGGCGACAACCTCATCGTCGGAGGCTTTTTCTTTGAGTGAGGCGACCAGATTGCGGTCTGCGTTCCGGAGCGTTGCATACTGAGCCAAATAGCTGCCAGCCTGCTTGTTCCCTCGGCGCATCAATTCACGCTGTGCCTCGATGCGACGGCGATAGCTCTGTGGCGTGGTGAGATCGAGATACTTCACCAATTCCGCATCCTTTGCCTTCGCGAAATCCGGCAGCGGCTCCGCTTTGAAACCCTTCGGCTTCACCTGCACGATGTAGCCCACATCGGGGCCTTCCCAGTTGAACGTCGCGCCTTTCCAACTGGCGCAATAGACGCGGCTGTTGCCATCGACGTCGGCGTCGGTGGGGCGGGTCATTTGGATGAAGGGCTGGGGCTTTTCGGTTTCCTCGAAGGTCGCGCCTTTGGGTTTCACCTGATGGTGCCAGAGGGCGGCGGTGCCCCAGTCGCAGGTGAAGGGGGCGTTGTTCCATTTGCCGAAGCCGGGTTCGTCGATGTAAACGGCACCGCAGCCGCTGCCGCCGCCGTAGTCGGCGAGGGGCTGGATGCACTCGTCGTTGAAGTTTTTGTAGAGGCGCGGGTAGCCGTGATCGTCGAGGCCGGTGAAGTGGTGGAAGCGCACGTTCCAGCCGCCGCCGTCGTTGGTGTTATCTCGGGCAAACATGTCCATCAGCGGGCTGATGGCGACTTCGAGGATGTTGCGCGTGCCGGTGCTGTAGATTTCCAAACCGGTGCCGTCAGGGCGCACGCGGATGACGCCGCCACCGCGATGCTGCAGGTGCTTGCCGTCCGTGCCTTCGGCATCCATGAAACCGAAGTCGCCACCGGCGATGTAAAGCCAGCCGTCGATGCCGAGGCTGAGACCGTTGGTGGTGTGGTCGGCGGGACGGTCCTTGTAGCCAAAGGCGATGTTCTTCACCAGCACCTTCTCCTCATCGGCCACGCCATCGCCGTCCTTGTCGATGTAGGCGCTGAGGTGCGGCGGATGCACGAGGTAGAGGCGGTCTTTGTCCCAGACGAGGCCGCGCGGGGCGTCCACGTCTTTGACGAATTCCTTCACTTCATCGGCACGGCCATCGCCATCATGATCCTTCAGGCGCAGGATGCGGCCACGGTGCGGATTGCGGCCCAGCGA
>NZ_JBIPNG010000215.1:0-10518 GCF_044373815.1 Prosthecobacter sp. | reverse complement strand
GTCCGGGTGTGGCCGCTGTGACCAGCCGCCTCGTCAATGGTGCGCATCCGGGTGCCATCATGCTCTCGCATGACATCCATCCGCCCACCATCACCGCCATGCCGGCGATGTTCGACCAGCTGCTGGCCAAGGGGTATCAATTTGTCACCGTGAGCCAGCTCCTGAACATGGAGAAGGCCTCGATGCCCGTCGGCGTGATCATCCGTCCCGCCGAAGCCATCGGCGACAAAGATCCCAAGCCGCTTCCTGAGAAGAAGCCGAAGGCTTGAGGACAGGCCGCAAGGCCTGCCTGCCTTGTGCGCTGAAAAAAAGAAAGCGCCCCGGGCGGAGCCGGGACGCTTTCAGACCCGCCTGTGCCGTCCGAATACAAAGGGCTCACGTATCCCATGAGACCAGGTGGGAACCCGCGTGATGAAGCTCTGTCTTCCAGTGAAGGCATGACATGTCACTTCAGCGCGTAGCCCCCGCAGTTGATGAATCGGGCCGGGCCACAAAGCTCGAAAACGAACACCGCAGGAAATTTTTCAAAGAGCAGGCCGCAGCAAAATGCCGGACCAGGATGGGCCAAGGGTATCCTGTGATGAGCGCATGATCAAGGACGGTGTCGCTTGTCTTCATCGGAGAAATCCATGCATGGCAGGCGTTTGTTTCCTCCTACATTCATGACGCGTTTTTTCCTTTTTCTCCTGCTTTGCTCCACCACCGAAGCAGCCGCCATTCAGCGCATCTGGCTGAGCTTTCAGCGCGCCGAACCGACTCACATCACCGTGAACTGGGAGACCGCCCAGCCCGCCCCTTCAGAAGTGAGGTTTGGCATCAACACTGAGGCCTCCATCGCGCCTCCGTTAATGCCCGGGAAGCTGGATGTCCACATGAGCAGCGTTTTTTCGGACGAGCTGGTCACGCTGCATCACCTCGAAATCCCGATCCCTGAAAAAGACGTCACGTACGACTACCAAGTGCGATCAGGCGATGAGGAATCCGCCATCCATCACTTCAAAGCCATGCCCTCCAAAGAACTCCGCGTCGCCGTGGTCGGGAACTGGGGTTTTGCGCAGCCAGATCTCGCCGCCTTGATCAAAGACAATGTGCATGTACTGATGACAGCGGGCGACAATGTTGGCAGCCTGCATCAAAAAGGACGCGAGGGAACGAAGGCTTTCAGCGCGCTGATCGACTCGCAGCCCGAGTTGTTTCGCAGCACTCCCTTTATGCCCGTGCTGGGGAATCATGACCGCGAAATCCGTTCGCGTGGCCCCAAGCCGCCGCCCGAGGCAGTTTATGACGTGGACGCTGCAGCCTATCGCGAATTCTTTGCGCTGCCCGGCAATGAGTGGAACTGGACGCTCGCGTTTCCTGAGTTCGATGCGCGCTTCATCGCACTCGATCTCGAACACATTCAGGACATGGGCACCACTTGGCAGACGGGTCATCCCTTCGACGCCGCTTCGGAACAACTCGCTTGGTATCGCCAGCAGATGCAGCCGCAGCGCGCAGGCCACACGATCAGCATCCAAAACGAACGCAGCGCCACCATGCGCGGCCAGTTGAAGGGCGAATGGGGCAGGCTGTTTCAGCAGGGCTCCGCTGTCATTACCGGCTTTGGCTATTTCGCGGAACGAGCCATGGTGGACGGCTTCCCCTATTACAACACCGCGCTCAAAGGCGATGGGGATCGCTACCCGGATCCGAAGTCCGCTTTCTTCGCCAGCGAGCACAGCTACGTCCTGCTCACCTTCAAACCGAAGTCGCCGATGAAGATTGAAATCAAGAGCCTTGCAGGGCAGGTGCTGGATCAGCAGAGCTATCCGGCGAGGTAGTGCATGGTTGCACATCTTGGTGTTAACATAACACCCGGATTTGCCCGGATGGGCCGTGAATGCGATGTCTGGCAGCGTTCTTCTTCCACAACCAACCATGAAACACACGCTCCTGCTTCTCTCTCTGTTCGCTGTGCAAGCCGTCGCTCAGGACAAGGCCCTGCTCGACCTCGCCCTCGAACCGCCCGTGGTTAACACGCAGCCCGGGCCCGAGTATGACGCAGACAAGCGGCCGGGAAATATGATCATCGGCATCGACCGCACGCCGAAAGGCCGCCTGTGGGCCGCCTGGGTCGGCAACGGTGATTCACCGAATGGCTTCTTCATGCTCGCGACGAGCGAGGACGATGGCAAATCGTGGTCCAAGCCGCGTGTCGTGATCGATCCTCAGGATGGCGAACTCAATGGCGTGAAGTACGAGCGCCGCGCACTCGTGGGCAATCTCTGGACCGATCCTCTAGGCCGCTTGTGGTGCTTCTTCGATCAAAGCCTCGGCTACTTTGATGGTCGCTGCGGCGACTGGTACATCCGGTGTGATGATCCCGATGCCGCAGAGCCGAAGTGGACCGCTCCCCTGCGCTTCGCCGATGGCTGTACCCTGAACAAGCCCACCGTGCTGACCAATGGCGACTGGCTGCTGCCCGTCTCACTCTGGACCCGCGACCGCATGCACGGCCCCGGTGTGGACAAGGAAGCACACAAAGATCTCGATGTGATCCGCATGGCGAATGTCTTCGCCAGCACCGATCAGGGCAAAACCTGGACCCGCCGTGGTGGCGTGCCCTTTCCACGCACCGACTTCGATGAACACATGATCGTCGAGCGCAAGGATGGCAGCCTCTGGATGCTCGCCCGCACCAAAGACGGCATCAGTGAAAGCACCTCCGCCGACAAAGGCGCTACATGGAGCGAGCCCCAGCCCTCCGCCATTCAAAACCCAAGCGCACGCTTCTTCATCCGCCGCCTCGCCTCTGGAAAACTCCTCCTGGTGAAAAACGGTCCCATCAACGCGCGTCTGCCACGCCGCTCCAACCTGAAGGCCTTCCTCTCCGAGGACGATGGCAAGACCTGGGGCAAAGGCTTCCTCATCGATGATCGCGCCGAAGTCTCCTATCCCGATGGCTTTCAGGCACCGAATGGTGACATCCACATCCTCTATGACTGGAACCGTCACACCGATGCCGAAATCCTGCATGTGAAGTTCACGGAGGCAGACATCGCCAAGCAGGCTGAGATCGGCAAACTCACGATGGACCCCGAGGAGATCAAACGCCGCGCCACCGTCGGCAAGACCGTCGTCAATAAAGCGCACGCACCCAAGTTGCCCAAATCCATCACGCCAGATCCCACCTGGGCCGCGCAGGCCATTGAAGACGCGAAGCAAGATTTCAAGAGCATCCCGTATGACGGCATCACGCCCAACAAAATGGTCTGTGATACCACCCTGCGTGAGTTGCCCGATGGTTCATGGATTCTCTTCATTCTCGCCGGTGGCGATACCGAACCCAGTCCGCTGAACTACACCGGCGTCACCCGCAGCACCGATCTCGGCAAGACCTGGACACCGCTGGAGCGATTCGACGTCGGCTTTCCTCGTGAAGGCAAAACCATCGGCCAGGGCCCCACGGAGCTCATGATCCTCGGCCAGCGCAGCACGCTCTTCTTCTCCACGCACTCCAAGCATTGGGCCAATGACTGGCGCTCATGGTATCTCACCAGCGACGACTCCTTCAAGACCTGGAGCAAGCCCATCGAAGTCCCCGGTCGTCTCAAAGAGCGCACCTTCATCCGCAAGCACATCGTCTGCAAAGACGGCCGCATCATGATCCCCTTCCAGCATTACATCGGCCCCGATGACCAGCAGGATCGTGCGCCTCTCGATCGCGACTTCACCAATCCACGCAACGGCGTCCTCATCAGCAGCGACGGCGGCAAAACCTGGAGCGAGCACGGCAACATTCGCCTCACACCCAACAGCCGCTACTTCGGCTGGGCCGAGAACGATCTCTTCGAGCATCCCGACGGCCGCATCACCATGGTCATCCGTGGCGATGGTCTCGGCGGCATGCTTTACAAAGCGGAAAGCAAAGACGGTGGCAAGACCTGGCCCGAGTTCGCCTCCATCACCCAGATCCCCAATCCCGGCAGCAAAACCACGCTCTACAATCTCGGCGGGGATCGCGTGGCCATCCTGCACAATCCCAACAGCAAACATCGCAGCCCCATGGCCCTGTGGATCAGCTTTGACGGCATGAAGACCTGGCCCTACCAGCGCGTGCTGCAGCAGGAATCCGTCGATGGCCCCAAAGGCCGCATGAACTACCCCGACGGCTTCGTCAGCAAGGACGGCCAGTGGCTCCACTTCGCCTTCGACGACAACCGCCACCGCGCCGTGCATTACAGCGCCAAGTTGCCGCCGGTGAAGTAATCACTTCATCACCATCGGCTGCCCGGTGCATTCCAGGACGCTGTGCCACAGCTCCTGCGTGGGATCGACCTTGCGGCGGCCATGGATGACGAGTTCCAGCGGCAGGTGCACGAAGGAATTGTGCCAGCGGCCCACCAGCATGTTGGTCTTGCCTGCCATGGCGGCATGCACCGCGTTTTGGGCTAGGCGTGAGCAGTACACGTTGTCCTGGGCATTGGCCGGCACGCTGCGCACGATGTAGCTCGGATCGATGTATTTGAGATTCACCTCGGTCTTCCGTTCTCTGAAGAAGGCATTGATGCGATCCTTCAAAAAGGGGCCGATGTCTCCATAGCGCTTGTTGCCGCTCGCATCGGTGTCATCGCCGGTTTGCATGAGGTGCTGCCCAGCACCCTCCGCCACCACGATCACAGCGCTGCCGCGCTTGATCAGCCGCTGGCGCAAGAACTCCAGAAAGCCTCCGTCGCCGTCCAGCTCAAAATGAACCTCGGGAATCAGCACAAAATCCACGTTGCTGCCCGCCAGCGCGGCATAGCACGCGATGAAACCGGAATCACGTCCCATGAGCTTAACAAGGCCCACTCCATTCACCGCGCCGGTGGCCTCGACATAGGCGCACTTCACCGCCTGCACGGCGGCATCAAATGCGGTTTCAAAGCCGAAGCTCTTGTCGAGGAAGCTGATGTCATTGTCGATGGTCTTGGGAATGCCGACGACCGCCTTTTTCAATCCACGTCGTTCGATTTCCTTCACGATCTGCGCGGCACCGCGCAGCGTGCCATCACCACCGATCACAAAAAGAATATCGACCTTCATGTCCTCCAGCGTGTCCACCATCTCGCCAATGTCCTGCTTGCCGCGCGAACTGCCCAGCAGGGTGCCACCAAAATGGTGTGCCTGCTCCACAGACGAAGGTTTCAGCAACAGCGGTGTGTGGCCGAAACGCTGCACCAGCCCCTCGTAGCCGTAGCGGAAGCCATACACGCGCGCGACGCCGTACTGCTGATGGCAGCGGTTCACGATGCCGCGGATGATGTCGTTTAACCCCGGGCAGAGACCGCCGCAGGTCACGATGCCGACCGTGGTCTTGCTCGGGTCAAAGTAGATCATTTCGCGTGGCCCCGCCTCTTCGTAGCTCGGCTTTGACACATCACGCCCGTCTTCGAGCAGATGGCTGTGGTACAGAATGCGGTCCACCGCGTCCGTTTTGTAGGGGGCCTCCACTCCGCCGATCCGGTGCAGGGGCGAATGAATCAAACAAGGGCCGAGCGTGGGGATGCTCGTGTCGGAAGGGGCTGGGGTCATGGCGGGTGGGTAATGTCTAAAGCAGGAGAAGTGCCATTCTAGAGGCCTATGCGGTTGGGCTCGACATCCATTGGCCGAAATGCTCTCATCCGTCTCAAATATGCAACTCCGCGTCATTGCCGCCATCCTGCTGCTCACCTCCTGTGGCCGAAGTGCCGATCCCGCTGCTCGTGCAAAAGAACTCACGTTTCTACGCACCGTCATGCCCGACGATCTGCTGGAATTCGCCCATGTCGAAGTCCCCGCCATCGAAAACGTGGCCATCATGGGCGAGGGCGCGGACCAGCATCTGGGGCTGCATGTGTTCCCCGGACAGAAGAAACTCAATGGTGGCATCCGTGCCGAGATCAGTGTCGATTACCCATGTCAGCAAGGCGATACGGTGCGCTACTCCTGGCGCTTTATGGTGCCGCAGGGGTTCGTTTCCGATGCACCCAAAAATCGCTGGTGGATCATCGGCCAGTGGCACGATCAGCCGGATCGCAACCGTGGTGAAAGCTGGGAAGGCTTTGCTTCCAAGAGTCCGCCGGTGCTCCTTGGCCTCGGTGAATTGGACGGCAAACTCGGCATCGGCATCGCCTATGGGCCCGATCAATCGCAGAAGCATGGCCCGGTCTTTATTGAGCCCGGTAAATGGCACAGCATCACCGTCGAAATCCACTGGTCACAAAAAGCAGACGGCAAAGCCACGTTCTTCCTCAACGACATGACCCGGCCCGTCGCCACCGCCTCCGGTCCAAACATGCACAACGCCTTTCAGCACTTCCTCAAACTCGGCATGTATCGTCATCCCGACATTCAAACCGACAACTGGATCTACATCGACGATTTGAAGATCACGAAGCCGTGAAGCGTTGGAATTGCATCGCCAAGCCGCACATGTCAGTTGCAAAAACACCCATCCCCTCCTGCTTCCTGCCATGAACACCGCTTTTCCTGACAATCTGCGCCTGCAACTCCACCAGACCGGCGTGATTGCCGTTTTGATGATCGACCGTGTGGAGGATGCCGTGCCGCTGGCGCGTGCGCTGCTGGCGGGTGGGGTCAATGGCATCGAGCTCACACTGCGCACCGATGCGGCGCTGGAATCTTTGCGTCGTATCCGCGCCGAAGTCCCGGAGATGACCGTCGGCGTGGGCACCATCCTCACACCGAAGCAGGCGAACGAGGCCAAGGAGGCTGGCGCAAGCTTCGGCGTGGCTCCCGGTATGAATCCACGCGTCGTTGCCGAGGCGATTCGCATCGGTCTTCCGTTCGCGCCCGGTGTTTGCACTCCCACAGACATTGAGATCGCCATCGAAGCCGGCTGCCGTGTGCTGAAATTTTTCCCTTCGGAGCCGAGCGGTGGTCTGATCTTCCTGCGCAGCATCATGGCACCATTCATGCATCTCGGTGTGCAGTTCATCCCGCTCGGCGGCGTGGGAGCGGGAAATGCTGCGCACTATCTGCGCGAACCTGCGGTGCTTGCCCTTGGCGGCTCATGGCTGGCACCGAAGGAGATTGTGGCAAGAGGCGGGTGGGATGTGATCACCGCGCTGGCGCGTGAGGCCACGGACATCGTCAAGCAAGTCCGTCCATGAGCCGCGTCATCACTTTCGGCGAAATCATGCTGCGTCTCGCCACGCCGGGATTCGCACGTTTTCAGCAGGCCATGCCGGGCACCCTGAATGCCAGCTTTGCCGGAGCCGAGGCCAGCATCGCCGCTTCGCTGGCCTACCTCGGCATTGATGCAGCTTTTGTCACCGCCTTGCCCAAGAATGCCATCGCGGATGCTTGCATCGCCGATCTGCGCAGCCTCGGTGTCGAGACCAAAAACATCCTGCGCACGCACGAAGGACGCCTGGGCACCTACTTCCTTGAGCACGGCGCCAATCAACGTGGCGGCAACGTCATCTATGACCGCGATGGCTCCGCAGTGGCCATCACACCCGCCTCCACCTACGACTGGGACGCCATCCTCTCGGGTTGCGAATGGTTTGTGATTTCCGGCATCACGCCTGCGATTTCACGCAATGCCGCCGAGGTGGCGCTTGTCGCTGTGCAGGAAGCTGCGCGTCGTCAGATCAAAGTCGTGTGCGACATGAACTACCGCACCAAACTCTGGCAGTGGGAGCCGCCAATCACCGCCCGTGATCTCGCCACGCGCACCATGAAATCGCTCCTGCCTTTCGTTCAGATCTTCGTCGGTGGTATCAGCGACGCCACCGCCATGCTCGGCATCGAACACAGCGATGATCTGCATGCTTTGGCAAAGCAGATCATCACCCAGTTTCCCAACCTCACCCACGCCGCCTTCACCCTGCGGGATGGCAGCACTTCCGCCGCGCAATGTTTCAGCGGTGCGCTCTATGAGGTTGCGACTGACACGCTGCACACGGCACCGCGTTACACGATCACCCAGATCATTGACCGCCTCGGCGCAGGTGATGCCTTCACCGCCGGTCTCGTCTTTTCATTCCTCCAAAAATCCGTGCCGCAAACAGCCATCGCCTTCGCCACAGCCGCCGGCTGCCTCGCCCACTCCATCGAGGGCGACTACAACTACAGCACCCGCGCCGAAATCGAAACCCTCATGCAAGGCGACGGCGGAGGCCGCGTCAGCCGCTAACTTTTTATGTCTCACTCTGTCCCCACCCATCCCGACCGCTGGTCCCTCGAATCCTGGTTTTCCGGCTTCGGCAACCCCGACTACACCGACTTCAAATCCGTGCTCGTGCGCGATGTCGAGGCTCTCAAAACACAGGCCGCAGCTCTCGGTGCCGATACCCTTGAAATTGCCCGCGTCATCAATGCTCTGGAATCACTGAGCGATCGTCTCGGCCATCTCTCAGCTTATCTCGGCTGCTTGTCCGCAGATGACGCAAACGACGAAGCAGTGAAAGCCGACGAGGCATGGATCTCCACGCTCGAAGCTGAAAGCACAAAGCTCATGGCCTCGCTCCGTGCAGCCCTTGCAGCTTTGAGCGATGACGCATTCGCCACTTTGCTCGCCGATCTCTCTTTGAAGAACGCCGAGCACGCGGTGAAGCGCATGCGCCACGAAGGCCAGCACCAGATGAAGTCGGAGATGGAAGCCCTGGCGGCCGATCTTAATGTGAACGGTCTCCACGCCTGGGGCCGTCTCTACGACACGCTCACCGGCAAGATGGAATTCGAGATGACCTTCCCCGATGGGCACAAGGAAATCGTGCCGATGTCCCGCCGCCGCGCGCTGATGTCCGAACCCGACCGCAAACTGCGCGAAGCTGCCTTCAATGACGGGCAGAAGCCATGGAATGATCATGCCGTGACACTCGCCGCCGGATTGAACGGCATCGCCGGTACCCGCCTCAGCCTTTATGGACGTCGTGGTCTGCCACACTTCCTCGACACCCCGTTGTTTGATGGAGCGATGAGCCGCAAGTCGCTCGATGCGATGCTGGAGGCCATCCACACGCACATTGATCTGCCTCGTCGTGCCTTGCGCAAAGCCGCGAAGCTGCAAGGCACCTCCGCGTTGCATTACTTCGACCTCGAAGCACCGCAGATTGCCGCGCCCGATGAAAAGGAACTCACCTGGGATGAAGCCTGCGCCACGGTCGATCATGCCTTCAGCTCCGCTTACCCAAAACTGGGCGAATATTTCCGCGAGATGCTCGCACAGCGATGGATCGAAGCCCAGCCGCGTGCCGGCAAGCGCCCCGGTGCCTTCTGCACCGGATCGCAGCTCAAGCACGAAGAGCGCGTTTACATGACCTTCCATCGCACCGTTCATGACATGGTCACGCTGGCGCATGAAGTCGGCCACGCCTGGCATTCCTGTGTGCTCCGTCCCGCCCGTTCGTTTGCGGCAAACTATCCGATGACCCTCGCGGAAACGGCGTCGAATTTTGGCGAGATGATCCTGCTCGACGGCCTCATGAGTAATCCGGGCATCACCGAGGCCACGAAGGCCTACCTGCTCGATCAGGAAATGCTGCGTGCGCACGCCTACCTCATCAACATCCCGATGCGCTACGAGTTCGAGAAGGCCTTCTACACGGAACGTGCCAGCGGCGAGCTGAGCGTGAGCCGCCTGAGCGCTCTGATGACCGATGCACAGCGCAAGCTCTACGGCGACACCCTGCTCGATGACGGCACCGACCCGATGTTCTGGGCCTACAAGATGCATTTCTTCATCACCGGCGTCTCCTTCTACAACTTCCCCTACGTCTTCGGCTACCTGCTCAGCCAGGCCTTGTTTGCACGCTTCAAAGCCGAAGGCGCGGCCTTCCTCCCACGCTACGAAGCCTTCCTCTCCATGACTGGCAGCGCGACCTGCGAGGAAGTGGTGAAGCAAAGCCTCGGCGAAGACATCACCCAGCCAGAATTCTGGGCCACGGCGCTGAAAGCCATCGAACCGACGCTGACCGCCTATGAAGCGCTGAAGTGAGAGCAAGACGCAGTTAGCAAGTCTTTGATAGCTCGATGCCTCCCCCTTCGTGATAGTGGGCCCATGATACCTGCCCCCGTTTCCCGCCGTCATTTTCTTCACGCAGCACTCGCCGGTGGCGCGGTCAGCCAGAGCCCGGTCATGGCGGCTGACGCGGCTCCAAAGGCAGGCATGTTTGCTGAACCTGCCCACGAGATCCCCCTCGCCAATGACGCCGACGTGATCGTTTGCGGTGCCGGACCCGCAGGCGTGACGGCAGCCATTACCGCAGCACGCGCAGGCGCAAAAGTGCGCCTGTTTGAATGGCGTGGCTGTCTCGGCGGCATCTGGACGGCTGGCCTCCTGGGCTACTTCCTCGACTTCAACAAGCCCGGCTTCGCCAAGGAACTGCGCGACAAGCTCGATGCACGCGGCGCACGCGCAAACTCCACCAGCACCAGCCGTTTCTGCTACGACCCTGAAGCACTGAAGCTCCTGCTCGAAGAGCTCTGCGTTGAAGCAGGAGTGAAATTCCAGTATCACACCAAAGTCTGCGCCGCGTTTCGCGAAGGGAA
>NZ_JBIPNG010000644.1:0-3040 GCF_044373815.1 Prosthecobacter sp. | reverse complement strand
TGGTAGTAGTCAGAGAGGTAGATGTACTCCTCCAGCGTCGGCATGCGGTCGCCATCCGAGCCGTCGGCCACGACATCCATCTCCGACTGCACGAGCAGGGCGCGGCGCTGCGTTGTCGGGTGGGTCAGTTCGAGGATGGTCTCGGTGTCATAGAAGTTGTGACTGTCGAGGACTCTGTTGAGGCGCGTGAGATCGTTCTGCACACGGTTGGTTTTGTTCTCGTAGAGCTTGTGGTAGAAGCCGCTCACCTTCGCCGTCGGCAGCATGGCATCGAGTCCGGGCAGGATGGCGGGCAGGTTTTTGTTGATGCGGGAGAGTGCGTCCAGAGTCTGGTTCGCCTTCGGCACGCGGATACTCAGCTGGAACTCCGCCTTGTAGGCCTCGGGATCAAGCCGTTCCAGACTGGCAAAGCCGCCTTCTTCGGTGATCAGGTTCGTTTTGACCGTGATGCCGTTGAAGAGCTTGGCTACGTCGATGTCCTTGCGCGGGATGAATTTCTCCGGCAGCGGCGGCTGGACTTCGCGGATGACCTCCTTGGTCACTTCTTTGACGACCGGAACTTCTTTGATCACATCCCGCATCACGTCTCGCGTGACGATGCGTTCCTTCGTGCTCCGTGCGGAGGCGACGATGTCCTGGATGGCTTTTTTAATCTTGCCGGCAAAGGGGGTGAATGGCAGCACCAGTGCGATGAGCAGGATAAGCAGAAACAGCAGGCGGATGAGCGAGCCAAAACAGCCGCGCTTCTGGCGCTGGGGTCCGGGGAGGGGAGGGGAGTCCGTGGCGGGCATGGGAGATTCCGAAGACATACGCGTGCAGAAGTTTAATCTCTTTTCAGCACCAAGGCGAGTGCATCATCCTTCTTCGAGACGGCCTTCTTTGAGAAGCAGGCGGCGGTCACCGCGCTTGGCCAGGGTTTGATCATGCGTGACGACAACGAGTGTTTTTTTGGCCTCATCGACCACCTGCATCAGCATGTCGATGACGCCGCTGCCGGTGCTTGCATCGAGGTTGCCCGTGGGCTCATCAGCGTAGATGATCCCGGGGTTGTTGATGAGCGCTCGGGCGATGGCCACGCGCTGCTGCTCGCCGCCGGAAAGTTCGGTGGGCAGGTGTTGGAGGCGCGCAGTGAGGCCCACCTTGTCCAACAGTTCGCGGGCGCGTGTCTCGGCTTTTTTGCCGCCGATCATCGCCGGCAGCATGACGTTCTCCAAAGCCGTGAGTTCCGGCAGCAGGAAGTAATGCTGGAAGACAAATCCCATGACCTCATTGCGAGTGCGCGCACGCTCGGCTGCGGCTGCCTGGTACAGCGAGCGGCCATGAACCATCACATCACCCGATGTGGGCTGCTCCAGCCCGCCGAGGACGTAGAGCAGAGTGGTTTTGCCTGCGCCGGACTGGCCGCAGAGGAACACCTTTTCACCGGCGGCGACTTCGACATTGACGCCGCGTAGCACGGGCAGATCATGCCCCGCAAGGTGGTAGGTACGGTGCACATCGTGTGCGGCGAGTGGGGCTGCTTCCTGGCTCATGTAGATTGGGGTGTACGCTCCGCAGATGCCACGCGGCGTCAAGGCATGATGCCCGCCAGCGTGCGTTGTCTGAGCGTCTCATACATCACGATGCCCGCTGCCGTGGCCAGATTCAAACTCCGCGTGCCCTGCATCGGGATGCGCAGGCAGCGCTCCGGCTGGATCACCGAGGCTGGGATGCCGCGTGTTTCTGGGCCGAAAACGAGGAAAATCTCATCCGCTGTGAGGTCGGCCTCCCAGTACGTGTGTTCGCCCTGGCATTCGATGAAGTAGCAGGCGGCCCCGGCAGGAATCTCCGCCGCCAGTGCCTCCCAGCTGTCCCAGACGCGCACATCCACCTCCGCCCAGTAGTCCAGTCCAGCGCGCTTGAGCTGCTTGTCATCAAGACTGAAGCCGAGCGGCTTGATCAGATGCAGCCGCGCATTCGTGGCTAGGCACAGTCGTCCGATGGCACCCGTGTTGTGCGGAATTTCCGGCTGAAACAGGACGACGTTCAGCATGCGGCCTTAACCTTTGAAAACAAAAAGCTTCCGGCAGATGAAATTCACCAGAGTGGAGGAAATGATCAGCATCAACTGCGCGGTCAATGTGCTGATGCCATACCATTTGATGAGATAAGGCCCGGAGAGCAGGCCGATGGCAAACCCCGTCGAACTGACCACCGAGAAGTAAACAAACTCCAGCACCCGGTGATGCCGTCCGGGGGTGAATACCCACAGGGAATTGGTCACATAGGCAAAGATGTTGCCAAAGAAAAAGGCGATGATGTTGTTGTAGATGCTGTGCAGCGCGCGCACCTCATCGGTCACACCGCTGCTGACGAGAGCAGGATACGCTCCCCATCTGGACAGGGCATAAAAGATCGCCGTCGTGAGGGTCAGCGATCCTACTCCGCAGATGCCATACTTGATGAACTGGATCAGCGGATGCGTGTCACGCGTGTTCAGACGCACCACAATCGAACGCCAGTCGTTCTCACGAAAAAATAGAAGAGCCTCACCGATTTTTGACATCATCAGGTGAGGCTCTCCGGGGATCGTTGCTCAGCAAGCAAAGATGCGTTTAATAATAGTGGTAGTTGCCGTTGCGGTCGTAGTAGCCCTGCTGCTGCTGGCGTCCACGGTAGCCCTGCTGCTGGCCTTGGTAGTATTGCTGCTGGTTGCGCTGGTCGCGGGAGTTGCCAATGGCGTTGCCACCCAGGGCACCGAGGCCGGCACCGATGGCGGCACCTTCCAGGCCACGGCCACTTTGGTTGCCGATGATGCCACCGACGGCAGCGCCGCCGAGTGCACCAATGACAGAGCCAGTCTGAGCGTTAGGACCCGATGCGCAGGAGACCAGCGAAAGGGCGGTGAGAGCTGTGAGGAGAGTTTTTTTCATATGTTTGTCTGCGAGTGAGTTGAATTACGGCGATTGATTAATAGTAGTAACCGCGACGGCGGTCACGGGCATTGCCAATGGCGTTGCCACCCAAGGCACCGAGGCCGCCACCGATGAGAGCTCCTTCG
>NZ_JBIPNG010000214.1:0-10624 GCF_044373815.1 Prosthecobacter sp. | reverse complement strand
TCAATGCCGCACGCGAAGAGGTCAAGATCATCACCCCCTACTTTCTTCCCAATCCAGTTCTCCTGGCGGCGCTGCGATTGTGCGCAGTGCGTGGCGTGAAGGTGACGATCCTCACACCGGCGGAGAACAACATCCCGTTCGTAGGATGGGCCGCACAGACCTTGTATCCCGATCTGCTGTCGATGGGCTGTCGCATTTTTGAGTCAGCCCCACCGTTTGATCACTCCAAATTGTTCCTCATCGACGGCGTCTGGTCCTTCCTAGGCTCCACCAACTGGGATCCACGCAGCCTGAGGCTGAACTTTGAGTTCAACCTCGCCTGCCACGACGTTGAACTCTGCCAGCGGCTGGCTGCGGAGATGGAGGCCAAGCTGGCCCACAACCGTGAAATTACATGCGAGATGCTGGAAAATGCGCCGGTCCTGCATCGCTTGCGCAACGGCTTTGCGCGCCTCTTCATTCCAGCGCTCTAAGAACTTTTGAATCTTTTGGCAAAACCAACCGTATCTAGGAACGTTGTAATCTACAGCCTGCCATGATGCCTCTCGGGTTTCCACCATGCCTTCCTTGCTCCAGCCGCTACCGCGGCAGGGCAGAAATCGTATTTTTCTGGGAATAAAACAGCAGGCTTCAGCATCTCACTCGCACGCATGATGTCATCGTATTCCTGAATCTTAAACATTTGCCCCGGCAGACGGGGCCGCTGCCGCGCACAGTCCAACGCGCACCCCTTAACTCAACCCATCCAGATCCAATCATGAAGAAACTCATCGCACTCGTCTTCGCACTCGTCGCCTCCGCCGGTTTCGCCGCCGAGTTCCCAGACATCAGCATTGCCGATCTCAAGCAGGCCATCGCTGACAAGAAGGTCACCGTCATCGACGTTAACGGCGCCGCCTCCTACAAGGCCGGCCATGTGCCAACCGCCATCGACTTCGCAACCCAGGGCTCCAGCCTCGCCAGTGCCCTGCCTTCTGACAAAGGCGCCCTCGTCGTTGCCTACTGCGGTGGTCCTGCCTGCAGCGCCTACAAGGCCGCAGCCAACGCCGCCAGCCAGCTCGGCTACACCAACGTGAAACACCTCTCCGCTGGCATCTCCGGCTGGAAGGCCGCCAAAGAACCTCTGGAGAAGTAATACTTCAAGAGACTCCACTCACCGGGTGTGCGGGAACCATTCCTGCCACCCGGTTTTTTATGTCCGCAGCCAGAATTCTCAGGCCGGAGACCAGGCTTCCATGGCCAGACTCGCTGCCCCGAGAGCACCGGCATTATCACCTAGCGTGGATGGCACGACTTTCAGTCCACCCTCACGCAAAGCAGGCATCTGAGCGCATGCGGCATCTGTAATCGATTGGCAGAAGCGTTCCCCAAGCATCGTCAGGGGGCCGTGAAGAATGAAAACTCCGGTGTCGATGATCATGTGCAACAAGCCGATCACGCGTGCGTAATCGGCACACACGGCTTCCCATTCCGGCCCTGTGGAATCAGAAAAAGCCGCAAGGCCTGCGCGCACATCTTCGGGCAGCTTTGCCAGCCCATCCACTCCTGCCAGCCGCCGCCACGTCGCGGGAGCGCTCAGCGCATGATGCAATTCCTTGCCTTCACCCGCCCCCCCCATCAATGGCCATGGCCAGCGCCCCACCTCTCCGGCGGCATGATGAGAGCCTTCCACCACTCTGCCGTCCTGCACCATGGCGATGCCAAAACCACTGCGAGGTCCGAGGATCACATAGTCATTCAAACCGTGTCCTAAACCGAACCAACGCTCTGCCAGTGCAATCGCCCTCAAGTTGTTCTGCAAAATGACAGGGACTTTCAATTTGGATCCGATCTCATCCACCACCGGCACCTGATTCCAGTCAGGTATGAAAGCATAGTACAATCCAATCCCTGCCTGCGCGTCGACCAGCCCGGGAACTCCCAGCCCCACCGAGAGCAGCGGACCTTGCATCGTTTCGGCCAGCTTGGCCACGCACGTGAGAATGGACTTGATCACCTGCTCTGCCATCACATCTGCTGGCAGGGGAAGTTCTACGGTCATCTTCAAGCTGCCGGAAAAATCCACGCCCACCGCCTGAATGCGCTGGGCATTAAATTCCAAGCCGGCAAACCAGCCCGCCTCCGCTTGCGTGCTCAAAATGCGCCGGGGGCGGCCCATCGGTCCTTGGTTCAAGCCCGATTCATTCAGATATTTTTCGGCGATCAAATGATCCACGTACAACCCGGTCGTCGAGGGCGAAATTCCTAATGCCTTGGCCAGAGTCGTACGCGAGGTCGCACGCCCGCTGCGGACCTGCAGCACAGCAGCCCCGAGCGTTTCACGTTGTACAATTGGGTTTTTTCGCATTCGAATAAAAAGCCTGTTGATCTCTCGCTGTCCAGCAGGATCAATGTACTCCCGTCAAAAATCTTCTCATGAGTGACTTACCCATTCGCACCCCTGATCGCAAGTGTGAAGTAGCTTGGTTTTCGGCACTTTGCTCTGACGATTATGAATTTCTCGGCATTCCGGATGGCTCCATCCGCTCCAACTTCGAACACTGCGGCGACATCGTCAAAAAAGCCGACGCCTTAGGCTACCAGAATGTCCTTCTTCCCTCGGGCTGGATCGCCGGACAAGACGCCCTGGCTTTTGCCGCCGCGATGGCGCCTCTGACTTCACAAATCAACCAACTCGTTGCCCTACGCATGGGCGAAGTCTGGCCACCCATGCTCGCACGAGCGCTCGCCACCGTGGATCATATCGCCAAAGGTCGCCTGTGCATCAACATCATCTCCTCAGACATGCCCGGCATGAAGGAGAGCAATGAAGTCCGCTACGCCCGTGCTAGCGAGATCATCCAGATCCTGCAGGGGCTCTGGCGCACCGACGGCCCGTTTGAATGGAAGGGCGACTTCTACAACATCAGCCTGCCCACCACCGAACCCGCCAAGCCCTACCAACAAAACGGCGGTCCCCTGCTCTACTTCGGCGGCATTTCGCCTGCAGCGCAGGATTTATGCGCCAAACACTGCGACGTCTTCCTCATGTGGCCCGAGACGGAGGACCGCATCGCCGAAACCATGCGCGTCATGTCCGAAAAAGCCGCCGCCCACGGCCGCAAGATCGACTTCGGCTTCCGTGCCCATGTCATCGTGCGCGAAACGGAGTCCGAAGCCCGCGCAGCAACAGACCGTCTCATTTCCAAGCTCATCGCCGAAAAAGGCGCCGAGATCAAAGCACGCTCCCAAGACAGTCAGAGCGCCGGGGTCAAGCGTCAGGACGAACTCCGCGCCCAGAGCACCGACCTCTACCTCGAACCACATCTCTGGAGCGGCATCGGCCTCGCACGCAGCGGCTGTGCCAGCGCCATTGTCGGCAACCCCGAGCAGGTGCTCGCCAAGCTCAACCGCTACATGGACATGGGCATTCGCGCCTTCATCCTCAGCGGCTACCCGCATCTCGAAGAGTGCGACCTCTTCGCCAAGCACATCCTGCCGCATCTGCCGTCATGCCGCCTGAATGAAGTGCAGGGTCGGCGCGTTCCAGATCCCGTCACACCGCTCACCACCGCACCACGTCATTGACATGTCTTCGCCTGTTCGCTTCGCCCTCGCCGGTTTCGGTGCCTGGGGCAAATTCCACGCCCAATCCATCGCGGGAAATCCTGACGCCCACCTCGTTGCCATTTCCGCACCCTCAGAAGCCTCGCGCGAGGAAGCGCGCAGGATCTACCCCACGGTACAAATCTTTGCGGACAGCCTCGAAATGATCGCTCAGTCCGAGTTCGACATCATCGACATCGTCACCCCCAGCCACACTCACCGCGAGATCGCCCTCGCCGCCATGGCGAAGGGCAAACACGTGCTTCTTGAGAAGCCCATGGCAATCACGCTCGACGACTGCAAAGCCATTGTAGCCGGAGCGCAACAGCACGGCGTGCATCTTGCCGTCGGTCACGAACTCCGCCTCTCCAGCCAGTGGGGCGAAATCAAAAACATCATCGACGCTGGCACCATCGGCGATCCGCAGTACGTCCTCGTCGAACTCTCCCGCAAACCTTACCGACAAGGGGCCAGTGGCTGGCGTTATGATCAGAGTCGTGTCGGCAGTTGGGTTCTCGAAGAGCCCATCCACTTCTTCGACCTCGCCCGCTGGTATCTCGAAAGCAGCGGAGATCCCGTCGAACTCCACGCCTACGCGAACTCCCGTGATCCCCAGCGCCCGACGCTGTTCGACAACTTCAGTGCAATGTTCAAATACGCCAATGGCAGCTACGCCGTGGTGTCGCAAACACTCGCCGCCTTCGAACATCATCAAACCGTCAAAGTCAGCGGCACCAAGGGCGCTCTGTGGGCCGCCTGGAGCGGTGCGCTCGATCGAACCCTCGAACCCGAGTACTTTCTCAAAGTTTTCGACGGCGAAAATCTCGAAACGGTAAGGCTCGAAAAGCACAGCGGCGAAGTCTTCGAACTCCGCGAAGAAATTGCTCAATGCATCGATATGGTCCGTACCGGTAAAAAGCCCATTGCATCAGGCCTGGACGGTCTCTGGAGTGCCGGCCTTTGCCTCGTCGCCGAAGAATCCATTCGTCAGAACAAGCCACTGCCAGTGGGTGAACTGCTGAAGTTTTAGAGAGCCGATTGTGGGTAGATTATTCACTCCCGGTCGTTCTACCCAGCCACAGCACCCCCATGAAAGCCACACTCCTTCTCGCCGTCTTTTGCCTGACCTCATTTATTTGTCGGGCAGACGATCTGCTGCCACCGATCACCACCGGGCAGCGCGTGGCCACCTGTGGACACAGCTTTCATGTCTTCACCTACAAGCAGGTGGATGAGATCGCGAAATTTGCCGGGCTGGATCATCAATTGGTCGGACTGTCGAGCATCGGCGGCTCCACGGTGCAGAAGCATTGGGACATACCGGAGGAGAAAAGCGCGGTCAAGCAGGTGCTGAAAACCGGTATGGTGGACGTGCTCACCCTCTCCCCCATCTGGTTGCCGGATAATGCCATCGAGCTTTTCGTAAAACTCGGCATCGAACACAATCCAGCGCTGCGCATCACCGTGCAGGAATACTGGATGCCGAGTGATGAATACAATCCGGTTTACCCGCTCGACACAAAAAAGAAGGTCGATCACAATGTCACCGACATCGCCAAACTACGCGATGCGACCATGCGCTATGCAAAGGACATCGAGGACTATGTCCTGGGCATCAACCAGCGGCTGGGCAAGCAGTCAGTTTTCATCGTACCAGTAGGCATGGCGGCAGTGACGCTGCGTGATAAGATCATCAAAGGCGAAGCACCCGGATTGAAAACCCAGGCCGAACTCTTCCGCGACTACTGGGGCCACGCGCTGGCTCCGCTTCAAATCCTCTCAAGCTACTGCCACTTCGCCGTCATCTACCGCCGCAGCCCCGTGGGCCTGCGGGTGCCTAACGCCTTCAAAGCCCTCAAAGACATGAGCGATGAAGACAAGGTGAAGCTCAACAAGCTGCTGCAGGAAATCGCCTGGGACACCGTCACTCATCATCCCCTCACAGGTCTGATGAAGCCCGTCGCCGCCAAATAGCGCGGCTCACCCTGCTTTTGACAGCACACCGTCTTTCGCGGCGTTATGCAACGTCTGCATGAAAATCCACGCCCTGCTGCTTTCTTCCGCGCTCCTCGCCACTCATCTCATCGCCGCCGACTGGCCCGCCTGGCGTGGACCCACGATGGATGGTCATGCAGCAGCCGGACAAAAGCTTCCGCTGAAATGGAATGAAGGCGAAAACGTCCTGTGGAAGGCTGAGGTGCGTGGTCGTGGCCATGGCTCGCCAACCATCGTGGCAGACCAGGTCTATCTCGCCACGGCTGACATGGAGACCGAGGAGCAACTCGTCCTTTGCTATTATCGGGCAACAGGAAAGAAGAAATGGGAAGCCGTCATGCATCGCGGCAACCTCAATACCAAAGGGCATAAAATCTCCTCGCAAGCCTCTTCCGATGTCGTGAGCGATGGCGAGCGCCTGTTCGTCAACTTCCTCAACAACGGCGCCATCTTCACCACCGCCCTCGATTTCTCCGGCAAGCAGCTCTGGCAGCGCCGCGTGTGCGACTTTCAGGTGCATCAAGGCTTTGGCTCCTCGCCAGTTGTTTATCAGTCAGTCGTGCTCGTCTCCGCAGATCATCGCGGCGGCGGCAAGATGTCCGGCCTCAACAAACTCACTGGCGAAATCGTCTGGCAGCAGGACCGCCCGCCAGTGGCGAACTACGCATCCCCCGCAGTCGTCAATGCCGCAGGTAAAACGCAGGCCGTGCTCGCAGGCTGCAACAAGGTGGAAAGCTTTGATCCCCTCACCGGCAAAAAACTCTGGAGCATCGACGGCAGCACCGAGGAAACCGTGGTCACCGCCGTGACCGATGGCAGCCGCATCTTCCTCGGCGGTGGTTATCCAAAAAATCATACGATGGCCGTTGAAGCTGATGGCTCTGGCAAAATCGCCTGGGAGAACGTCACCCGCACCTACGTGCCGTCAATGATCGTCAAGAACGGCCATGTCTTCGCGGTAGGAGATGGCGGACGCGCTGCCTGCTGGAAATCCGCCACAGGTGAAGAGCTGTGGTCGGAGAAAGTAGACCGCGAATTCTACGGCTCTCCCGTCATGGCCGATTCGCGCATCTACGTCACGAGCAAAGGCGGTGTGACCTCCGTCTTCGACGCTACTCCAGAGAAGTTCGCTCTACTGTCCCAAAACCAGCTCGGAGACGAATCCTTCAGCACTCCCGCCATCTGCGACAACCGCATTTACCTCCGCTCCGCCAAGACTGGCCCCACTCGCCAGGAGTACCTGTGGTGCGTAGGCGAGTCAGGAAAGTGATCACCTGACAGGCACAGCAAAAAAGTTTGCCTTTCTTCATCACATCTTTACATACCAACCGGTTTGTATGTCCAAGAAAGCCACCAGCACCAAGCGCGAACGCGATCCTGCCGCCACCCGGCAGCGGTTGATCGACGCCACCGTGCGACTCATGCTGCAGCAGGGTTTTGCCGGGACTTCGGTCGATCAGATCTGCAAAGAAGCAGGCATGACGAAGGGCGGATTTTTCCACCACTTCGAAAACAAAGAAGCCCTCGGCATCGCAGCCATCGAATCGTGGGGCCGCATGGGCACTGCCCTCTACGCCGAGTCCTGGCAGGACTCCACACTCGATCCTTTGAAACAGCTGCACCGCATGTTTGACATCATGGTCGGCTTCACGCGGCGCAATGATGATGCCGTCGTCTGCATGGTGGGCATGATGTCTCAGGAAATGTCCGCCACCCATCCTGCCTTCCAGGCTGCGTGCGAGAAGGAACTGAATCTCTGGGCCGAAAACGTCGCCAAGCTCCTCACCGCCGCCAAGAAGCTGCACAAGCCAAAGACCAAATTTGATCCTGCTCAAGTGGCGTGGTTCCTCAACAGTCTCTGGCAGGGTTCCATGCTCATCGGCAAAACCTGCCGCTCCCAGCAACTGATTCGTGACAATCTCAAACTCGCCCGCGACTATGTGGATGGTCTGTTTCAGGCGAATTGAACCCCACGTGGCGATCTTGTATAAACGTATCCGCGATGTCTGACGCACCCTCCAGCACTCAGTTTGCCACGGAGCATTTCTTTCGGCACGAGTCAGCGCGCCTTGTCGCGACGCTGGCAGGTCAGTTCGGCGCGCAACGACTACAGTGGGTGGAAGATGTGGTGCAGGAAGCCCTCGTGCGAGCGCTGCAAACCTGGCCGTATCGCGGTGTGCCGGACAATCCAGCTGCATGGCTGACCCAGACCGCACGCCATCTGGCGTTGGATCAACTACGGCGCGAACAGCGCTGGAACGAACGAGAAGAGGGCATTTCGGCAGAGCAGGCGCGCTGGATGGCTGTGCCCTTGGAAACAGCACCGGATGATGATGCGCATCTGCGCGATGACACCCTGCGGCTGATGTTTGTCTGCTGCCACCCGCAGCTATCCGCCGAGGCACAGATCGCCCTCGCGTTGCGAACTCTCTGCGGCCTCAGTCCGGCAGAGATTGCGGCAGCGTTCGTCACCAGCGAAGCCGCCATCTCAAAGCGGCTCGTTCGCGCGCGCCAGCGCATCCGCGAGCTGGCGCTGCCATTTGAACTGCCTGCGGCGCATGACCTGCCGCAGCGCCTGGATGCCGTACTGGCATCCCTCTATCTGCTCTTCAATGAAGGCTACAAGGCCAGCAGTGGCGAGCACTTGGTTCGCTCGGACCTCTGCCATGAGGCGATCCGTCTCACCGAACTGCTGGCCACCCATCAGCACACCGGCCTGCCGCAGAGCAACGCCTTGCTCGCGCTCATGCTCCTGAGTGCCGCACGCCTGCCAGCCCGCACGGATGAAGCGGGAGGCATCCTGCGTCTTCATGAGCAGGACCGCAGCCTCTGGGATCAATCCCTCATCCAGCGCGGGCTTCAGCACCTGCAGCTCTCCGCACGTGGAGACACCCTCACGGAGTATCATCTGGAGGCGGGAATCGCCGCGTGCCACAGCACGGCGGCGAGTCACGGAACCACAGACTGGGCACGCATTCTCGCGCTGTATGATCAGCTCGTATTGCTGACTTCCTCGTCCGTGGTGGCCCTAAATCGCGCAATCGCCGTGGGCCGCGTGAATGGCGCGCAGAGCGGACTGGAGGCGCTGGCAGCCGTGCAGGGCCTGGACTCCTACCTCTCTCTGCATGCAGCACGCGGTGCCTTCGCCGCCGAACTCGCTCAGTCACAGGCGGCCGCCGCTCATTTCCGCAGAGCGCTTACCCTCGCTGCCCTCCCCTCTGAGCGCAGTTTTTTTGAGCGCCTGATTGCCGAATGCGAAACTTCCCAGCCCCAAAAAAGCACACGCTAAAAAAATTCTTTGTTTCGATGTCCTTTTCCGTCCGGGCCGTTCGTCGTCCTTTTGAAACCACGACATCTTCCACGCTCAACACCCTACGACTGCCCTCGCCATGAACTCTGAAACTCCCCTCCATGACTACCTCGTCATCTCGCGCGGACATTGGGACAAAGACAAGTCCAAGGAGCAGATAGACACGGCCATCACTGAATTCTACGACTGGCTCAACCGCCACATCGAGGCTGGCAGGATGCGCCCCGGCAGCCGCCTCAGTACAGACCGCGCCACCGTCTCCAAGGCAGGCGTCACCACCGACGGCCCCTTCGGAGAGGCCAAGGAAGTCGTGGGCGGCTACTGGTTTGTCAGTGCAGCCAGCCTGAGTGAAGCCGCCGACCTGCTCTCTCACAGCCCCACCCTTCCCTGCGGCCTGCATTATGAAGTCCGCCCGCTTGATCCCGAACTCTGCACCGCCTCAGACATCACCAACGAAACCCCGCCCGCATGAATCCACAAAACCCCACCGATGAATACTTGCTGCTCATTCGAGGCACTCACTGGAACCACGGCATGTCCCCCTCCGAACTTCAGCATGTCATGACTGACTTTTACGCCTGGGTAGATGACCTCAGCAAAGCGGGCATCCATCGCGGCGCACAGCCCTTGATGGAGGAGGGCAAGCTCGTCTCCGGTCCCAAGGGAGCGACGGTGACCGATGGCGTCTTTGCAGAGTCAAAAGAAGCCATCGCCGGTTACTTCCGCATCGCCGTGGGCAGCATGGATGAAGCCGTACGCATCGCCCAGGAATGCCCCATCCTCCAATACGGAGCCACCGTTGAGGTCCGTCCCATCGCCGATCTCTGCCGCCCCATGGCCGAAGTCAAATCCGCCAGCCAGCCCTGACACCACATTCGTCAATCAACTACTCAACTACTCAACCACCATGAGCACACTCGCCTACCCCTCCTTCAGTCCCTACATCACCGTCCATGACGCCAGCAAGGCCATCGCCTTTTACAACGCAGCCTTTGGTGCGACCGAACGCTTCCGCCTCGCCGATGAATCGTCCGGCAAAATCGGCCATGCCGAGCTCGATCTCCAAGGCAGCCTGCTCATGCTCTCGGATGAAAACCCCGCTTGGAACAAGTCTCCTCAAACACTCGGTGGCACCCCTGTGAAATTCTGCCTCATGGTTGAAAACGCCGATGCCGCCATTGAAAAAGCCGTCGCCGCTGGCGCCACACCGCTCATGCCAGCCAGCGATCAATTCTACGGCTTTCGCAGCGGCTCCGTGCGCGATCCCTTCGGCCATGAATGGATGCTCCAGCACGAGATCGAAAAAGTATCTCCCGAAGAGATGCAGAAGCGCTGGAATGACATGCTCGGCAAATGCCAGCCTCCTAAAGAAAAGTAATCTGACCCCTCTCATTCAATCACTCACCACACCACAATACGCACACCATGATTAAAAAAATCCTGCTCGGCCTCGTCGCCATCATCGCTGTCATCTGCATCCTCGCGTCATTCCAGTCCGATGACATGAACATCACCCGTTCCGCCACCAGCAAAGCCGCGCCTGAGACCGTCTTCAAAATCGTGAACGACTTCCGCCAGTGGGACTCATGGTCCCCCTGGTCAAAGATTGACCCCAATATGAAGAAGAGTCTCGAAGGCCCGCCCGAAGGCGTCGGTGCCATCTACAAGTGGTCCGGCAACAATGAAGTGGGCGAAGGCAGCACCACCTTGGTGGAGAGCAAGCCGAATGAAAAA
>NZ_JBIPNG010000643.1:0-3051 GCF_044373815.1 Prosthecobacter sp. | reverse complement strand
TGGCGTCGGTGTCACCGTAACCGATGAGTTTTAAATCGGTGTCGACAAGGGTGAGTCGCACGCCAGGCACAGGCTTGCCTGTTTCAAGCGAGGTCACGAAGATCATCGACTCGCGGCCATTGCTCTTTTGCATGATGCCCAGATCGGTGAACTGAACGAGCGTCTGGGTGACAACGCCTTTCTGCTCGATCCCATCAGCAGCAGTGCCTTCGAGTTCGATGAACAGCGGCGCAGCAGGGAAATCGCCGAGCACTTCGCGCCAGTTCAGCTTCAGGATCTCGCTGTGATCCAGCGGCTTGTTCACTGGGAAGCTACGATCAAACACCTGCGTGCCGGGGTAGGCATCGATGGACTGCGTCTTGTAAGCCGCCTTTTGTTTGTCGTTGCCGTAGTAAGCAGTGCGGTAAGCACGGTATTGATCGAGAGCTTTGAGCAGTTCGGGACCGTTGAGCCGTTTCGCCCGCACGCGCACCTGCTTCACGTTTGCGGCGCTGAATTCATAATTCGCATCGCCCTTGGCCAATTGCGCATTGATGAAGGTTGGCGCGGCCAGATAGGGAGGATTGGGAATGAAGGTGACCTCGTTTTTGTAGTTCGCCTGCAACGGCAGGTTGTCCCCCGAGGTCATCGCCATATCGACCGTGACGGTGTACTTCTTGTTCACTTCAAACGGCCCGGTGAAGCGCAATGTGCGTCCGAGAATTTCGACCTTGAGCCCCGTGACCGGACCTTCATCCTTATGAACCACCGACGCCAGTTTTTGACCAAGTGATGTGCGCCGGATGGTGACAAACGGCGCGAGCTTTTGCGCAAAAGCTTCGACCATCTCCTTGGTCATTTCATCATTGGTCGGCGGCAGGAGGCGCTTGTTGAAATCGACATCAATGTAGTAGTCGCTGTCGAATGGCGTGTGCGCTTCGACTTCGCGCACTTCGAACGGTTTGATCTCGCCGAGTTGGATGTCGTCACCCGTGGCGATCTGATTGACGCCGGAGGTGTTGCTGAGGGTTTCAGCGATGGTTAGGCGCCATTTGCCAATGGAGAGCTGAGTTTCAGGCTCAATGATGATGGCGCTCAAGCGGGCGGCATCATCTCCCACGGAAGGCTTCACCTTGGAGATTTCCTCCGCCCAAGTCGCCTGCGGCTCGGTGCCCATGCGAGTGAAGTCCTTGCCCGTGGCGTGGCGGATCTTGGCGGCGACCGGCTGCGGTGATGCTTCAGAGACGAACTTGATGTGCTTGACGACTTCCGCAGGCGTCACGCTGTCGTTGAACTCAAAGAGAAAGCGCGGGGTACGATTCTGCGCATCATCGTCGAACCAGCGTGGATGCTGATCAATAATGCGAAAGCGGGCGCTTTCGACGGAATCAAGCTTTTCGGCCGCGAGCGGTTTGCCCGCGAGGTCCGTCAAACCGGTGCGCAGTTTGAACTCGTAGCTGGCGGCGAACTTTGGTGCCTGCGTCAGGTGAAACTGACCGCTGCGGGTGCTCGTCCACTCAAACGTGCCGGTCAGATCTGGCAGGATGACCAAGGGTGAAGTGGCCGCGTTTTTGCCAATTTGATCCTTCGCCACCATCGCCGTCGGGAACACGACTTCGATGGTCGAATCCGGCGCCAGTTCCTCCGGATTGATGGTGATGTCCGCATGCAGTTCCTGCGGTGGCGGCGCTTTTGTGTCAGAACGGCCTTTAGGCGGAGCCGCGTGAGAGATGGCAGAGGCAGCAACAAACGCCAGCGTCATGGCTGGCAGCAGCGCGAGGCTGAAAGAGGTTTTCACGGCGAACAGTGGGTTCGCCATGAGAGTAGCACGACCCTCGCAGGGGCGAGGACATTTTTGGAGAGTTTTTGGAAACTCCGAACTGGCCTCAAATCAGATCAATTCAGCCGCTTTTCGCCGCGCCCAGGCATCCGCCTCGATAAGCGCCCCGAGGTCAGGATGCTGGACCACCTGATGCGCCGTCATGACCCCCTCGACCGTCTGCCAGATGCCGGGGAATGAGATTTTCCCGTTAAGAAATGCTTCAACGGCAACTTCGTTGGCCGCATTCAGGACGGCAGGCAGGGTGCCGCCGACAATCCCCGCCTGACGGGCGAGGTTGATCGCGGGGAAATCGTCCACTCGGGGCGCTTCGAAGTGCAAGGCTCCGACCTTGGCGAAATCGAGCGGCTTGAGATTGTTCGTCACGCGGTCAGGCCAGGTCACCGCGTATTGGATCGGAAAGCACATGTCGCTGTGGCTGAGTTGGGCGATGACGCTGTTATCGGCAAATTCGACCATGCTGTGGACGATGCTCTGCGGGTGCACGACGACCTCGATCTTGTCCATCGGCACATCGAATAGCCACTTCGCCTCGATCATTTCCAGGCCCTTGTTGAAAAGGGTGGCGCTGTCGATGGTGATCTTGCGGCCCATGGTCCAGGTGGGATGTTTCAGCGCCTGCGCCACGGTGACGCTGGGCAGTTGATCGGCAGGCAACTGGCGGAAGGGGCCGCCGCTGGCGGTTAGCAGAATCCGCTGGACGATGCTGTGCCGGTGGCCTTCGAGGCACTGGAAGATGGCGTTGTGCTCGCTGTCCACGGGCAGGATGTTCACACCTTTGCGTTTCGCGGCCTCAGTGACGGCTTCCCCGGCCATGACGAGGATTTCCTTGCTGGCCACGGCCAGATGCATACCACGCTCAATAGCGGCGAGCGCTGGCGCAAGGCCAGCGGTGCCAACGATGGCGACGAGCACCATGTCGGCATCGGATTCGTTCACAAGATCGACCAGCCCCTGCGTGCCGGTGTGGACCCCGACATCTGCGGGCAGCAGCGCACGTGCTTTTTCCGCGGCAGCAGCATCGGTGAGGGCAACCTGCTTCACGCCGGTTTCACGGACCTGCTGCACGAGCGCCTCGACACTGCAGTTCGCAGCCAGACCGACGATCTGCATGCGCTCGGGAATGTCGCGCGCGACTTTGAGGGCACTGGTGCCGATGGATCCGGTGGAGCCGAGGAGGAGAACTTTGCGCATCACGAATGCTTGCTTTGGCTTATCGTGCGATGGCGGAC
>NZ_JBIPNG010000578.1:0-3661 GCF_044373815.1 Prosthecobacter sp. | reverse complement strand
ATCAGCCGGAGCCAGCTCCGGACAGAACGTGCCCAAGGCCGTGCCAGTGCGCAGGGTCGGTATTTTCAACCGGGGAGGTTCCCAGGAAACCAAACCATCCGATTCCGCTCCCAGCGGCGGCGGATTTTTCCGCAAGCTCTTTCGCTGAAGAGCTGCATCACATTTTCAGGGAGACTTTATATTATGGCATTGACCTTCGTTCAAAGAATCAAAGAACTGCTTACAGGTAAACGCGACATCAAAAGCGGTGTGCGTCTCGTCATCAACTGCGAGAAACTGGAGAACCGCGTCGCCTTGCTCGACAAGGGCGTCGTCGAAGAATACAACATCGAGCGCGTCGGCACCCAGAGCCTCATTGGCAGCGTCTTCAAAGGCCGCATCCGCAACATTGAGCAGGGTCTCAAGGCCATGTTCATCGACATCGGTTTCGACAAAAACGCCTTCCTGCATTTCTGGGACGCCATTCCGGCCGCGCTGGATGCCGGTCTGGAGGAGATCAATCGTGGAGGCAGCAAAAAGAAAAAGCGCATTGAAGCCAAGGACATTCCCACTCTGTACCCGATCGGTTCGGAGATCATGGTGCAGGTCACCAAAGGTCCCGTGGGCAACAAAGGTCCGCGCGTCACCACCAACATTTCTCTCGCCGGACGTCTGCTGGTCTTGATGCCGCTGAACGACACCTGTGGTATCTCGCGCAAGATCGAAGATCCGAAGGAGCGCTCACGTCTCCGCAAGATCATCGAGAAAATCAGCCTGCCTGAAGGCATGGGCATCATCCTGCGCACCGAAGCCTCCGGCAAGCGTGCGCGCCACATCGTGCGCGATCTGAACATCCTTCTCGACGAGTGGGACCAGATCGTCGCCAAGCGCGACGGCCAGAACGCCCCGGTCTGCTGCTTCCAGGAGCCTGATCTCGTCGAGCGCACCGTGCGTGATTTTCTCACCGAGGACATCGATGAAGTCGCCTGCGATGACGCCGCCACCGTCGAGCGCATGCAGCGCATGGCTGCTCACATCTCCGGTCGTGCGAAGCGCCGCATCAATCTCTACCAGGGCCAGAGCGCCATCTTTGAGCACTACGGCATTCAAAAGCAGATCGACAACGCCTTCTACCGCCAGGTCTGGATGCCCTGCGGTGGCTACATCGTGATCGACCAGACCGAAGCTCTCGTCTCCATTGACGTCAACACCGGCCGCAACAAAGGCCACAAGGACGTCGATAAACTCCTGCTCGAAACCAATCTCGAAGCCGCCGCCGAAGTCGCGCGTCAGCTCCGCCTGCGCAACATGGGTGGTCTCATCGTGGTGGACTTCATTGACATGAAACACCGCCGCGACCAGCAGGCTGTGTACAAGCTGATGCTCGACCACCTCAAGCGTGACAAGGCCAAGACTCAGGTCCTGCCCATCTCGCAGTTTGGTCTCATGGAAATGACCCGCCAGCGTCTCAATGAAAGCCTCGGCACCACGCTCTATGAACCCTGCCCGTACTGCAAAGGCCACGGCCAGGTCAAGACGCCGCTCACCATGAGCGTGGAGCTTCAGCGCCGTCTTGTCTCGGTGCTGGGTCGTGCCAAGGAAGATCAGAAGAGCCTCATCGTCATCGTGCATCCCGAGGTGATGACCCGCCTCAAGACCGAAGATGGTGAACTGCTGGTCGATCTCGAACGCAAGTATCAGGCGCGTCTCACATTCCGCAGCGATCCTGCACTCCACCGCGAGCAGATCACGCTGACGAATGCGACCACTGGCGAAGAAGTTCGCCCCTGATCTCAGCGGGCTGATCCGCTGACGCTCAACTCATCCAGGTCGAAACTCCCCTGCGCTCCAGCAGCGCCGGGGACGATCACAACCTTGCCGATGTGTTGAATCGTGTCCGACCACGAGAAGCTGTTGGCCGCACGTTTCCAGCCTGCGGCCAGCGCTTCGGCATCATCCCAGTCGTAGCGCAGAGTGGCTGCCGCCTTGCTCCACTCAGGAGAAAAAGTGGTCTGCGTCTCGAACTGCCACTGCGCGATGTCATTTGCAAACAGCTCGATCATCACACGGCCCCCCGCCTTTGCTGAACGCACCTGGCAGGTGATCTCGGCACCTTTGCCGCCGATGATCTGGTTCCAGTCACCCGCGAGTGGTGATTCTTTGGCCGTCACTGGAGAGAGGGCGATGGGCAGCGCCCTGCCGCTGCGCGAAACATGGATGTAACCGCCTTTCACGCCTCCAGCGGCATGATGTTCGAGTTGATCGACGCCCTTCCAGCCCTGGGCATCGGCATCGAAGGAAATCGTCTGTGTCGCGGTGGGGTGGATCACACGCGTCGGCGCCTTCAACGGGTTTTCTGATCGCGGCAGTTGCTCATGCACCAAATCGCCACCGCTGATGGCGTACAGCACCGCATGGTCGAGTTCGATTTTGAAGCGCGCAGTCGGGGCCGGCAATGCACCTTTGTTCCATTTCAGCGCCGCATCGGTCACGGACATTGAAACAGGTTCTGCTGCATCCAAGACTTTACCCTGCTCATCTACGGCCAGGACACGCAGGCTGCCACCAGAGGCCACGTCGGCAGAGATGCACACCGGCTCTGATGTCAGCCGGAGCGCCCGAGTCAGCACATGGGAGGGTTTGCCGGTCTCGACGGGCGTGTAGCCGGCAAATCCATCCGGCCGCAGCGTCGCCAGACAGGGCAGGCAATGACGCTTCCAACCGGTGTGGGGAAAGTCGTCTCCGCCGTAGAAGATCATGAGCTTTCCGTCTCTCAGAATGGGTGGGCCGGCCATCGCGTAGATGCATTCGCTGTCGTAGCTGCCCTTCGCTCCGCGTGGGATGAACGGCGTTCCGGGGGCGACGCGCTGCCATTGCAGGCCGTCGTGACTCCACGCCAGTTCACAATCGACCGAGCGGCCGCTGCCGACGTGGTACATCATCACATAGCTCAGATAGATGCTGCCGTAGCGGAACACCGGCATGCAGTAAGTCTGGCTGGAGCGGCCTTCTGCCAGGCTGGAGCGCAGCACGAGGCCATCATTTTTCCAAGTGAGGAAGTCATCACTCTCGAAGCGCGAGACCAGCCGCTCTCCGAGGTAAAGTTTGGTGAACCACAGGTATTTGCCGCTGCGTTCATCCCAGAACGCATTGTTATGGGTGTCACCGTTCTGTGCGCCGAAGCCGTGGGCGGCCAGAGCCTCGCCCCAATGAATGCCATCGGCTGAGAAACGCACCTGCGGTTTGCCGAGCCCGACATCACTCACCATTTTGTAGCGTCGTGCCGGATAGGTATCGTGAAGGTCTTTGAACACGCCGACATTGGGGCAGTCACGGGCCACGATGTTGTTGGCGCTGCTGCCGGCGAACTTGTGCAGGCCCAGTTCAGGTTTGTCCCAGCGAACGCCATCTTTGGAGGTGGCGTAGAGCAGATACCAGCCGACATCATGCACCGTGCTGGGCTGATCCATCTGCGCGATCACTTCCTTGTCGGCCAGAACGCACTTGTACCAGAGTTTGAAGATCTGCTCATCCTCGTCCCAGATCACATTGGGATAGAGGTTGTTCATCGAATTCTCCCACGGTTTGTCCGCCTGAAAAAGTGGATTGGCCGGATGCTTCTGCGGAGTGCCGAGGGCGAGCCTGGCATTCACCGCCGCCTCAACCAGACGTGAGTCCAGCA
>NZ_JBIPNG010000354.1:0-6967 GCF_044373815.1 Prosthecobacter sp. | reverse complement strand
CAGATGCTTCTGCGCTTGAGGCATACGCATCGGAACGTCCAGCGCCTCATAGCGTTCCCAGTCAGCGTCGTCAAAATGCCACCACTCGCTTTCGAACACCGTGAAGCCGTGCTTCGTCATCACTTGCTGCAGCTTTTCTCGGTTTTTGAAAATTTCGGGCGGCACCAGTTTGAAATGCGCACCGGCTTTCTCAGAAAAGTCATCGTGAGCTGTCGGCATCGGCAGTTCCATGCCACGGGCATCGACAAGCGTTGCATCCACGGCGGCACCCCGGTTGTGACGACCGCCCTTGGCGGGATCGGCCACGAAGCGCGCATCGGGCAGCGTTTTCCACATCGCGCGCTGGACGGCGAGCGGACGGTAGGCGTCCCAGATCTTCAAGCTCAGGCCCTGGGATCTCAGCTCCGCTTGTATCAGCGCCAGCTTGGCGGCCGTGGCCGGGCGCAGCAGAGCACGCGCATGCTTGGGATAGAATGCCGTTTTGAAATAATTGTCCGCCGTGGTGTAGCGCAGATCGATCACCAGACCATCCGCCCTGGTGCCGATGTCGACCAAGGTTTGCGCAGAGAGGCCGGAGGCCGCGAGTAAGAAAGCGAACAGGGTTTTCATGGCAGAAGAGCGACGGAAACCTTGCGTCCGTCGTCTTCTTAACGCTGCGACACCTTGCCGCCTTCGAGCAGTTTTTCGAGATTGGGGTCGGGCCGGACACCCTTTTTGATCGCTTCACCGTACTCAGCACGTGCCTTGTCCCACTGCGGGGGATCCCAGGTGATGTAGAGCACGGCGAGATTGAAATGGGCCTCGCCGTAGGCAGGATCAATGGCCAGAGCCGTCTTGAATTCGCGTTCGGCACGTTCGATCAGATTGAGCTTGGTGGCGATGATGCCGAGGTAATGCCTGCCACTGGCGTTGTCGGGGCGTTTGGCGAGGCTCTTCTCGAAGTAGGTCATCGCATCCTTCCAGCGTTCCTGTTTGAAATAGGTGACGCCAAGCGCGAAGGAGGCGGGTTCGTTGGTCGGATCGTAGGCCAACGCCTTCTGGAGGGACACCTCGGCGTCGGCATGTTTGTTTTCACGCTGACGTGTGATGCCCAGACCGATGAGCGCGGTGACGTTTTTGGGTTCGGCCCGAAGCGCATCCTGGTATTGCTTGGCAGCACTTTCGAAATCCTTGTCCATGTAGCTTTCGTTGGCCTGGTTGATGAGCTTTTCGACGGAGGTCGGCGCAGGAGGAGCCGCTTTTTTATCGCTGTCCGGCGATGCGTTGGCGATGAGGGTGGCCTGCACTCCCTTCGGGCCCAGCAGTTCCCGCACGACAGGATCGGAGAAAAGCTTTTCCTCTTCCGGTGTGAGAATCATGCGCGCGTTCTTCATTTCCTCGACCTGCTTGACGAGATCGTTGGATGCGCTCTCCATTTTCTGCAGTTCAGCAATCATGAGGTCCTTGGCGGCCTGCTGACGATGCTGAGTGCGCAGCTGGCGCATGATGATACCGCGCAGCATTTCATTTTCCTGGGTGAGCTCAGGCGTGGTGGCGATCTTGCCCTCCATGCCGCTCTGAACTTCTTTGAGCTGCTTCGTCAGCTCGGCCACCTGGGTCTGGTAGGTGGCGCTTTCTTTGCGCAGTTCGGCCATCTGGCCCTGCAAGCCGGTGAGCTGGCCGCGCAGGGCCACGATTTCCTGGTCCTTGCGTCCGACATCCGCCTTCAGGGTTTCCACCTGCTTCTGCGCCTCGACGATCTCCTTTTTCAAGCGTTCGTTTTCTGCAATGAGGCGCTTCATTTCAGCGCTGCCGGTTTTCTTTTTCAAAGTTTCCACCTCAGCCTGCAATCCCAGGCTGCGGGCGCTGGCGGCATCACGATCCTTGACGGCTGAATCACGCTGTTTCACCGCGTCATCGCGCTGAGTGATCGCCCCATCACGATCCTTCACAATCTGATCACGCTCCTTGATGATCTTGTCACGCTCCTGCTGCACGGCGGCCATTTGGGTGGAGGCATCGGCCAGTTTTTGGGAGGCCTCCTTGGCCGCAGTTTCAGCGGCTGTCAGTCGCTGGGCGTTTTTGCGCATCTCCAGATCCACCGCCATTTTTTCTTCCATCAGCTTGGCCAGCTGCCCCTGCGCGGCCTGGCCTGCTTCCACGTCCTTGCCCATGGCGAGGATGCTCTGCTCCAATGCGGTGGTCTTTTTGCCGAGGGCCTCGTTTTGCTGGCGTGCAGTGGTGATTTCCCCGGAGGCCCACTGATACCAGTTCTGCCATTTGCCGAGGTCGACCTGCTGCTGGTTGGTCTTCGCCTCCAGTTCCAGAACCCGCTGTTTGTGCATCTGCTCCCACTGGCTCAGCAAGTCGCTGAGACTTGGCAGGGAACCTGGGGTGGTGGGAATGGCAGCGGCGGGTTGTGCCAGCACACCAGGAGAGGGAATGGTGGCCACTGGCATGACGGGAGCTGGAGCCACGGCTGCCACCGGAGCCGGGGCTGCCGTGGGTGCAGTTGCGGCCGCCTGTGCCTGCAACGAACGTGACTGCAGCCGAGTGAGAGCATCTTGAATCTTGTTCTGACGTGCAGCTCGCATTTCCGGCTGCCACGTCGGGTAGTTCCGGGCGATGCTGTCCATGATCTCGCCAGCCTGTTTGAATTTGGTCTGCGCGAGCGTCAAGTCACCGGAGTTTTCGAGAGCGGCGGCCTCATTGTTGAGGACGAAGCCGCGGAAGTACTGATCGGCCACTTCACTGCTGGCATCAACGGACTGTGCATGCGACACCGGTGCGGCAAGTACAAGCGCCGCAAAGAGGGTGAGGACGTAAAAAAGGCGATTCATGGAATATTGGGGGAAGGGAAGGAGTTTACCGCTTTGCGGTGTCCTTGTAAATGGTCTTGGCAGCCTGTCTCAGGCCTGCCGCTGCCGCAAAACGGCCACCCAGCGGTCCACGGACTTGCCCGGAGCATCCTGCAGGGCCCGGCTGTTCTTGTTGCGCTTGTTGCTGACGACTTCCATTCCCAGAGACTCCAGCGCACGCAGCGCGAGCCGGTGCTCGACATCAAAATAGCTGGTGATGACCAGCATGCCGTCGGGGCGCAGCTTGGCGATGCCTTGGTCAAAAATCTTCTTCCACAGTTCCGGACCGTGCCAGAAGTTTTGATGGCGCAGAAAGACCATGTTGAAGTCATCACTCAACTCTTTGTGCTGGTCGATCTTGGTGGCGTCCTCGATCAAAAACTGCGCGGGCAGATGGCTGTGCGTTTCACGAGCCTGGCGGATTTCGCGTATGCGAATATCCGCGCCGATCATTTCGACCCCACCACCCTGGGTGAGTTCGGAACCGACTTGGATCAAGGTCTCCGCTTCATCACAGCGCCCGCAGGCCAGATTGAGGATGCGCATGTCCTTATGCGCCGCAGGCAGATGCGGGGCCAGCGAGTCATGCAGCAGCGATTTCAGCTGCGACATGTCTTCGGCTATCGGAGCGGGCAGCATATCTCAAAACTTCAATTCCTCACCGAAAATCAAGCGCGCCGCCTGAGCCACGTCCTTGTCCCCGCGACCGGAGAGATTCACAAGGATGATCTGATCTTTGCGCATGGTCGGGGCTACTTTGTGGACTTCGGCGATGGCGTGGCTGCTTTCGAGGGCGGGGATGATGCCTTCGACCTGGCTGAGTTCCTGGAACGCGGCGAGCGCCTCGTCATCCGTGGCGTAATTGTAGGTCACACGGCCCTGCTCGTGCAGCCAGGCGTGCTCGGGGCCGATGGCGGCATAGTCGAGGCCTGCGCTGACGCTGTGGGTGAGCTCGATCTGGCCGTCGGCATTGGCCAGGAGCCAGGTCTTGGTGCCTTGCAGAACGCCGAGACGACCGCCTTGGAAACGTGCGGCATGGCGCTCGGGGATGATGCCGTCACCACCAGCTTCGACGCCCGTCATGCGCACATCCTTGTCATTCAGGAAGGGATGGAAGAGGCCGATGCTGTTGCTGCCGCCGCCGACACACGCGACGAGCAGATCCGGCAGGCGCTCCTCGCGCTCCAAGATCTGACGGCGTGCCTCGACGCCGATGATGCGATGGAAGTCACGCACCATCATGGGGAAGGGGTGTGAGCCGAGAGCGGAACCCAGGATGTAATGCGTGGTGCGCACGTTGGTCACCCAGTCGCGCATGGCCTCATTCACAGCTTCCTTGAGCGTGGCCTGGCCCGCCGTCACAGCGACGACTTTGGCCCCGAGGAAACGCATGCGTGCAACATTCAGCGCCTGGCGCTCCATGTCCACCTTGCCCATGTAGATGACGCATTCGCAGCCAAAACGTGCGCACACCGTGGCGGTGGCGACACCGTGCTGGCCGGCACCTGTTTCGGCGATGATGCGCTTCTTGCCCAGGCGCTGTGCGAGCAGGATCTGCCCGAGGGCGTTGTTGATCTTGTGTGCGCCGGTGTGCAGCAGGTCTTCGCGTTTGAGGTAAATTTTGGCGCCGCCGAGCTTTTCGGTCCAGCGTTCGGCAAAGTACAGTGGCGTCGGGCGGCCAACATATTCGTGGAGCAGCCGGTCCAGTTCCTTCTGGAAAGCAGGGTCGGCTTTGGCCCTCTCGTAATGATCTGAAAGCTCGGTCAGCGCCGCCATGAGCGTTTCTGGCACGAACATGCCGCCGTACTGGCCAAAGTGGCCGTGGCTATCGGGCATCACGGGGAGGGGAAGGATGGAGGCGGCGGTCATGGGGGGATGAAAATAGATCGAAGACCTGCCCTTGGCAACGTCTGCGCAGGCTTCAGGCAAAGTTACGCGCCTTGATCAGGAATGGACCGTTCCGCCTTCGAGTGCGGCGAGTTTTTTTTCCAAGGCTCGCACGCGGTCCAGCAAATCGGGGATCTTCGCCGGAAGGCTGAGCATCTTGCGCCCTTCCATGAGCGGACGGGCGGGGTAACCGGTGTAGGCCCCTGCTTCAAGGATGCTTTTGGTGACACCGGATTTGGCAAAGAACATGACTTTGTCGCCAATCTCAAGGTGACCTGCCACGCCGACCTGCCCCCCCATGGTGACGTAGTTGCCCAGTCGGGTGCTGCCAGAGATGCCAGTTTGCGAAACGATGATGCAGTGCTTCCCAAGCGTGCAGTTGTGACCGATCTGCACCAGATTGTCGATCTTGCAGCCCTCGCCGATCAAGGTGCGGCCGAAGCGGGCGCGGTCAATGGTGGTGCAGGAGCCGATTTCGACATCATCATCGATCTGCACGATGCCGACCTGATCGATCTTCTGATGGCGGCCTTGAACCTGCTCGTAGCCGAAGCCGTCACTGCCGATCACGGAGCCGCTGTGGAGAATGACGCGCTGGCCCAGGATGCAGTATTCCTTGATGACGGCGTTGGCGTGAACGACGCAGCCGGCGCCGAGTTTGACTCCACGACCCAGGTAGACTCCTGCGTGAATGGTGCAGTCATCGCCAAGGTGCACGCCGGTCTCGATGACGGCGTTCGGGCCGATGCTGACCTTTTGCGGGTCGTAAACCACGTCACTGGCCACCGTGGCGGAGGGATGCACGCCGGGCACAAACTCAATGGCGGGAGGGCCAAAGAAACGAATGACATGAGAGAAGGCGAAAGTGGGGTTTTTAAGGCGAATGAGCGCAAGCCCCTCCCTGGCATCTTCAGCGACAAGATCCTCCGGCACGAGGGCGGCGGAGGCACGGGTGGTCTTGAGCGCAGGCAGGTAACGTGCATTGCCAAGGAAAGTCACTTCACCTGGGTTGGCTTCCAAAATGGAGTTCAGTCCGGAGATGATGGATTCCGGGCTGCCCGCAGAGAGTGTTCCTCCGACGAGTTCAGTGAGTTTCTGAAGGGTGATGGAATGGCTCATGGTTGCAGACGAATACAACTACGCTGGAACAAAAAAAGGCACGTCGCAAATGTTTGCGGCGTGCCTTGGAATAACTGACAGCCGCAGGCTATTTTTTCGGTTCCTCAGCCTTGGGTGCCGGAGCGGCGGCTCCTTCTTTCTTGGGCTCGGCGCCAGGAGGTGGCGCATCCTTGTTCAGTTCGACGATGAGCTGATCGGTGAGATCGGTGGCAGCACCTTCCCTGACGTGCAGAATGATCGGCACCGTGGAAAGGCTGACGCCTGTCTTGTCGAAAACGATGTCGTAGGCATCTGCCTTGGAGCGGTCGCGGACGACAACAAGAATCTCCTCATACAGGCCTTTGCGGATCTGCATGTCTTCCTGCTTGAGCTGCTGCTGGCGACGGTCAGCGAACTCCTGCATTTCCATTTCCAGGGCGCGGATTTCTTTCACTTTTTCACCCAGTTCAGCACCGTATTTCGCACGCTGTTCGGGAGTGATGATCGGATCGCTGGCGATTTTCTGAAGCTTTTGGGCCTCGGCAGCCAGGTTTTTATACGTGTTCTGACGCTCAGTCATTTCCTGGGCGGCTTTTTCGTAATTGGCCTTGTACTTGTCCGCAGCGGTTTTGGTTTTGTGGAACTCCTGGAAGACTTTGGACATGTCGATCACACCGATTTTGAGATCGGCGGCCTGAAGAGTGACGGTGGCGAGGATGAGGGCGATGAACGCGCTGCGAATCATAAGTGTGGGATTTTGAATGAGATTGGAGGGGCAGACAAACAAATTTGTCTGAACAACAGGCTGCTAGAACTTGTAGCCCATGTTGAACTGGAAGCGGCCACCGTTGCCTGAAGTGGCGTCTTTGCCGATTGGCACCGCATAGTCAACACGGATAGGACCGACGGGAAGGAAGAGGCGCAGGCCGATACCCGCATCTGAGTAGATGGCACCATTGCCATAGGAGGCGCCGGTGGCCCCGCTGATGGAGCCGACGTCACCGAAGACCACCACGCGCGGTGACTTTTCCGTGTTGGCGGTGATGTGCACCGGAATGGAAAATTCGCTTGAGGCGTAGATGGATGTCAGGCCGCCGATTGGCTCACCCGTGCTGTCCTTGGGGCCAGCATGACGATACGTGAAG
>NZ_JBIPNG010000642.1:0-3061 GCF_044373815.1 Prosthecobacter sp. | reverse complement strand
CGGGCATGCCTTGGGCGGTGTGCTCGAGATAGAGGGCGACGAAGGAATCCTTGCTGTCTTTGTTGGCAAAGCCGACGGCCCAGATGTTGTCGCGCTGCTTGGGATCGACGGGGCCGCTTTGAAGTTTGCCATCGGCACCCATCCAGAGCATCTCGGTGAAAGACTGACCGGAGAAGACCCACTCGTCATCGCGCAAGGCAGCGGCTTCGAATTCTTTGATGACGTGCATGCGGCCGAGTTTGTGGAACCAGGGGATGCCGGCATAGAAACGGTACTCGACCTCGATGTGCAGGCGGCTGGGGGAGAAGACGGGATGCACGGGAGAATACGGAAAGCCCCAGCGGCGGACGATGGTACAGAGGGGGCCGCGAATGACTTCGTAATCGGGGCAGCGCTCCCACAAGGTGATGCGCAGTTTTTGAAAGTGACCGGCGGCGGCGTAGTCGTGCGCCCAGTCAATGCCCGGCGGCTCGCCATGACCTTCGCCGCCGGCGAAGAGTTCCAGGCCGTGCTCGCGCTTGAGGGTCATTCGCTCAAGCTGTCCCATCTGGTGGGAGAGGGAGGCCTTGTAGGCGTCGTTTTCGATGTCGAGCGCATAGCCTTCTCCGCGCGTTTGGAGGTCGGTCAGGTAGGCGGGGAGCTCGGCATCGGGGTTGCCATAAAAGAGGAGGTAGGTCTGGCGCAGATGAGCAGCGCCTTCGGCCATGAAGAGCACGTGGGCGTGGCGCTCCTTGCCGCGCCGCACTTCGCTGTGGGTCTGGCTGGGTACCTCGATGAGGCTGTGGTCGGGCTGGATGCGGGCGACACGGACTTCGCGGGTGAGTGAGACGGCCTGCTCTGCCGCGCAACTAAGCAGCACCTCCACGGGTTCGGGCGCGCGATCCAAGCCAATGGTTTCATCAAGGGTGAGCACTTTGCAGAACTGCCAGCCGGATGCCCAGGTGCGCCATGCGGGAGGCAGCGCTGACACGGCCACAAATTGAGCGGTGGGAACGAAGGGCGTGCCGTGGTCTTCGCCTTCCGCCTGAGCCTGCAGGGTGGTGCTGCGCAGGGAATCGGTGAGCGAGCGGACGAGGCGGAAGTCCTTGTTTTTCCAGGCTTCTTCCAGCAGATGCAGCTTCGTTTCAAAGCTGTCGGTCTTTTCCCAGTAGGTGTTTTCGCTCATGTTATCTTGTGGTAGGATACGCCGACGCCGATGATGAGCCCATGGTGAGTGCCGCGCAGAAAGGAAGTCTGGTGGGGCCGATGCGGATGGTTGGGGATGGGTGGGTCATGGCGGGCGCTTCTCAATGGAAGTCATGAGAGTGATGTCAGACAAAGAGCGGCGCTGAACCCGCATCCTTTCGAATTTCAGAAGCTTGGAGATGAAATGCCGGGAATGAGTGATGCTTGGTCAGGGCACGGTATTGTGTGCGCTTTTGTCATCGCTGAGAGATGGGCGACAAGGCGGTTTTGTGTCACCGCTACGCGGTTCAGAGCTGAGGGGCGCAATTTTTGCGAACCGAACGGAGGGCGTGAAGTCTCGACTCGGGAGTGAGTTTCTGGAGCCGCGCGGTATGGACGTGGCCATACGCTGACGGACGGGCGGGCTGTCGCCACACCCATCCCACGACCGCGCATGCACCGCTAGATGTTGAGCTTCTCGATTCGGGAACTGCTCTATTGTTTAAGCGGTTCCAGTTTCAGGTTGTCGATGAAGAAGGCGGTTTTGGTGGTGCCGAGGGCGCTGAAGAGGAGGTAGCCGGCGTTGGTCCAGGCGGGCTTGCAGAGGAGGTCGGGGTAGGAGTGTTTTGTGCCGTCCTGACGGGTGATGTCGAGGGACCATTTGCCGGAGGCGGTGGTGGCGGTGAGGGAGACGCGGAACCATTCGCCGGCGGGGATGCTTACCAATTGGACTTTGCCGTCGGTGCTGGCGGAGAGCTGGCCTTTCTGCCAGCGGAGATAGGGGCCGTTGCCGAAGTCGAGGTTTTTGCCGCGGATTTCGAAGAACCAATCGGCTCCGGGCTGGGCCATGACGTCGAACTCGGCGTGGAAAGTGCCGGCGATGTCCCAGGTGGTGGGGTAGATGTCGAGGATGGGATCGTAGCTGTGTTTGAGATCGGGGGCGTCCTGGACTTTGAGGGAGCGCTTGGAGCCGGGGGTGAAGGGGGAGGAGATTTCGTCGGTGACGGCGATGGATTCGCCTTTGTTTTCGTGGGTGTATTTGGCGCCGCGAATGCCGAGGGTGCCGAGGCCGGCGTGCTCGAAGTCTTGATTGATTTGGTATGCGGGTGCGGGCCAGGGTTTGGCGTCGGTGTCCCAGGTGGGGTAGTCTTGACCTTCGGCGGCGAGGGTGCGCCATGCGGTGTCGGTTTTGCGGACTCCGGCGAGGGTGAGGTCCCAGGGCTTGAAGCCGATCTTTTCGGCGGGGGAGTTGGGCTTGAGGCGGAAGTCGCGCTTGGCGATGTCTTGGAAGAGGGGATCGGCAAAGAGGCTGTCTTTGTCGCGGCCCATCTTGCGCCACTCTGCCCAAGAGAAGTGGGCTTTGGTGAGGGTGGCGGGGATTTTGCCGTCGGTGGGGAAGTAGAGATTTTTGCGGAAGACGAGGCTGTCTTTGGGATCGCCACGCTCGGGTTTGTCGAAGAACTTCCAGTTCCATTCGCCGCCGTCGAGGAGGGGTGATGCGGGGTCCCAGACGACGATGTTGTTCATGTAGCGGAAGCGGAGGCGTGCTTCGTTGCGGGAGGCCTGGATCTGGGCGGTGTGGCCGAAGGCGAAGATGTTGTTTCGGACGGTGTTGAAGTAGCCGTAGTGCTGATGGAATCCGGCGTTCCAGGTGTCGTGCACGAGGTTGTTTTCCATGAGGGTGTCGGCGCTGCCTTCGTCATTGTAGAGGCCCCAGCCGCCGTAGCGATGGCTGGCGACGTGGTGGACGTGATTGCCACGGATGATGGTGCCGGGCGAAGTGCCGAGGCCGTAGTAGCCGCCCATGTCGCTGAGGTAGGCCCAGCCGAGGTGGTGGATGTGATTGTTTTCGACGAGTGTCTCGCGTGAGGCGGTGTCGCCGTAGCCCCAGTTCCAT
>NZ_JBIPNG010000213.1:0-10697 GCF_044373815.1 Prosthecobacter sp. | reverse complement strand
ACCCTGCTGGCTGCATCTCCGGTGGTCGTTCCCTCCGGCTCCAAGCTCCGCATCACGCTCGCACAAAACAGCGAGTTCAAGCAGCACACCCTCGGCAGCTTCCGCCTCAGCTACACAGGAGATGCCCGCGTGCAGCAGGTCACCAAAGTGCCGCAAAATGTCGTCGCCGCTCTTGCTCAGGCAAAGGACAAACGCACGCCCGCACATCAGCAGACCTTAGTCGAATACTTCGTGCGTAACATTGCCAAAGCATCCGCCGCGGAGCGCACCCGCCTCGCCGCCGCGAACAAAGAACTCGCTGCCCTCAAGCCCGTGACCGTGCCCATCATGCGCGATCTCGATCCCAAGCAGCGCCGCGTGACGAAAATCCAGCTGCGTGGCAACTGGCAGGCGCTGGGAGATGAAGTCAGCGAAGGCACTCCCGCCACCTTCAATCCTATTCCTGCGAACGCGCCACGCAATCGCCTGACCATGGCCAAATGGCTCGTCAGCCGCGACAACCCGCTCACCGCACGCGTCACCGTAAACCGCCTGTGGGAAAGCATCTTCGGCACTGGCATCGTGCGCAGCAGCGAGGAATTCGGTAGCCAGGGAGATCTGCCGTTCCATCCCGAACTGCTCGACTGGCTCGCCTCCGAGTTGATGGACAGCGGCTGGGACCTCAAGCACATGCTCAAGCTGCTGCTCACCAGCCAGGCCTATCAGCAAAGCACCAAGACCACGCCGGAACTCAATGAGCGCGATCCCGACAATCGCCTCCTCGCCCGCGGTCCACGCTTCCGCCCCACCGGCGAACTTCTCCGCGATCAAGCACTCGCCGTCAGCGGCCTGCTCAGCGCCAAAATGTACGGCCCTCCCGTGCGCCCCCTGACTCCCAATCTCGGCCTCACCACCGCCTTTGGCCGCAGCAACGACTGGACCCTCAGCCCCGGCGAGGACAAGCACCGCCGCAGCCTCTACACCGAAGTCCGCCGCAACAGCCCCTACGCCAGCTTCACCACCTTCGACGCCGGCAACCGCGAAGTCTGCATGATCCGCCGCAGCCGCACCAACACACCGCTGCAGGCCTTCGTGACGCTCAATGACCCCGTCTTCATCGAAACGAATCAAGCCATGGCCCGCCGCCTCGTCGCCGAAGCCAAGGCAACCCCCGAGCGCCTCGCCCTCCTCTTCAAACTCTGCCTCTCACGCGCCCCGAATGCGCATGAAACTTCGTCTTTGACGCAGCTCTACACCGAAACGCTCACCACCTATCGCGCCGATCCAGCCGATGCCACCAAGATGGCCACCGATCCCCTCGGCCCCGCTCCCCAAGGTGCCGACATTGCCGAACTCGCCGCGTGGACGACCATCGCCAATGTGGTGATGAATCTGGATGAGTTTTTGATGCGGAGATAAATTCCAGAATCCATTTTCCACTATGACCACCGCACTCGAACGAATCCGGCAGATGCCTGTGGGGCAGCGCATTCAGTTGGCGGGAGATATTTGGGACACTCTCGTGGTTGAAGATGCCGATTTTCCGCTGCGCAGCGACCAACTCACCGAACTCGAAACGCGCCGTGCCGCGATGCTGGCCGACCCTTCCATTGGCATCCCATGGACTGAGGCAAAAGCGTTTCTCCAGACTGGATCACCAAACGCGATTCAGCCCAGTTGCGCAAAAGGATGACCGGACCTTGAACGTATTTTTCTGTACATGAACCCCATCACTCACGACACCCTTCAGCTCAAGACGCGCCGTCAGTTCCTCGGCAACGCGGGGCAGTTCAGCCTCGGAGCCATCGCCATGCATGCGATGCAGCAGAAAGCGGGCGCCAGTGCAGCCTCGGACAATCCGCTCGCACCCAAGAAGTCGCAGTATGCGCCCAAGGCCAAGCGCGTGATCTACCTGCACATGTCGGGTGCGCCGCCGCACCTCGATCTCTTTGACTACAAACCGGAGCTTGTGAAGCGCAGCGGGCAGGACTGCCCCGACTCGATCCTCAAAGGCCGGCGCTTCGCCTTCACCACCGGCGTGCCCAAGCTCATGGGCACCCCGCGCACCTTTGCGCGCTACGGCAAAGGCGGCATCACGATGAGCGATGCCTGCCCGAACTTCCACACCATCGCCGATGAGATGTGCATGATCCGCTCCATGAACACGGATCAGTTCAATCACGCGCCGGCAGAGCTGCTGCTCTTCACCGGGCATGCGCGGCAGGGCCGACCCTCCATGGGTTCGTGGGCCACCTATGGCCTCGGTACGGAGAATCAGGATCTGCCGGGCTTTGTCGCACTCATCTCCAGCGGTACTCAGCCCAGCGGCGGTCAGGGTTGCTGGGGCAGCGGCTTCATCCCCAGCGTGTATCAGGGGGTGCAGTGCCGCAGCAAAGGCGACCCCGTCCTGTTTGTCAGCGATCCCGCTGGCATGAACCGCGCCATGCGGCGCAAGACGCTCGATGCCCTGCAAGATCTCAACCAGCAGCAGGTCGCCGAATTCGGCCATCCTGAAACCGTCACGCGCATGGCGCAGTATGAACTCGCCTTTCGCATGCAGACCAGCGTGCCCGAGGTCATGGACATCTCGAAGGAGCCGCAGCACGTCATTGAAGCCTACGGCGCGAAACCCGGCGAGGCCAGCTTCGCCAACAACTGCCTGCTCGCCCGGCGTCTCATTGAAAAAGGCGTACGCTTTGTGAATCTCTTCGACTGGGGCTGGGACTTCCACGGCACCAGTGAAGGCAGCGGTATCACCACCGGTCTCACCGCCAAAATGGCAGCCACCGACAAGCCCGTGGCTGCACTGATCAAAGACCTCAAGCAGCGCGGCCTGCTGGACGACACCCTCGTCATCTGGGGCGGTGAATTCGGCCGCACCCCCTTCCGCGAAGGCCGCACCGCTGCCAGCAAAGTGCTCGGCCGCGATCACTACCCCGACTGCTTCTCACTCTTCATGGCCGGCGGCGGCGTGAAGGGCGGCTTCGAATACGGCAGCACCGACGAACTTGGTTTCAGCGTCGCTGAAAACAAAGTCCACGTGCACGACTTCCAGGCCACCGTGATGCACCTCCTCGGCTTCGATCACGAGCGCCTCACCTACCGCTTCCAAGGCCGCGACTACCGCCTCACCGACATCCACGGCCACGTGGTGAAGGATCTGCTGGCGTGAGTCGATGTGCTGACTGCGTAACGGCGTTTTTGGAGCGCGGAATTTATTCCGCAGCAGGTCGTATTCACGTTGCGGGTGGCGCTGTGTTTTGGGAATCGCAAACACGCTGGTTCCGGAACGCGGAAGGGGCGCAGATGAAACGCGGAGCCAGATGATTTGCGGAGTGCTGCGGAATAAATTCCGCGCCCCTTGTTTACCCCCCCTGCACCGGCGGCATGATCGCCACTTCGCCGCCATCGTGCAGCGGCTCGTCACGCTTCACGTAGGTTTGGTCCAGAGCCAGAAGCAGGCTGTTCTGCCAGTCGCGCAGCTTGGGCCAGCGCGATTCGATTTGAGCGAGGAGGTCGCCCATGGTGGCTCCAGCGGGCACTTCGAGAGTGATTTCGTCCGTGCCGGTGATGTCACGCAGGACGGAGAAGAAGAGCACGCGCAGCTTCATGACGCAGGATTGGGGTTCAGGATGCCAATACAGGGCAGATTGCGGAAGCGGCCCTGATAGTCCATGCCGTAGCCGACGACGAATTCATCGTCGATTTCAAAGCCAGCGTCATCCAGCGGCACCTCACGCAGTCGCTCACGGCGTTTGCTCAGCAGGACGCAGGTGCGTAGCGATGCGGGCTGTTGCGCGAGGAGGCGCTCGCAGATGGCGCTGAGCGTGAGCCCGGTGTCGAGGATGTCATCAAGCAGGAGCACGTCTTGGCCCTGAATGTCGAAGTTCGCGGGCCAGTTCACCTTTACCTCGCCGGTGGTGGTGGTTCCGCCTTGATAGCTGCTGGCGCTCAGGGTGTACAACCGCACGGGCATTTCGAGTTTGCGCAGCAGATCGGCCACAAAGAAAAGTCCGCCATCCATCAGCGCCACCACGGTGACGACCTTACCTGCGAGCTCCGCATTCAACCGCGCAGCCATCGCGTCCACCCGCTCGCTGATTTGCGCGGGGGTGAGCAGGATGCGTTCGAGATCTTGAATGACGCCGGTGACAGAGGATGACATGGAGCAAAAGAGTGTGTAAAAGGCCAAAGCTGACGTAGCGCAGGCCGCACGACACGCGTTTCTTGTAACCTGAATGAACCCAACTGACAAACCGAACCTGCCCGACCTGCGCGTGAGTTACGACCAGGGCGAACTCGATGAACACAGCGCCCCGGCCGATCCCTTGGCGCTCTTCACGATATGGATCAACGACGCCCTCGCAAATAAGCTGCCGGAGCCGAATGCCATGAGCCTCGCCACCAATGGCCTCGATGGCACACCGACCGTGCGCACGGTGCTGCTCAAGGGCATCGACGAGCGCGGCTTTCATTTTTACACCAACTACGAAAGCCGGAAGGGCCACGAAATCGCCGCCGATGCCCGCGCCGCCGCCTGCTTCCTGTGGACGGACCGCCATCATCAGGTCTGCCTGCGGGGTTCCATCTCCAAGCTCGACCATGCCGATGCAGAGAAGTACTTCGCCAGCCGTCCCTACGGGCATCAAATCGGCGCCTGGGTGTCCGATCAGAGCGTGGTGATCTCAGGCCGTGAATGGCTGGAGCAGCGTGATGTCGAACTGAAGGCGCAGTATCCCGAAGGCCAGGTCCCCTGCCCGCCACACTGGGGCGGCTACACGCTGCAGGCAGACGAAATCGAGTTCTGGCAGGGCCGCGTGAGCCGTCTGCATGACCGCATCCGCTACCGCAATGAAAACGGCGTGTGGGTGAAAGTGCGCCTGAGCCCGTAATCCCCAAGGAGCGGCACTTGCCAAGTGCCGGTTCAGGGCTTGGGAGTAGTATGTCATTCGAACCCTGTCCACACAGCACTTGGCAAGTGCTGCTCCTTGGCCTTGGGCCACTTCCCGCCCCAAGGCCGAAGAAATCTTGAAAGCCACTTGCCTTTCATTACTTTCAGTTTTTAATGAAAGCGTGAGCAACGAACTACCAGAATGGGAAAAGGCACGCGAGGAATTCGTGGTCCAGTGGGGTTCGCTCGGCACGCAATGGGGCATCCCCCGCACCATGGCCCAGATTCACGCCCTGCTTATGACGGCCCCGGAACTCATGTGCACGGACGATGTCATGGAGCGTCTGGAAATTAGCCGCGGCAATGCGCACACCAATTTGAAGGATCTCGTCGGCTGGAACCTCGTGCGCATCATCACCAAGAAGGGCGACCGCAAGGAGTACTTCGAGGCTGAAAAGGATGTCTGGAAGATCTTCATCACCATCTCGAAAGAGCGGAAACGCCGCGAGATCGAGCCCGCCATCCACCTCCTGCGCGACTGCGCCGCCCGCACCAAGGACGAAGCCGTTGGCCCCGGCAAGGACTTCCACCAGCAGATGCAGGACCTCGACGAATTCCTCAGTTTCGGCGTCAAAGTCGCCGACACCGTGATCTCCATGAAGCACGCCTCCGCCCTGCAGTGGGCCATGCGCCTCCTCGGCTGATCTTTTCATACCCATATGTTTCACAATATACTGAAAATTCAGTATATAAAATCACCCTTAACTCAAACCACACACCCATATGAACGAAACCGTCATCAGCTACAGCCTCTACCTCATCCTTGCCGTCAGCATGACGGTTTGGGTGGCGCGCACTCTCCACAAAAACGGCCGCATCTTCCTCGTCGATTGCTTCAACGGGAACACAGACCTCGCCGACAGCGTCAATCACCTGCTCGTCGTCGGCTTCTACCTCATGAACATCGGCTTCGTCTCGCTCTATCTGAAAAGCACCGAGGAAATCAGCGGCGCGCGCGGCGTCTTCGAGCTGCTCAGCGGCAAAATGGGCGTCGTGCTGCTCATGCTCGGCGGCATGCACTTCTTCAATCTCTACGTCTTCACCCGCATGCGCCGCCGTGCCACCCTGGCCAATCTGCCACCGCCCGTGCCTCCAATGCATCGCGTCAGCAAAGCGCATGATATTCTCGACACGCTGTGAAAACGTTTCTGCGCAAATTGAAGCTTTCGTTACTCGCGATGTTGTGCGGCTGGATTGCCTGCAACATCGCCTGGTGGCTGGGCGCGTTGCCAACCTCAACGTCTTCCATGCCGATAGCCATCCGTGAAATCATCGCAGTAGCGGTGTACACCGCTCTCGTCGTGCTGACGGCTTGGCTGGTGGTGTTTTTGCCGGTTGATCTTTGCGTCAGTGACAATTCAAGACTGCGCAAACCATCCACTGCGGCGCTATGCGGTTTCCTGTCGGCTTTCGCCATCGTGGCCGTGGTGTTTAGCTACATCGCCTGGTTTGAAATCATTCAACATGGCTTTCTGAAAGGTGTCTGGCGGACACTGGACAAGAGCGCTCTGCCCTACGCACTGGGAACCTGCGCAACAGGCACGGTGGCGGCGTTGGTCCGCGCATGCATGAACAAACAGCAACCTTGAATTAAACCATGAACACCCTCACCATCTTCTACGATGCCCGGTGCGGCCTGTGCTCGCGCTTCCGGCGCTGGATGCTCGAACAGGCCGCGTATGTGCGGCTGGAGTTTCTGCCCTACGATTCGGCGCAGGCCCTCCAGCGTTGCCCGGATCTGCCCAACCTGCGCGCCGATCAGGAAATCGTCGTCATGGGAGATGACGGCTCGCTCTGGCAGGGCGCGGGAGCCTGGGTGACATGCCTGTGGGCGTTGCGCGAGTATCGCGAATGGTCCCTGCGGCTCGCCAGTCCGGCGATGCAGCAGGTCGCACGTCGCGTGGTGCACTGGATTTCCATCAACCGCATCGGCCTTTCCCACCTGCTGCGTCTGCGCAGCGATGACGCGCTGCGGGCTCAGATCACAGAGACGACTTGTGACAATGGGGCCTGTTCCATTCAAACTCGAAACGCGGCTTGAATGAAGCCATCGTTCTGCGCTGTAATGGCTGAATGTCATTCCTCCGCTGCCTCATCACCGCATGCACCCTTTCCGCCAGCCTCCATGCAGCTGAGGATAAAATGCGCCTCGTGCGTGAGACGGACGCACTGACCCCGGAGCAGGAGCGCACAGGGCTGCACGTGCCGCCGGGCTTCACCGTGCAGCTCTTTGCCAGCGAGCCGATGATCAACAAGCCCATCAACATGGCCTTCGATACGCGGGGCCGTCTCTGGGTCTCATCCACCGTCGAGTATCCCTACGCCGCCGACAAAAGCCGCTGGTCCGATGAGAATGGCACGCGCGTCAAAGACAGCCGCGATGCGATCAAAATCCTCGCCGACACCGATGGCGACGGCAAAGCCGACAAGGTTACCGACTTCGCCGACGGCCTCAACATCCCCACCGGCGTGCTCCCCTGGCACAAGCCCGAGCACAAGGCCGGCTGCATCGCCTGGAGCATTCCCAACATCTGGTACTTCGCCGACACCGATGGCGATGACAAAGCCGACCATCGCGAGATTCTCTTCGGCCCGCTCGGATATGAAAAAGACACGCACGGCATGTGCAGCAGCTTCCGCCTCGGTCTCGATGGCTGGGTGTACGCCACCCATGGATTCAACAACACCAGCCATCTCAAAGCCAAAGATGGCAGCACGCTCGATCTCCACAGCGGCAACGTCTTCCGCTTTCGCCCCGACGGTTCGCGCATCGAAAAATGGACCAGCGGTCAGGTGAACCCCTTCGGCCTCTGCTGGGATCGCTTTGGCAATCTCTACAGCGCCGACTGCCACAGCTCACCCATCTATCAGCTCATCCGTGGCGCATGTTATCCCAGCTTCGGCAAGCCCGATGACGGCCTCGGCTTCGCCCCAGTCATGTGTGAGCACAGCCACGGCTCCACCGGCATCTGTGGCATCGTTTACCTCGACGGCGGCGTCTGGGGCCCCGAGTGGGACGACCACACGCTCGTTGGCAACTGCGTCACCTCCCGCGTGAATCACGACAAGGTCACCTTCACCGGCTCCACTCCCAAAGCCAATGAACAGCCCGACTTCATCACCAGCGACGATCCCTGGTTCCGCCCCGTCGATCTCCAGCTCGGCCCCGACAACGCCCTCTACATCGCCGACTTCTACAACAAGATCATCGGCCACTACGAGGTGCCCCTCGATCATCCGGGTCGGGACAAGGAGCGCGGAAGAATCTGGCGCGTCGTGAAGGATGACCACGCCAAATCACTGACCGACTGCCAGTTGGAAGCCATGACTGACAAAGCACTCGCGCAGCAGCTGGAGTCGGAAAATATCCGTCGCCGATACTTAGCTGGAGAAGTGATCTTTCAGCGAGGCGTGGCCGCGTATGAGGAAGTAGTCGCAAGCGTCCCGAAACCGCAAAAAGGTCAAGTCGATGAAGGAACTGCTTTGCGCACGGCTCATGGAGTTTGGATCGGTGCCCGGCTTGGGAAGGCGAGTGACAATCAGTTCAAGCAGGCGAAGTCTCTGGACTTTCTCAGTTCAGCTCATTTTTTCAAAACTTTGAGCGCATTCGCTGATCAGCCTGGAGTGCCAGGATATTTTGCCCACACCTATGAAAAGTTTGATGCGCCTCCTGCCAGCCTGGGCACAATCTATTCCATCAAATTACCTGTTGGACCCATAACAGGAGCAAAGGGGTACACTCAATCCTCCGACGGCCGTTGGATCGAGTCCCGCGCTTCGGTGGAAAATCGCAAGGCTCTGATTGAATGCCTTGGTCTCAGCGAGGATCGAGCCGCGATTCCTGATCTTGTTAACGAACTCAGGTCTTTGAAAGGTGACGAGACGCAACTGCTCACGACTAAAATCGCTCTCCGTCGCATCCTGAGCCACCCTGGAAATCTCAAAGCGCTGCCACCGGATGCGTATGCTGCGGCTGAAGTGGTGCTGGCCGTGCCGAACGCCGAAGCCAGTGCGTGGCTGTGGCGCATGGAAACGCTGGAAAAGAAAGCGTCCATGAGCCGGGCACAGATCCTCCAACATCTTGCGCGTTATGGAGACGCCGATCTGCTGCAATCTGCGATGCAAGAAACCCGCCAAGCGTATCGAGACAAGCCTGCCGCTTCACAGCTCGATCTGGTTCAAGCCATTCACAACGGCCTCAGCGAGCGCGGAGCGCCTGCAAATCCTGAGCTACTGCAATGGGCGCAAGAGCTTGCCACGCAGCTCCTCGACTCCGCAGACAAACAACCCACGCCCACTTGGACAGCGCTTGGCGATGCCAAGTGGTCGTTGCAGACGCGGAAGTGTGCAGATGGCACGGAGGCGCAGGTGCTGCAAAGCATGGCCAAGGGTGGGGGTGATGAAGAGAAGCGCACGGGGGTGTTGAAATCCAAATCGTTTGCCGTGCCGGAGAAGCTTGTGCTTTGGGTCGACGGACATCGCGGACCACCGGTGGCGGAGGCGCATGACAAGAACTTCGTGCGTGTGGTGGATGCGCAGAGCGGTGCCACGCTCGCGAGTGTGTTTCCACCGCGACACAATGATTGCCGACGGGAGGAACTGGATCTTGCCAAGCATGTCGGCAAGGCCGTGCGGCTTGAGATCGTGGATGGGGATGATGGGAAGGCTTATGCGTGGCTGGGCGTCACGCGCATTGAGCCAGTGGTGGTTAGCGTGAATGATTTCCAAAACGAAGACACCACACGCGAGAGCCTCAAAACCCTCGCCACCATGCTCCAGCACAGCGCCCCGGCCGCGTTGCGTGAAAAACTCGCCGCTTACCTCCCACCACGCCCCGCGCCACCGCCGCTGCCCGTCTCACCCGAGCAACGCAAACAGCTCGACACCCTCATCGCCGCCCGCGTGGCCGCCTTCGCCAAAGCCAAGCCGGATCTCGAAACCGGAGCCAATGTCTTCAAGATGAACTGCGCCGCATGCCATCAAATCAAAGGCGAAGGCGGCCTCATCGGCCCGCAGCTCGACGGCATCGGCGCACGCGGCCCCGAACGCCTTTGTGAAGACATTCTCGACCCCAATCGCAACGTCGATGCCCACTTCCATCTCCACACCCTCACCCTGAAGGACAGCAGCACCTTCGCCGGCTTCCTCAAAGCCGAACTCGGCCAAGTCAACGTGCTCGCCGACGCCACCGGCAAAGAACACCGCATCGGCAAGAAGGACATCGCCAAAACTGAAGTCACCCCCATTTCCCTCATGCCTCCCACGTTTGGACAAACAATCGAAGAAGCGACATTCATTGATTTACTGGGCTACTTACTGAATGAGAAGGCGGGGAAGTAGAGTTCAATTTGCCGCCACATTTGAGACCGCCAAGCCATCGATATCATGCCCATCGAATTCGATGTTCATATCACTGAAAAACTTCTTCGACGTGTCGCGAGACGCCGGCTGCTTCAACACTGGCCGCGCCTGTTGTTCGCCGTGGTGTTGGTTGTTGTGGCAGTAGCGTTGGATTATCGCCCAGGCCCATGGAGCGCTTCTTCGATTTTCGGCATGACGGCCATTGGTTTTCTGCTGGTGTTATATCCCGCCATTGAGATCCGGCAGCGGCGCAGCATTGCTGCCTGGAAGCGTATGCAGGGGGATGCTCCCGTGCATTACCGGTTGAATGAGGAGACGCTCCAGGCGCAGTCCAATCTTGGGAGCACCGAGTTGAAGTGGACGGTGTTTCGTGAACTCATTGAATATCACGACTGCTTCCTGCTTG
>NZ_JBIPNG010000641.1:0-3068 GCF_044373815.1 Prosthecobacter sp. | reverse complement strand
GAAGCTGTTGTTCACGAAGTCGGGGCCGTAGGCATCGCCACGATAGATGGTGGTGCCGGTGGCGCCGGTGAAGTAGCCGCTCACGCGTCCGCCGCCTTCCACTGCACCCTTTACCACACCGGCGATGCGCCAGCGCGTGCGGATGATGCGCCAGGGCTCGTCCGGGCTGAGGCGAAAGACCTCTGCCGCGCCGCCGTCCGCCGCGATGCTCTGGCGTGCGGGTGGCATGGCGTAGTAGGGATTGCGGTTGGCGTATTTGTCATCGTAAACCCAGTACTGAAGGTGGTCGGAGTTTGAGCAGGCGAACTTGCGCCCGTAGTTGTCAAAGCTCATGCCATACTGCGCGCCGCCGCCTTCGAGGCCGAACTCCAGCGTGATCGGATCAAACCAGAAGTCTTTGCCGCCGAGTTCCACGCCTTTGTCGTCAGGCCGCTTCATGCAGGTGATGACGCCGCGATTGCCACCACCGGCGAGGACGTGGATGCGATTGTCCTGGCCCCACTGGAAGCTGTTCATGAGGCCCTGCACGTTGAGGATTTTCAATCCGGTGCCGAAGCCGGTGAAGACCTTCTCGCGAACCTCGGCCTTGCCGTCGCCGTCCTTGTCTTCAAAGCGCCAGACGTCGGGTGTGGCACCGACATACAGGCCGCCATTGGCCCAGACGAGGCCCGTAGGCCAGGGAAGGTCATCGGCGAAGACCTGGCTCGTTTCGTAGTAGCCGTCGCCGTCCTTGTCTTCCAGCATGGAGATGCGGCCGAGGTGAGGGGTGACGTCGCGCATCTCGCTGTAGTCGATCATTTCGCAGACAAACATGCGGCCGTTTTCGTCAAAGCAGGCGGCAATGGGGCTGCGCACCTGCGGCTCATGTGCGGCGAGCTGGAGTTTGAAGCCCTTTTTCACCTGCCAAGAGGCGATGGCGTCCTTTGGCTCTATGGCGGGGTAGCGGGGCAGATCCTTGACTGCATCCACGGCCACGGCGTTTTTCGTCTCACCGTAGGCCTTGGCGTAAGTCGTCTTCGTCTTGATGCCATCCGCCTGCGCGAAGAGCGAGGTGTTTAAGGCGAGCAGCAGCAGGAGGGAACAGGCGGCAGTCTGATTCATGACAAGATCATACGGAGTCCTGCGGCAGCATGAACAGCCGAAAGTCGCTCAACGTGGTATTCTTGTGCTGATACCCTGCGCAGCCGCCTTATAGAACCGTGTCGTTCACCACTTCGTTGCGCTCATTGAGCAGCAGACGCTTGGGGATGATCGGGTGCTCGCTCTGGCCCCAGGCCATGATGGTGACGCGGTGGCCGGTATTGATGAGGTGGGCAGCGGCGCCGTTGACGATGATCTGCCCGGAACCGGCGGGGGCGGGGATGACATAGGTTTCCAAGCGGGCACCGTTGGTGATGGAGGTCACCAGCACTTTTTCGCCCACCCAGAGGTCGGCTTTTTCCATGAGATCGGTCGGAATGGTGATGCTGCCTTCATAGGCGATGTTGGCATCGGTGATGGCGGCACGGTGGAGTTTGGATTTGAGGCAGGTTCTAAGCACCCTCAAGAGTGCTTCATTCATGCCGGGGGTCAAGTATTGGCTGCCTGGATGGATTGGTTTGATGGAAGCGCAGAACGGTGGATGATGAGGCAATGAGATACCGCGACCAACGCCGCTCCGAAGCCCCGCCTCCCCGCCCGCACTTCACCCCACGCAAGAGCATGGGGCAGAACTTCCTGCAGGACGAGGAGATTGCCCGCTGGATCGGCGATCAGGTGCAGCCGGATGGGGCGGATATTGTGGTGGAAATCGGACCCGGCATGGGGGCTTTGACGAAGCATCTCGTCGGCCGGCCGAAGAAACTTATTTTGATTGAAAAAGATTCCCAACTCGCGCCGGAGCTGCAAAGCCAGTTTGAAGGTCGCGACGATGTCGAGGTCATCCACAATGACGCCACGCGCATCAATCTGCGCTCGTGGTTTAAGCACGGCCCGCTGCGCATCGTGGGAAATCTGCCGTATTCCGTCGGCAGCGAGATCTTGAAGCACTGGCTCACGCCGCCATCGCCGGTCGGGTGCGCGGTGTTCATGCTGCAAAAGGAGGTGTGCGACCGCCTCGCCGCCACCTGCGAAGACGACGCCTACGGCGCGCTGAGCCTGCTGGTGCAGAAGGATTGGAATGTGGAGATGCTGCGGGTGGTGCCGCCGGAGGTCTTTGTGCCAAAGCCACGGGTGGACTCCGCGATCATCCGCCTGACGCCGCGAGATCCTGCCACGCTGCCGGTGTTTGATCACGTGCTGTTTGACCGCCTGGTGCGCATGGGTTTCTCACAGCGGCGCAAGCAATTGAAGAATCTCCTGCCCGAAGCTCCCGGTGGGTGGGATGCGCTGATTCAGGCGCTGGGCGTGACGACGATGGTGCGCGCGGAGGCGCTGTCGCTGACGCAATGGATTCAGATCGCCCGCCATTACGAGCAGCGCCACGAAGCTGATGCGGGGCAGAAGGCCAGCGAGATGTTTGATGTGGTGAATGAGCGCAACGAGGTCGTCGAGCAACTCACACGCGGCGAGGTGCACAAGCGCGGGCTGCTGCATCGTGCGGTGCATATTTTTGTCATCAACAAACGTGGGTTCATTTACCTGCAGCAGCGTTCGCATCTCAAAGATGTGTCGCCGCTGAAGTGGGACAGCAGCGCCGCCGGTCATCTGGATGCCGGGGAAGGCTACGCTAGCGCGGCTGTGCGGGAGCTTGGAGAAGAAGTGGGAATTCACGTCGAAGCCACGGAACTGGCTGCGGAGATTCCTGCGGGGGACAATACGGATCACGAATTCGTCGAGCTACGCATCGCGCGGCATGACGGCCCGGTGCGCTGCCTTCCCGAGGAGGTGGCCACAGGGGATTGGTTTAAGCCTGAGGATATCAGCGCGTGGGTGGATGCTCGGCCGCAGGACTTTGCGAAGGGCTTTGTGACGTGCTGGAAGGCGTGGGCGCAGAAGTAGCTCGCTATTTTCTACCGCATCGTCCGTGGGATAAACACTGACTGCATCCCGGCTGCATTGGCGGCCTGAATGCCGCTGTTGCCATCTTC
>NZ_JBIPNG010000212.1:0-10718 GCF_044373815.1 Prosthecobacter sp. | reverse complement strand
CAATGAAGCAGCTGGCTGAGAGGATGGTAATGCCGCAGACGATGGCGAAAGTGTCGAAGGACATGACCTTGATCATCGCGAAAGCCAGGGAAGGGGCGATGAGGCCGCGCACGCCGGTGAGAAAGGTATGTACACTCATGTACTCGGCGACGGCGTGTTTGTCGGCGAGCTTGGTGACCCACAGCGCCCAGGTGACATTGCCACCCGCATTGGCCATGCCCCACAAGGCCATGCCAAAGGTCCACCAGAAGAGGCTATGTCCAAGGAAGAAACACAGGATGCCAGCGGCAAAGAAGACGTTCAGCACCGCACGCACAGTGAAGAGGTGGAAGCGGTCATAGACCAGTCCCCAGGGATAGGAAAACACGACGCGAGCGAGCACCGGCACCACCCCGGTGATCCATGCGACATTGAACTCGCTCAAGTTGATGCCGTGGCGTGGGTTCGCGAGGTATTCGACGAAAAGGCATGCGGCAGCGAGATTGCCGATGCCCATCATCATCCAGGAGATGAGCAGCGTGCGGAAATCGCGGTCCTCCCGCACCCAGCGCATGGAACTCCAGAGGCTGGTGCTGGAATTTTCCGGTGCTTCCCACGCGGTGACTGGCAGTCCATAGGTCCAGAAGCCTGAAATGAAGCCGCTGGCGGCGAAGGCCCACAACAGACAGGTGTAGTTCGCAATGTCCCAGCCGAGAAGTTTACCGCCCACAAAGCCGAAGCACACCGCCGCCGCCGCCCGTGTGACCCCAGTGACCGCATACAGCTTGCCGCGTTTTTCGGCAGGGTAATTGATGCGATAGATCTGCGTCAGCAAAGGGATCTGCATGGTCAGGCAGAACAAGCCCAGGCTCAGACCGCCAATATAAAGCAGAGGGTTGTGTGGAAACGCCGCTGAAACAGCCATGCAGCCACCACCCAGCAACTGCACTTTGGCCGCTGTGCGCGCGATGGTGCTTTTGGCCCGCAGCAGAAGTGGAACAACAAACAAGCTGGCCACCATGCCACCACTGGTGGCGCTGAGGAAGACGGACTTTGCCACATCGCTCATGTGAAACACCCGCACGGCGATGAGCATGCCGAAGGTGGCTGTCAGGGTGTCGATGACCCCTGAGGGGATCGAGCGCCACAGTTCGTTGCGCAAGGTCCGGGAGGTGATGGCATCGGCTTCTGTCACGCGGGCTATTCGCATGAACAAAGATGCGCGTCCAGCACAGAGGCTGGGCGCGCATCAGACAAGAGATCGCAAGCAGGCAAGACGCTGCACGCCTCGCTCCCGCATCACGCGGCTTTCTTGGATTTCTTTGCAGCTGGGGCCTTGGCCGCAGGAGTCTTTTCAGCGGTCTTCTTGACCAGTTTTGGAGCAGGCATCGGGACGACGGTCAGCCATTCCTGATAATGAACCCAGCTGTCGCTGCCTTCATCACGGAGATAGTCGGTTGCAGTGAGGAGTCCGCGCTTCTGGAAATCGAGGATTTCTTTTTTGGCGAAGGGGCCAAATTCAACGAAGGCGCGACTGAGATAAACGAGGTCTTTCATGGTATGTTTTTACTGGTGTTTAGGTTTTGGGGAACTGGGCCGTAACATCACATGAGCTGTGGAACAAGCATCAATCTTGCCACAGTTCCACAAAAAATGGGGCACGCCAAACTAGGACTAATTTTTGCTTTATTAGAGGCATGTCTGCTTGCGACACCCCCCACTGGCCTCTAGTTTATATGACAATTAATGATTATTTGCCTCGAATCGTCCATCCTTGGCGGGTACCTTTCCAACGAAGTGCCCGGCTTGGTTACAGGTGTGTTTCACCTCGCAGGTCAGAATCAGCCCGTACGAGTTGAATTGGTGGGTAATTTTCTGCGCGATATTGCCGGTTGCCGGGTGGACTTTCACAATCCGCTTCCAAATGCCAATGAGGACCACGTGGATGCCATCTCGGCCATGCAGTATGGATACAGTGGTTTGATGACAGCCTCCTCTCGCGTGCTGAAACTCCCGCGCCGAAGGTCACAATCTGGCACGGTCTGTACTTTGCCTGAGCCGCCCGGGCTGAAAAACCTGCTGTTTTTTGAGTGGTTCAATCAGGATCACCAGCGCATCCTTATTCAGTCCTGGCATTTGCAGATGCGTGTCTCGTCACCCCGCTGGCAGCTGACAAAGGAAGAAGAGGCCGCCTTGCTGCGACAGAACCGTGCCCGGCGGAAGCATTTCCTGCTGGGGACCAGCCGCAATTCAAAATCCGCCGACGCTTTGCACAGTCCCGGTTTTGACGACCCTTTTCAACCCGCCAAACCCGGAAGCGATCCATTCGCCTCAATCAAGGGTGATCCAACTGTTGAACCGCCCCGCCAAACCCCCGCAAAAGGGCAGGGGAGCACTGGTCTAAATCCCGTGGCGCGTTCTGCGGCGCTGGCCAAGGAACTGCGGCGCTTTCAAAGCCTGCTCGTCTTCAATGAGGAGGTGCGCACCCGTCCGGCGGTCTTGCGTCTGCTGTCCACAGTGGCGGATCTGGCTGCGCATCTCATCCATGTCCTGCGTCAGTTTGCCCAGGCGGAAAAGGATCAATGGCAGTTTTTGGTGGTCGATCTTGAACAAAGTCTGCCCCTGTTTGCGGCGGCCTTGAATGCGACGGACAAGCTGGTGCAGCAGCATCCCCAAGGAGCCGACATGGAGTGGCTGGCCGGCGTGCAGGCCAGCCTGCTCAACATCGAACTGCGCATGCGCGAACTGCTGGGACTGCTTCGGTGAAGTGAGAGGGGGTTGATCCGCGAGGAGCTTGCGTCTAGCATGCGGCATGCGTCTCTCTCACTATGCTCTGGCTCTCACGATCATTCTGCTCGCCATCACCGGCTATCTGGCCTGGGAGGCACAGGAGGAGGCCAAGGGAGCGCGTAAAGAACTCGAACTGGTGCGCAGGCAGCAGGCAGCCCACGAGATGGCCATGCCGACAAAACCTGACACGGTGACAGCTTTGCCGCCACCGCCGGAAGTGCCGGCGACCTCCGTGCCGCCTCTGGCCGGAAGCAACCTGATGCCAGGAACCCCGGCCACGTATGCCTCACCTGCAGCAGCAGCCGCACCTTTGACAGATCTGCAAAAGCAGCTTTTGGGCATGCCGGCCTTCGCCAAGGTGATTGAAGTTCACAACGACCAGGGCTTCGCTGTGATCAGTGCCGGAAAAGACAAACAACTGGCCGGTGGAATGAAATTCGATGTGCGACGCGGCAATGGACTGGTAGGCCGCGTGATCGTGGGTGAAACCATCGAAGCGGCGGAAGCAGTCGTGGACATCGACAATACGGCCTCGCTTCCTGGAGTTCGCATTGAAGCAGGCGACGAGTTGATTCTGCCGATTCGGAAATAACGATCATCCTAGATGCCCCGCGAACGTCTTGATCTCGCCTTGCTGAAGCTCGGCATTGTGCCTTCACGTGAACAGGCAAAACGGCTGATCATGGCGGGTGAGGTCAGTGTCATGGGCAAGCGCATCACCCATCCGGGCTGGTTGGTTGCGGAGCTCCAGCAGATCGTCGTTCGTGAGCGTCCCAAATTTGTCAGCCGTGGTGGGTTGAAGCTTGAAGGTGCGCTGGTGCATTTCGGCATTGATGTGACCGGCATGACAGCGCTAGACGTGGGCGCCTCCACGGGGGGATTCACCGATTGTCTGCTGCAGCGCGGCGCTGTGAAGGTCTTCGCCTTCGATGTCGGCACCAATCAGCTTGCCTGGAAGCTGCGTAGTGATCCACGGGTGGTGTCACGGGAACAGTTCAATCTTCGGCATATGCGCCGGGAAGATATAGGCCAGGAGGTGGATATCCTGGTGGCTGACCTCTCCTTCATTTCCCTTACCCTGGTCCTGCCTGCGGTGCTGCAGGCTCTGCGTTCGGGTGGTCAGGCCTTGGTTTTGATCAAGCCTCAGTTTGAGCTCTCACGCGAGGAGATTGGCAAGGGCGGAATTGTGCGTGAACCAGAACTGCATGCCAAAGCCTGTTCGCGAATTGAAGAGTTTGTGAAGTCGCAGCCTGAACTGGAATGGCGTGGTTTGATTGAGTCCTCCATTCAAGGAACGGAAGGCAATCGCGAGTTTTTGGCTTGGTTTGGCAAACAGTGATCCACGTGGTGGGTTTTCAAATGAATGTCGGTGTGTCTTGGTATTATCAAATATGAGACGCTCGTATGACTCTTTTACTGAAATTTGACAATTTAAGGTTGCATCTTTGCAATAATTATCACAATTTACCATCATAGATACAAGCAGCCATGAAAAACCACGCGCACAAATCCCAGCAATGCCGAGCTTGTTCGGCATTCAGTCTTTTTGAGGTCTTGATGTTTATCGCCATTATTGGAGTAATGGTTGGAATGGTGGTGCCGATGCTAGGCCAAAATGATGCCGCCTACGCAGCGCGTGATCGCCGTAATGCTCAGGAGCTGTGCTCTACTTGTATGATGGCGCAGGCAGCAGATCTGAACTTTGTGCAGGATGAGAGTGTGATTGATACCGTGCGTGCCATTGTGCGCGGTGGCATGTCGGTGCGCGGGGCGATGCGTGGCCGGATCTTTGTGGTTCCAGGCCTCAGTGATGAAGACATCCAAGGGGCCGCGAAATACCTTCGGGTGCAAGATGGTCAACTGTTGTACACGACAACAGCAGCGGCATCTCCACCTGCAGATCAGCACTTGTAATCAATACGGCAGCAGGATCGGAATCACGATTCTGCCTTGAGCGAAAACGGTCGGTGGCGCAAACCTGCCAGGGTACAAGGTCGGATGGTTTTGTCACAAGCTGAGCAATATGCAGTCTTGATTTGCCACGTGTTTTACCTTGCCTGCGGCCATCGTTTCCACCAGCATGCGGGCTTCATGAATTCTGCATTCGTCAAAAAGAACTGGTATTTCTTCACCCCGGCCGTGATCATCCTTATTCCGGCGCTCATGGTTGTTTTTTGCACCGTCAAATACGGCTATTCCGTCCCTGATTCCATCAATGCGGTGTTCCATATCGGCTCCACAGGCACGCGCTACTCCATGGGGTTTTCAGAAAGAAATTTCTCGCTGGTGAGGCCCGGCATGGATGGCAGAACTGTTTATAGCACGATCAGAAACCCCATGGAAGGCAATGACCCCAGTGCTGATGTTGCCAACTGGCGCTACAGTCTTCCAGCTAGCGGGGCAGGGTATTATCATGAGCGCACCATTGTTTTCGTGAAGGATAAAAATGGCGTCCCCCGGGTCAAACAGCGCATCAGTCGTTTTCATGCGGCGAATTGATTCCTGCACGAAACAGGCGAAAATGACGCATACTCTAGCATGAACCATTGTACGCCATTGCTGCTCAAAGTTTGTTGGGTCTTACCGCTGCTATTGCTGGCAGCGTGTGAAAATTCTGGACACATCAAGGGGCTGCCCAAAGACCTGCCGGTCATCAATCTGCATGGGTCGCCGGACACGCCGCCACACAGTTTGGGGCATGCGGATTATCCCTTCGCGGCCAACGGTGATTACAAAAGTGACTGGGCTGCCGAGGGCGGGCAGGGGGCTGGCATGGACTACTCTTCCTGGCGTTCCTCTCATGGAGGCTCCTCCTCCCGCAGTTCCTCCAAGAAAAAATCCTCCTCCAAATCCGGCGGCAAGAGTTCCGGAAGCAAGAGCTCCCACAAAGGCGGCTCATACACCATCAAGAGCGGTGACAACCTCGGGGCAATCGCTCGCAGGAACGGCACTACGGTGGCGAAACTCAAGGCTGCAAACGGGCTGTCTTCCGACAAGATCCGAGCGGGCAGAACGCTTAAAATTCCCTAGCGGTTGTGTTTTCTCACCCCTCACGCATCGCTGCTTGCTGTCTGGCGCTGTTCGTGGGAGGTGCGGCGGCTGTCGTGGCAGAGGAGCGGCTGCGTTTTTCCACGGTGGTGATTGATGCAGGCCATGGCGGCAAAGACGGTGGCTCCGTCTGGAATGGGTTGGTCGAAAAAAGCTCTGCCTCGATGTCGCGAAGCGTGTCGAAACAGCGCTGAAATCAAGAGGCCTAAAGACCGTCATGACGCGGCGCACGGACACCTTTGTGGAACTTGAACAGCGGGCGCGGATCGCCAATCGCGTCCCCTCGTCAGTCTTTGTCAGCATTCATTTTAATGGCAGCCGCAAAACCATCATCTCGGGCGGGGAGGTGTATTATAGCAGTTCGCGCGGCAAATGGCTCGCTTCAGCCATCAGCCGTTCGATCAAAAGCCGGGTCGCTGGCGGCACTCGCGGCATTTTTTACGGCAATTACAAGGTGCTGCGCGAGACCGAGATGCCTGCCGTGCTCGTAGAATGCGGCTATCTCAGCAACAAGCGTGAGGCCTTGCGCTGCGCAGATACGGCTCACCGCCAGAAACTTGCAGATGCGATTGTCGGCGGACTTCTGGCCGCCCGACGAAAAGAGTGAAGCCCGGCTTTCATTTCTTTTGAAAGTTCACTTTTGCGAGGCATCTGCACGGCATTTGACGAACCCCCTGCCGTGGTGGATGGAATGAGGTAGATTCCATGTCAGCCCCAGCCCTCAGCGCCAGCAACCCTGTTTTTCCGTTTCACCTCGTGCGGGCAGACTTGGAACGCGTGGAAACGGCCATCCTCGAACAAGCACGTGCGTTTGATCCCGGTGTCGAAGGTTATGTGAGTTATGTCTGTAAAACTTCGGGGAAGCGCATCCGCCCTGCTTTGGCCGTGCTCGCCGGAGGTGCCACGGGTGGTACGAATGAAGGGCACACGCGCCTCTCCGTCATTCTCGAGCTCGTCCACATCGCTTCCCTAGTTCATGACGACATCATGGACGGTGCGGACATTCGCCGCGCCCAGCCCACCGCCGTCGCCAAATGGGGCAGCAGTCTCAGCGTCCTGCTGGGGGACAGCCTCTTCGCCTACGCGCTTGAGCTCGCCACCGAGTTTGAAGACACGCATGTCTGCCGAACCATCGCTCGTGCCTCGCGTGATGTCTGCACTGGGGAAATCCTGCAAACCCAGCGCCGTTTTGATTTCAATCTCTCCGTCACCGATTATCTCAAGATGATCGAGATGAAGACCGCCGCGCTCTTCGCCGCCGCCAGTGAACTTGGCGCCCGTCTCAACCAGCAGCCCGACTCCGTGCAGGCGGCATTGAAAGACTACGGCCTCAAACTCGGCACCGCCTACCAGATCTACGACGACTGCCTCGACATCGTCGGCGATGAAAAAACCGTGGGCAAAACGCTCCGTACCGACCTCGCTCGTGGCAAGCTCACGCTGCCCATCCTGTATCTCCTCGAAGGAGCCACCGATGCGCAGAAGCAAAAGCTTAACCGCATGCTGCTCAAAGGTGAGCCCATGGACACCACCATTCTCGCTGGCATCGCCGACTACGAAGGAGCCGTCGAGCGCGCCGTCAAGTTCGCGCAAAACATGCTTCTCGACGCCCGTGCTGATTTGGTCTGCCTCAATGCCTCGCCGCACAAACAGGCGCTAGAAGACATTGTCGGTTATCTGCACAGCCTCCTGGACCAGTGCCGGGCGCTTCATTGAAATTTCTTTTTTAAGTCGTGTGAAGTGACGCCGATTCATGAGTCGAATCCACGACATCCCTGAAAATGACCGTCCGCGTGAGCGTCTGCTCCGTCTCGGCCCTCAGGCACTCTCAGATGCAGAGCTCCTGGCTCTCTTCATCAACACCGGCACCAAGGGTGAAAATGCCCTTCAGATCGGGCAGCGCATCCTGCGAGATTACAAATCCTTGCGTGACCTCTCCCGCCTGGAGCCTGCCATCTTGAGAAAAATCAAAGCCCTTGGTCCTGCGAAAACCGCCTTGCTCGCCGCTGCTTTTGAGCTTGGCCGCCGCTCCGCACAGGAGCCATCGCATACGGAGGTCATCCTCGATCGTCCGCAGCGCATCTACGACTACATCGGCCCCGAGATGCAGGCCCTCGGTCACGAGTCAGTCCGCATCATTTTGCTCAACACCAAGCTCGCCGTCATGCGCAGTGAGGAGGCTTTCAAAGGCAGCTTGAACGAATGCGTTGCTCATCCACGGGATCTGCTGCGGAAGGTGCTCATCCATAACGCCTACGCCTTCATCCTCGTTCACAATCACCCTTCCGGGGATCCCACCCCGAGCGAGGCCGATCGCCGCATCACCCGCCGTCTCCGTGAAGCCTCCGAAGCCACCGGGCTTTTTCTCCAGGACCACCTCATCATTGGCACTCCTGCTGAATCACGCCCGCTGCCTTACTTTAGCTTCAAGGAGCATGGGATGCTGTAAACGGAGCGGTTTGCTCTGCTGTTCATAGGGGGTAAACGAATCTCAGGTGGTCTTTCGTGCCTCTGTGAACAGCCTGATTTCCACAACACCCTTGATGCAAGGTGTAACTTTTGATTCAACATCTCCAAGGTACTCACAAGTCCCCCATGCAACACTCTCAAGTTTTCGGCAGTTTCATGCCAACTCGTTGGACCTTGGTGCTGCGTGCGAATGCCTCGTCCCCTGAGGGCAGGGCGGCGCTGAGTGATCTATGTGCGGCGTATTACCAGCCCGTCTTCGTCTTCTTGCGGCGCACGGGATTTGACCCGGACACGGCTCGTGACCACACGCATTCGTTTTTCGCGCATTTGTTGCAGCGTGGATTCGCCGGACCCGATCCGGAACGAGGAAGATTCCGCAGTTATCTACTCGGCGCGGTGAAATACTTCGTCATCGGATTGCAGAATCATGCGTGCAGGGAAAAGCGTGGCGGTGGCATGGTGCATGAATCCCTGGATGCCGGTGCGGAAGATTCTCCGCCTCTTATGATCGACGATCGCTCGGCTATACCGATGGCAGAGGCGTTTGATCGAGAATGGGCCGTCGCGGTGATGAATCGTGCGGTGGCCGCGCTTGCAGCAGAACACCGGGGCGGCCGGTCTGTTCAGTTCGAAGTATTGCAACCGTGGTTGATGGGTGACGATGCGGCGTCCCATGCAGAGACTGCGAAAAAGCTGGGCATGAGTGAAGGCGCCGTGAAGGTGGCGGTGCATCGCCTGCGCAAACGATTCCGTGAACTGCTGCGGCAGGAGATCGCGCTAACGCTCGATGACGAATCTGAAGTCGAGGACGAACTGCGCTACCTCTGTTCCGTGCATGGTTGATTTGCTGTAACCTTCCATCCGTAGTCTCCAAGAAACAGGCATGACCACGATCCCATCGAACACCTGCCCTCAGTGCGGCGTGCTGATCCCGGAGGATTCCGTCCATGGACTTTGTCCGCGCTGCGTCTTTGCCAAGGCGCTGGCTCCCACGGCCGATGGCGGCTTTGTTTCCTATGTGCCGCCGAGTTTGGAGTCCGTGCGTGCCGCCTTTCCGCATCTGGAAATCACCGTTCTCATTGGCAGTGGTGGCATGGGGGCGGTGTTCAAAGCCCGCCAGCCACAGCTCGACCGTTTCGTGGCGCTGAAGATTCTGCCTGCCGAACTTGCCGGCCAGCCCGGTTTCTCCGAGCGGTTTCAGCGTGAGGCACAGGCTTTGGCAAGGCTCAGCCATCCTCACATCGTCACTGTGCATGATTTTGGGCGGGCTGGAGACTTTTACTTCTTGCTGATGGAGTTCATCGATGGCGTAAACCTGCGTCAACTCCTGCGAACAAAGCGCCTCACGCCCAAGGAGGCGCTTAGTATCGTCCCCCCCATCTGTGAAGCGTTGCAATGTGCGCATGACCACGGCATCGTCCATCGCGACATCAAGCCTGAGAACCTGCTCATCGACAAGGCTGGTACGGTGAAGATTGCCGACTTCGGCATCGCGAAAATTGTCGATGGCAGCGACGCGCTCCGCTGTGTCGATGATGGGAAAGCCGGTGAATCAACGGACGGGAAGAGCCCCGCTCCCAGCATGCCTTTCGGCACCCCCGACTACGCCGCCCCGGAGCAGGCCAGCGGTTCCGCCGATCATCGCGCCGATATCTACTCACTCGGTGTCGTGCTTTACGAGATGCTCACCGGCGAGCGCCCCACCGACAAATTCGAAGCACCGTCGAAGCGGGTGCAGGTGGATGTCCGCATTGATGAGATTGTGCTGCGTGCGTTGGAAAAATCGCCCGAGCTGCGCTTCGCCACCGCGGCGGAGTTTCGCACCAGTGTCGAAAGCCTGGAACATCCGTTGCCTCAAGTTAAACCGCTTTCGCAAGGAGGTGCCGGCCTGTGGTTGCGAGCGGTCGGTGTATTCGTGGTTCTGTTCGTTTCATTGTCTGTCGTGCTTGCAGCTATCCAGTACAACTCTCCGCTAGGAACCAACGAACTGCTGGCCCTGGTGGCGTTGAGCCTGGGAATCGCCTGGTGGACGCTTCGGCGACGAGAGCCAGCGCTGAAAGCGATGTGGGCACTTGGCGTGATCGCCGGCCTGATCTGGGTGGCATCAAAGATGGAGCTGGCTTCCAGTCAAAACTTGGGTCGCAGTCCGGCCAAGATCGTGAATGCAAATCGCCCGTCGGCACCGACTCCTGACCGCGAATTGCAACGTGCTGTGGTCGCGAAACCAAAAACCGACAAGCAGCCAAACGAGGTTCCATTCAAAGGCGAGCCCAAGCTGTGCTACATCGCCTGGATGCCCAAGGATGAGAGCGGCTGGCAACTACGCACACCGGGAGGTGAAGCAGTGACTGCGCCGGGCGACATTCCCGTGAGCGACTGGGAATGGTGGAAGAAAGGACTGCTGGAAAATGGCACTGCGTCCAAGATCAGCG
>NZ_JBIPNG010000639.1:0-3084 GCF_044373815.1 Prosthecobacter sp. | reverse complement strand
CCCCCCCCAAACCTTTTTTACCCTTACAACCATGAGCCAGACCCACGAATTCCAGGCCGAAGTCAAACAAGTCCTCGATATCGTCATCCACAGCCTCTACACCGACCGCGAGATCTTCATTCGCGAACTCGTGTCCAACGCTGCCGACGCGATGGAAAAGATGCGCCTCACCCAGCTCACGGAAAATGACGTCTTCGACGCCTCCGCCGCGCTGGAAGTCACCATCACCACCGATGAAGCCGCCCGCACGCTGACCATCGCCGATCACGGCATCGGCATGACCCGCGCCGAGCTTGTCGAAAACCTCGGCACCATCGCCCACTCCGGCTCCAAAGCCTTTGCTGCTGCCCTCAAGAACGCAGGCAAGCAAAACGACGCCTCCCTCATCGGTCAGTTCGGCGTCGGCTTCTACTCCGCCTTCATGGTGGCTGACAAAGTCGAGGTCCACACCCACTCCTGGCGCAACGACGGCGAGCACCTCGTCTGGACCAGCGACGGCAGCACCAGCTACACCATCGATGACTCCACCGAAGAGGCCCGTGGCTGCAAAATCGTGCTCCATCTGAAGGAAGACGCCGCCGAGTTCGCCACGAAGCACCGCGTGAAGCAGGTCTTGGAAAAATACTCCAACTTCGTCAGCTTCCCCGTCATCCTCGACACCGAGCGCGTGAACACCGTTGAAGCCCTCTGGCTCAAATCCAAGGACAGCATCACCGACGAGCAGTACACCGAGTTCTATCGCTTCGCCGCCCACGCCTTCGATGATCCTAGCTATCGCTTGCACTTCCAGGCCGAGTCCCCCATCGCCATCAATGCGCTGCTCTTCACCCCCACGCAGAACATGGAATCCTACGGCATGGGCCAGATGGAGCCCAACGTCGGCCTCTACTGCAAAAAGGTGCTCATCGACCCGAAACCGAAGAAGCTCCTCCCTGAGTGGATGCGCTTCGTCCGTGGCGTCATCGACAGCGAAGACCTCCCGCTGAACATCTCCCGCGAGTCCATGCAGGACAGCGCCCTCGTCCGCAAACTCGGCGACGTCGTCGCCAAGCGTCTCCTCAAGCACCTCGACAAAGAAGCCGTCGAAGACCCGAAAAAGTACAACGAATTCTACGCCAGCTTCAGCCGCTTCTTCAAAGAAGGAATCGCCACCGATCACACCAATCGCGACGCCATCGCCAAGCTGCTGCGTTTTGAATCCAGCATGACCGAGCCCGGCGAGACCGTCAGCCTCACCGAATACGTGAAGCGCATGAAGGAAGACCAGAAGGAGATTTACTACCAGGTCTCCACCTCCCGCAGCACCATCGAAAGCGGCCCCTACGTCGCCGCCTTCAAGGCCAAGGGCTTTGAAGTTCTCTACATGTTTGAGCACATCGACGAATACGTCATCTCCAGCCTCAGCAAGTTCGAGGACAAAGACCTCAAGTCCGTCAACGCCCCTGACATCGATCTCGGCGAAGACACCAGCGAAGGAGAAGCCCTCACTGAAGCAGACGCCACCTCGCTCTGCGACTGGATCAAAGAACGTCTCGCCACCCAGGTCGAAACCGTTCGCACCGGCAAGCGCCTCGTTGGCAGCCCCGCTCTCGTCCTCACCCCCGAAGGCGAGATGAGCCCGCAGATCCGCCAGATGATGAAGGCCATGGGCAAAGACGGCGACATGCCCGGCTCGAAGGTCATCTTCGAAATCAATCCGCGTCACCAGCTCGTCCGTAACCTCTCCGCCCTTCACGCCAAGGACCCCGAAACCGCCGGCCTCATCTCCGAGCAGATTCTGGACAACGCCCTCCTCTCCGCCGGCCTCCTCGACGAGCCCCAGCGCATCATCGAGCGCACCCAGAAGCTCATGGAAAAGCTCTCCGCATAACAGCGGTAGCCAGCTCACCGCAAAACTCGTCACCCCAACGCGCAGCCGCAGCCCTAATTTGGACTGCGGTTGCGCAGTGAGGAACGAACGCAGCTACCGCTTTCGACGGGATGGATGGCTTTTTGCGTGCCATGGTCCATTCGAATGCGGGAGCCGGTGATTGTTCGCAGGCCAGTCACCTTGTGCCCGCCACGAGACGCACGAAAGCGTCTCATAAGTCCTCTTTTTTCCACAAGAGACGCATGCACATCGTAGGACGGGTATGGCGACAGCCCGCCCGTCTGCGAGCGTGTGAAAACACCCCACGACTCGCAGGCCTCTGCGCGGCGTGGTTCGCACTCTCCGAGTGCGGCTCCGGGCCTTCCAGCCCCAGCCCGTTCAGCATAGAATGACCTGCGCCAAGTAATCGCGCTCGAAGAACCAAACCTGCACTTGCACCTTCGCGCCTACCCGCCTTCATGCCCGCATGATCGCCTTCCTTCGCGGCCTCCTCGCCGAAGCCCTCCCGCACCGTGCCACTATCGACGTCAACGGCGTGGGCTACCTCGTTCTCATCCCACTCACCACCTTCGACAAGCTCCCGCACCCCGGTGAAAAAGTGCAGCTCCTCACCCACTACCACGTCACCGACCGCGACCACACCCTCTTCGGTTTCATCACCTCAGACGAGCGCGATCTCTTCCGCCTCCTCATGGACCGCGTCTCCGGCATCGGCCCCAAGATGGCCCTCAGCGTCCTCAGCGGCATGCCCGTCGCCGCCTTCAAAGACGCCGTCATCAGCGGCGATGTAAAATCCCTCTCCCGCATCAAAGGCGTCGGCGGCAAGACCGCCGAACGCATCGTGCTCGAGCTCAAAGACAAAGTCGGCGTCGTCGATGCCTGGCAGGCCTCCCGCACCGCCAAAGGCGCCCACGATCCAAAACAGGAAGCTCAAACCGACGCCGTCCTCGGCCTCATCGCCCTCGGCTACAAACAATCCGAAGCCATCAAAGCCGTCAACGAGTTGGCCAAACAGCCTGGCATGGACACCGCCGACAAACTCATCCGCGAAGCCCTCCGCAGCATGAACTAATGCCGCGCCGCCAACTCATCACGGTGTGCGAGATGCAGCGCCGCAAGTCTCGCTTGTCAAAAAGGATCAAACACTCCACTTAGGCCACGAGTTTCGAAGATGTCGCAAGCCTGAGCGTGAAGTGGTCCGCACTCTCCGAGTG
>NZ_JBIPNG010000211.1:0-10728 GCF_044373815.1 Prosthecobacter sp. | reverse complement strand
GCTTTCACCATGCCCGCCTGGCAGGCCCTGATCCCGGAAGTCGTGGGCCGTGAGCAACTGTCTCCCGCCATTGCACTCAATGGCGTGGGCTTCAACATCGCCCGTTCACTCGGCCCTATCCTTGGCGGCCTGCTGCTCGCGGCTCTGGGACCAGCTCCCGTGTTTGCGCTCAATGCCCTGTCATTTCTCGCAGTGATCGGTGTGATGTGCACCGGCAGCTACATCGCCACTCCACGCAGCGCCCAGCAGGAGCAGATGCTCGGCGCCATGGCCGCCGCCATCCGCTACGTGCGCCATGCCCGCTCCATGCAGGCGGTGCTTTGCCGTGGCGGCATCCACATGTTTGCCGCCGTGGCTCCCGTGGTGCTGCTGCCCATCATCGTTCATTCACGCCAGTGGGCCGCCGCAGATTTCGGCATCCTCATGGGCTGCTACGGCGGGGGTGCCATCCTCATGGCCCTGGTGTGCCTGCCCAAACTACGCGAACGCTTCACCTTCGATCACGTGCTGTTCGGTGCCAGCGTGGTCTCAGCAGCCATGACGGCCATCCTCGCGCTGGTGCCTGGAAAGATCGCCATGGGTCTCGTCCTCATGGTCACAGGTGCGGCATGGATCAGCGGCATGAATACCTTCAGCGTCGCTTCTCAAAGCGTGTTTCCCAATTGGGTGCGCGCCCGCAGCTCCGCCATTTATCTGGTCGTCATGCAGGGCGCCTTTGCCATCGGTGCCCTGACCTGGGGGCAGCTCACCAGCCAGTTCAATGCGCCCATCACGCTCGGCATTGCCGCAGGCTGCCTTCTCATCAGCGCTCTGCTCGCACGCCTGCTGCCCATCAGTCATGTGGAAAAACTGGACCTCTCTCCTTCCGGCCACATGCTGCCTCACAGTGCGATGACCACCGAACCCGCCCCCAGCGACGGCCCCGTGCTCATCACCATCGAGTATCACATCAATCCCAAAGAAGCCCCCGAATTTCGCGCCGCCATGCTGCACCTGCGCGAAGTCCGCCTGCGCGACGGCGCATTCCGCTGCTCCCTCTTCGCTGACTTGGAAGATCCCACACACTACCGTGAAACCTTTCTCGTCGGCTCCTGGGCCGAGCACCTTCGGCAGCACGAGCGCGCCACCATGGAGGATCAGCGCACCGAGCTCGCCGTGCAGAGCTTTCATCGTAGTGCCGAACCACCCCGCGTGCGGCACCTGCTCATGGTCAATCTGCGCGATGTGAAACCCTGACCCTGCGGCAGGATTGCCGAGGACGGGCCAGCTACTGCGGCCAACATCAACACCGTCCGGCGCATGCAAAAAATAAACGCAAATTCATCTTGTCCGGGAATTGGGGTTCATATCGGCGGTTTTTGATTGAGCAACCAACTCCTCCCCGACCATGACACCGCGCCTTGTTTCACTCCTTCTGCTCGCCGCCGCCACGGTGCATGCAGATCCTCAGCTCACGTCGTGGTACACCACCGACTCGGGGCAGTATGCTCGTCTTTACCAGGACACCAGCGCCGAAAGCGCCGGCACAAAGTCCACCACCTGGAGCAGGGGTTCCGGCACGCAAAGCAGCCCCACCTACGCGGGGGTGAGCGAAATCCTCTATTCCACCTCCTGGGTGTACATCCGTACCACCGGCCTGGCCAGCCACATGATGGGGCCGTGGTATTTGGATTCGTCGAAGACGCAGAACTTTCCCAACTTCCCCTCCAACACGGCCACGATCTACCGCATCCCGCGCACGCCGGTGATTCCCGGCACCAAGACGAGCACCGGTTTCGGCGCCACGGGCCGCGCGGTCAATGGCGTGTCCATTTTCGACAGCCGGGACGCCTTTTCCTATGTGAATGCGAGCGCGACAGACGCCACACCGATCAACGGGCTCACCGGAGACGGCATCTGGAACCGCGACGGCTGGGCCAACGAAGGAGTGACGTTTGACCCGGCGCTCGCACATCAGGCGGGCAACAACTACCACTACCACGCGCAACCCATCGGCCTGCGCTATCAGCTTGGCGATCATGTCGACTACAACGCCGCCACCAACCGCTATGTAGAAAGCGCCGCGACAGTCACGAAGCACTCGCCCATTCTCGCCTGGGCGGCGGACGGACTGCCCATCTACGGGCCCTATGGCTACTCTGATCCGACCAATGCCGCCAGCGGTGTGCGCCGCATGATCTCCGGCTTCACGCTGCGGGACGGCACCAATGGCACGACCGCCATCACCGTCCGGCAGCTTCTGCCGCTCTGGGCGCAACGCATCCAAAACAAGACCACGCTGACGAGCGCACAATATGGGCCAGTCGTGAACACCACCTACGCGCGGGGGCACTACATTGAAGATTTCGACTACCGTGGTGACCTGGGCCAGACGCAGACGACCGGATCGACGGTACGCGACTTTGACCTGAACGAGCAGAACGTGCGCTACTGCGTGACACCGGAATATCCCTCCGGCACCTGGGCATACTTCACGCCGATCAATGCCGACAGCACGCCCCAGTATCCCTACACGACGGGCCGCCAGTATTACGGCAGCCCCACCGGCGGCGGAGTCACCAGCATCACGGAGACGGTCACGACTAGCTGGAGCGGCGGTCCGAACAAAACCGATGTGCTGAATGCGCCAGCCGTGGGCGGCAGCGATGTCACGATCACCTGGAGCGGCATCGAGGGCGGCAGCTACACAGTGCAATCCAGCCCCGACCTCAGCGCCTGGTCGAACGTGGCCGCCGGCACGCTGAGCGGTGATGATCATGGGCAGACCGTGGACACGGGTGGTGCCGGAAACAGCAGCCGCTTTTACCGGATCACCCGCGCTGCGGCGCTCGCTAGCTTTGACAGCACGGGATTTGACTACACCACGAGCACGACGGGCAATGGCACTGCTAATGCCCCCGGCGGCACAGTGACACGGGGCACCACGGTCACCGTCACCATCACGCTGCCCACCACACCGCCTCAGCCGCCAGCCAACCTCATTCCAACGAGCGTGACGCTGGCGGGAAGCATCAGCGGCACCAGCATCTCACGCCCGGCGCAGGGCACGGTGATCGCCACCTTTGTGATCCCAGCCAACGCTTCCACGGGTGCACAGAACATCGTGGTCACCTTCAGCCCCAATCCGACCTACACGATGACAGGCGCGCTGACGATCAACTAAGCTGCGCTCCTGAAGGCAGGCGGTTCTCACAATCCGACGGTGCAAAAACTGATTTCATGCCGCAGCATTCCGCGCTCATCTCCGCCATGCAGTTCCGCACCCAGCTTTGCGCCCTGTTTGCTCTCGCGCATGTCGCGATGGCCAGCACGCTGCATCTCACCCTCATGCCGATGGCGGAGAAAGCGCCTCTGCTGCTCGATTCCCTGCGTTACAGCACGCAGGCGGGTGAAACCTTCTCAGTCTCGCGCTGCAGTTTTCTGCTCGGCGGCTTTGCCTTGCAAAGAGCGGATGGTACGTGGTGGGAGGCACCAGGTCATATCGCCTGGATCGATGCAGAAAAACGCCGGTTCGACACCGCGCTGGAAAACATCCCTGCGGGCAAATACCAGGCGCTGCGCCTCCACCTGGGCCTGGATGCGAAAACCAATACCGCCTCTCCCTCACAGTACGCGCCCGATCATCCGCTCAATCCCAACTTGAACGGTCTGCACTGGAGCTGGCAGGGCGGTTACATCTTTCTCGCGCTCGAAGGCAGCTTCCGTGTCGCCGGGCAGGCACTGGGCGGCTATTCCTATCACCTCGCGCGCGATCCAAACCGCACCGCACTCACCTTTACCGGCGATTTCAATCTCACCGCCGATGCCAGCGCCGCGTTCACCTTCGATCTCCACACGTTGGTAGGCGGCCCGCAGCCTCTCTCCTTCGTCAAAGACGGCCTCTCCACGCATTCGCACGCAGGAGATCCCGTCGTGGCCGCGCTCAAAGGCAATCTCCCTGCGGCATTCACACTTCAACAAATAACGAGCAGCATCCCCGCCATAGCGCGGCCCTCGCCGATCAAGCCTCTCTATCTTCCGCAAAAGCCCGTTGCCTATCGCTTCACCATGAGCCGCTACTTTCCCATCCCGCCGCTGCCACGGGACAATCCGTTGCTGAAAGAACGCGTCGCGCTAGGCGAGCGCTTGTTCAAAGACACCGCCTTCTCACGCGATGGCACGCTCTCCTGCGCCAGCTGCCACACACGCGCCAGTGCTTTCACCGATCCGCGTCGTTTCAGCATCGGTGTCGAAGACCGCATCGGCACCCGCAATGCCATGCCGCTCTTCAATCTCGCCTGGAAGACCAGCTTCTTCTGGGATGGCCGCGCACCCTCGCTGCGCGCCCAGGCCCTCATGCCCGTTCAGGATCATCTCGAAATGGATGAGAAGCTCGAAAACGTCGTCACCAAGTTGGAAAAGACCTTCAAGGAGCAGTTCGCCAGCGCTTTCGACAGCGCCGAGATCACGCCCGAACGCATCGGCCTCGCCATCGAGAACTACCTCCTTACCCTCACTTCCTATGACTCCAAATTCGACCGTAGCATGCAGGGAAAGGAGCAGCTCTCCGCAGAGGAGCAGCGTGGCTTCGAACTCTTCATGACCGAATACGAGCCACGCATGGGTCAGCGTGGTGCCGACTGCTTCCACTGCCATGGCGGCCCGCTCTTCACCGACCACCAGTTTCACAACAACGGCCTCAGCCCCGTCGAATCAGACACGGGCCGTCACCGCGTCACGCAGAATGACCGGGATCTCTACAAGTTTTCCACACCCAGCCTGCGCAACATCGCCCTCACCGCCCCTTACATGCATGACGGCCGCTTCCAGACGCTCGAAGAAGTCATCGCCCACTACGATCACAATCTCCGCCGCACCGACACGCTGGATCCCAACCTCGCCAAACATCCGCCGACCGGCATCCGCTTCAGCGCGTCCGACAAAGCCGCTCTCGTCGCCTTCTTGAAGACGCTGACAGACGAGAAATATGCGAAGTAGTCCTTCTAGCGGGCAACTGTCCACGGCATCCAGTACGCCTGCACCATCACCAGCACACCCATGAGAATGGCCAGCGCAATGCTGTGCCAGAACACACTTCGCAGTACCGTGCCCGCATCCGGACTGTCCGGCTGGCCACCCGTCGCCACAGATGCCACGACGATGCTCTGCGCATCAATCATCTTGCCCATCACTCCGCCCGAGCTGTTCGATGCGACCATCAGCGACGGCGACAGATGCAACTGCTGCGCGGTCACCTGCTGAAGATTGCCAAAGAGCACATTGGATGATGTGTCGCTGCCAGTGAGCGCCACCCCCAGCCAGCCGATCAGCGGCGAGAAAAATGGAAACAACACGCCCGTTCCTGCCAGCATGAGCCCCATCGTCGTGTCGGTGCCCGAGTAGCGTGTGGTATAACCCAGCGCGAGCATAAGCGAGATGGTCAGCATCGAAGTCCGCACGCGCCACAGACAGCGCAAATAAATCCTCACCAGTGACGCGAGACTTCCGCCAAGGAGCATTCCAGCGGTGATCCCCGCCAGCAGCAGCGCAGTGCCCGTCGCGGAAAGGTAGTTGAACGTGAACGTCGCTTTTTCCGGCTCGGGCTTCTTCACGACCGGCGGCATTTTCTGCACCGCGAGATGCAGCGGTGCCAGAGGAATGATCGGCGCCTGCCAGGTGCTGTGCGCCTTCGTGCCAGGCGCATAGCCGTTGAGCATCGTCTTGGCAAACGGCGTGGTCCAGAACCCCACAAACAAGGACAGCATGATCCATGGAATCCAGGCACGGAACGGACGTTCGATTTTCTCCTTCGTCCCCTTCCTCTCCTCAGCACTGCGCGGTTTCCAGAAACGCAGCAGAAGCACCATCGAAGCCAGCGAGACCAGTCCCGCGGCGATGTCCACCAGCCACGGCCCATGGAAGTTTGAAACCAAAAACTGCACCAGTCCAAAGCTGCCACCGCACACCAGACACGCAGGCCAGACCTCCACCATGCCCCGCCAGCCCACCTGCGCCACCACCAGCCAGAACGGCACAATGAACGAGAAAATCGTGAGGTGCAGCCCCACGATGGAGCTCAGCACATGCACATCCTGCCCAGTGACATCCGCCAGTGTCGTGAGCGGAATCCCCAGCGACCCAAACGCCACCGGCGCTGTGTTCCCGATGAGCGCGAGCTTGGCCGCTTCGAGGGGTTTGAATCCCAGTCCGATCAGCATCGCTCCCGTGATGGCCACCGGCGCGCCGAACCCCGCGCAGCCTTCAATAAAGGCACCAAAGGCAAAAGCGATCAGCAGCGCCTGAATGCGGCGGTCCCCCGCCAGCCCGGCAATCTGCTTCTTCAATGACTCAAACTGCCCCGTCTCGACGGAGATCTGATAAATAAAAATCGCGTTCACCACGATCCACCCGATGGGGAACAAACCAAACACCGCTCCAAGACCGCCCGCCGTGAGTGCAAGCTGGGCCGGCATGTGAAACACCGTGACCGCAATCACCAGCGCCACCACCAATCCCGCGAACGCTGCAATGTGCGCCCGCACATGCCAGAACGCCAGCAGCCCCAGCAGCACAACCACAGGCACCGCCGCGATGCACGAAGAGAGAACAAGATTGCCGAGTGGATCGTAGTTTTGGGACCAGGTCATGGAGTTAAGGGATGTGCATCACGCGGCATCTGCACCGTATGTTTCACTTCCATGCACAATTCACCCGCCAGCGCGTGCCGTCACTCCTGAAAGTGCCACGGCGGAGCTTTGCCGCTCAGTCCACAAAGCTGAATTCATTCAGGTTCAAAATCACCCTGCAGGTGTTTTCCAAACCTTCGCGCTGCGCGTACTCGATCAGTGGCCTGATTTCATCCGCCGTTGGACTGCGTGAAAGCGCCAGCACAAACGCACGCCTTGTCTGTGCCTCCAGCCCCTGCATTTCCTTCGTCACACGCTCCGCAAAATGCTTTGCCATAGCAACGACGAGCCCATTGTTCATCATGGCCAGCGCTTGCAGCGGGCTGAGGGATTCATTGCGCTTCTCCACGCGCATCGACGGATCGGCACAATCAAGCGTGGTCATGAAGGGCTGCTGCTGCGAACGCACAATGAAGCGGTAGATGCTGCGCCGCCAAGACTTCGGATCTTCAGGGTCATGCAGCTGATACTCGTAATGCGGACTATGCTGCGGCTTCTCGATGACGAAGTCCTGAAAGCTTGGCCCTCCCATGGTCAGGTCCAGCTTGCCACTCACGGCGAGGATGGAATCACGAATCGACTCTGCATCCAGCTTGCGGCGGGATTGGTGGGAAAGGAAAACGTTGTTCGTATCCGCCGGCTCCGCCTTGTCGGACGACTGCCGGTAAGTGTCACTCATCACGATGAGTTTGTGCAGGCGCTTCAAGCTGCCGCCAAGATCATCACGAAACGTAACTGCCAGCCAGTCGAGCAACTCAGGATGACTCGGCCTGCCACCCATGCGCCCAAAGTCATTCGCAGTATCGACCAGCCCACGGCCAAAATGATACTGCCACACACGGTTCACGATGCTGCGCCACGTGAGCACGTTGTTCTTGTCGGTGATCCAGCGCGCCAAGGCCGCTCGGCGGGCGGATTCACCCTCACCAGCAAGATGATACTCATCATGAAAAGCTTCGCTGAGCGCCACGATGCTCTGCGGCCCCACTTCCTTCGCCGGCTGTTTGATGTCGCCACGTTTGAGCACCTGAATCACCCGAGGCTTCCCACCTTCGTTGCCCGTTCCTTTGAAGGCTCCCGTGCCCGTATGAATGGCACCCGCATACACCTTGCCCGGCTTCGGCAGCTTGCCGATATCCGCTTCAATGACCCCGCGCTGCTTGCGCATATCGTTGAGCTGCTTGCGTGTCGCGGCATCCGCTTGGGCGAGCATGAGTGCATCACGTTCTTTGATGAGCCGCTGCTTGTCCTCCTGCGTGCGTGCCTCCGGCGCGATGCCGTCCGTGAGATTTTCTTTCTGCCAGCGCGGCGCAGCCTCGATGCTGTCGAGCGCCGTCACAGGCCGGCCTGCGGCGAGGTTCGACCCGTTCTTATCTGCAAAGACCTCCATCTCGGACAGCGCCAAGATATAATCGTTCTTGCGTTCTGCCAGCTTCACCGCTGTGACGCGCACGTATCTGCCCTTGGCACCGTCATCTCCCGCCGTGCCCGTTTCAAAGGGGGTGAGACCGGGATTCTTGAAGTCGTTCATGAACGTCGCGTCGTGCTTGCGCCATATAAGCGTCACTCCAGCTTTGAACGCAGGATCATCACTCGCCTCGACCTTGAAACGCACCGGGAAACCAAAGCCGCCACCGATCCCGCCAAAGTCATCGTAACAGGGCTTCAACACAATGCGCTGAATCTCCACGCTCTTGCCAAGATCCACCTGCACCCACTTCACCGTGTTTTGATCCATCGCGATGGCGCTGTGATACCCAAAATCCGGTTTCACATTCGGGTTCGTGCTGGACGCCTTGTCTGCAGCTCCGTCAATGCGCTTGCTGAGTGCCGTGTAGGCTTCACCCGCCTTCTGTTTTAGCGGCTCCTCCAGCGCCTTGATGCTGGCAGCAATTTTCTTGTGCTGCTGCTCCAAATCCACAAACCGCTGCATCGAAGCGTCATCCGGGTAAAAATTCACATCCGTGCGGTCGATAGCAGCAAACACCGCCTGCAGTGAATAATAGTCCTCCTGCGAGATGGGGTCGAACTTGTGGTAGTGGCATTGCGCGCAGCCGACGGTGAGCGAACAAAAAGCACCCATCGTGTTTTGCACCATGTCATCACGATCCAGATGCCGCGCGATTTTGCCATCCAGCTTCGACTCAGGCACCTCCGCATGCCCGATGTAATCCCACGGCCCCGCAGAGATGAACCCGAGTGCCGGGATGCCATCCGTGGTGCCGGGATACAGCACATCCCCCGCGATCTGCTCCTCGATGAACCGCGCATAAGGCTTGTCACTGTTCAGCGCACGAATGACGTAGTCACGGTACGGCCAGGCATTCATGCGCGGCTTGTCCTTGTCGTAGCCATGCGTTTCCCCGTAGTGCACAAGGTCCAGCCAATGCCGCGCCCAGCGCTCGCCATAGCGCGGCGAGGCCAGCAGATCATCCACCAGCTTTTCATACGGCAGCGCCGCATAGCGTTCCACCTCCGCTGGAGAAGGAGGCAAACCTGTGAGATCGAAGTACATCCGACGAATCAACGTGCGTACCTCGGCCTGTGTCGCGGGCTTGAGACCATGCTCCGTGAGCTTCGCACGAATAAAGCCATCAATGGTTCCATCCTTCTTCGCCAGCGGCTTAAAACTCCACCAGTCTAGACGATCCTCCACCTTGGCCACATCCACACCCTCCGGCCACACGGCCCCTTCATCGATCCAGCGCTTGATCACGTCCACCTCCGCACTGCTGAGCTTTGTCTTCGGCGGCATCGCGATTTTTTCATCGACACCGCTCACGAAACGAAATAGCGGGCTCTCGGCACTTTTGCCCGGAACAATGTTCGGCGCACGGTCCTCTCCCCCGGCCCTGATGTCGAGCCGGTAGTCGTTCTTCTGTTTTTTCGCCCCATGGCACTCATAGCAGTGCTGTTTGAAAATCGGCTGCACTTCGCGCACAAAATCGACCGCGAAGGCAGGCACGGCGGCGAAGATGATGAGAGCAAGGAGGCGCATGGATCATTCATACGACGCTCAAGCGGACTTTTCATGCCACGCGAGCGCGGGACATCATACGAGCCCTTCCTTCAGCGCCTTGGCCACAGCTCCCGTGCGCGTATTTACCGCCAGTTTCTCGTAGATGCGTCGAAGGTAAGTATCGACCGTGTGGACACTGAGCGTAAGCCTGTCGGCGATCTCCTTTTTGATGAGACCGGTGGTCATGAGCTGTAAGATCTCCTTCTCCCGTTCGCTCAGGCCATAGTCGTTCTGCTTCGGGGCGAACTTGGAAAACATGTCGAGCACGCGTCGGGCGATGCGCGGATTCATCGGCGATCCACCGGCCAAGGCATCCCGCACCGCCTGAGTGATGTCGGCACCGCTGCTGGTCTTGAGCAGATAACCGGCGGCTCCGGCGCAGATGGCCTGGAAGACTTTGTCATCGTCCTCAAAGACCGTGAGAATGACGACGAGCGACTTGGGTGCGCGCTCTTTGATCAAACGAATGCCATCAAGACCGCTCATGCCGGGCAGTCCGACATCGAGAAGGATCAAATCCGGCACTTCTGGTTTCGCGAGCGCGGTGAGGAGCTTTTCGCAGGAATCGAAATCGCGCGGGCATTGCAGGTCAGCCTCTGCATTCAAAACGCGCACCAACGTGCGCCTAAATGCAGCGTGGTCTTCAACGATCCAGAGCGTGTTCATGATAAATCGGCCTCCAAGGTGATGCAGGTGCCGCTGCCGGGCCTGCTGGTGATCTGCAAAGTGCCGCCGAGCACCGTGGCGCGGTGCTGGAGATTGGCGAGGCCATTGCCGGCGGTGATGGCGGCGACATCAAAGCCGCAGCCGTTGTCTTCGATGCGGAGATGGAAGTGTTTTGGCTTCCATTGCACTTCAATGCGCACCTTGGTGGCTTGCGCATGACGGGCGATGTTGTGCGAGGCTTCGCGGAAGAGCAGGAAGACCTGACGATGGAATTCGAGCGAGGCGGTCGCGGAATTGCATTCTGTTGCCTCAAGATGCCAATCGATGTCCCTCAGCAAGGCAGCGGCACTTTGGCGCATGGCTTCGACGAGGCTGGTC
>NZ_JBIPNG010000638.1:0-3086 GCF_044373815.1 Prosthecobacter sp. | reverse complement strand
CGAGATTGTGCCGCATAGACTGCGGCTTGATCCACCGTACACTCCCGCATGAAATCCCTCACAGCCCTCCTCTGCCTCCTCGCCACCGCTTCCCATGCGGCGTTTTCAGATGGCTGGGTGCTGTGGTCTCCGCGTGATGAGGCGAAGCCTGCTGCGGAGGCCAGTCAGACTGGCGGACATGATGGCAAAGGGGCGCTGGTTCTTGAAACGGGTGCGGGTGAGCAATGGATCGGCTGTTGGACGAACACGCTGCCGGTCGAAGGCGGTCAGCATTACCAAGTTCAGCGCGTGGAAAAAGGCCAGCGCCATGCCCACTGTGCGCCGCAGCGTGTATGCGCGCATCCTTTGGCAGGATGAAAAGGGCCAGCCCGTGAGCTGGGAGGAGCCTGCGAAGCAAGGTTACGCGAAGGGCACCGTCCCGCGTGCCGAGCCTGAGTATCCGCATGTGCCTGATGGTGAAGGGAATCAGTGGATTCATTGCGAGAGCACCCTGCGTGCGCCGGTGAAGGCCAAGCAGGCGAAGATTGAACTCTACCTCCAGTGGGCGGCGAATGCGCGTGTGGAGTGGAGTGATGTTTCACTCGCTGCGGTGCCCGCCCCTGCCCCGCGCAAGGCACGCCTCGCCACGATTCACCTTCAGCCGAAGGACGGCAAGAACCCCGCCGACAAGCCGCCGCAGTATGCGCCGCTCATCGCGGAGGCTGCCAAGCAGAAGGCCGATCTCGTGGTGCTCGGCGAGACGCTCACCTACTACGGCACCGGCAAGACGATGGCCGAGTGTGCCGAGACGGTGCCCGGACCCAGCACCGAGTACTTCGGCAAGCTGGCGAAGGAGCACAATCTCTACATCGTCGCCGGCCTCGTGGAGCGTGATGGCAAGACGCTGTACAATACTTCTGCGCTCCTGGGCCCGGATGGCACGCTCGTTGGCAAATATCGCAAAGTGACCCTGCCGCGTGGGGAGATCGAGCATGGCATCACGCCAGGCCATGACTACCCGGTGTTCGACACACGATTTGGCAAAGTGGGCATGATGGTCTGCTACGATGGCTTCTTTCCTGAAGTCGCCCGTGCGCTCACAATCAAGGGAGCCGAAGTCATCGCCTGGCCGGTGTGGGGCTGCAATCCCATGCTCGCCGCTGCACGCGCTTGCGAAAACCACGTCTACATTGTCAGCAGCACCTACACGGACGCCACCAAGAACCAGTGGATGATCTCAGGCATCTTTGATCACTATGGCGATGTACTGGCAAAGGCGGATGTGTTTGGCACGCTGGCCATCGCAGAAGTCGATCTCAATGCGCCCACGCATTGGAACAGCCTCGGTGATTTTAAGGCGCAGATCCAGAGCCATAGGCCGCCGGCTTTGAAGGAACCTTGAGGACAGAGAAGCCACGCTCGTTGATTGAGCCCGCCATTTTTTACTTTCCACGGCATCCGATTTCTGACGGAATGCCAGGGTGAGATTCATCGTCTTTTTTCTCCTCAGTGCGCTCTGCGCTGCGCATGCGGCGGAATCAGCCGGCATGTCGCGGCTGCGTGAGTCCTTGGCGAAGGCGGAGCAGGAGCATGGAAAGGAAGCGCCCGAGGTTGCGGCACGCCTCAGCGAGCTGGCAAGCCACCTCGAAGCCGCTGACAGCTTTCAGGAGGCGGAGGCACTCTACCGGCGTGCGCTGGCGATTCGGGAAAAAGCCTCAGGCGTGACTTCGGCTGATCTTGAATCGAGTCTGAACAATCTCGCCGACCTGCTGCGGCAAACGGGCCGGGAGAAAGAGGCGGAGCAGCTCTATCAGCGACTGCTGACCTGCATTGAAAAGCGCCCGGATGGCGAGTCGTCCCCGGAAGCCGCCACCTGTCTGGGAAGCCAAGCGGAGCTGCTTTTGAGCATGCACCAATCTCACTCCGCGTTTGTCGAGTATGTCGAACTGCTGAAGCTTCATGAGCAGCTCTCAGGACTCAGCAATATTGCGGTCAGTACCAAGCTCAACAAAGCGCAAGAGCTACGGGAAATCATTCTGACAGGTCGTGGCAACATACTGCTCTACCAGCAGGCGCTTCAGATTCACGAAGAGGCCGTTGGCGCTGAAAATGCCGAGCTTGCCACCTGTCACTCCATCATTGCAGGTCTGCTGCTGTCCGAGGCGCGCAATGCGGAAGCAGAGCCCCTGCTCCGCCGGGCGCTGGAAATTCGCACCTCCATCATGGGGCCGAAGCATCCGCTGACCGCCCAGGTGGCCTACACACTGGCGGAGCTGCTGGAGCGAACCCAGCGCAGGAAGGAAGCCGTGCCACTCTACCGTCAGGTTTTGCCCGTGCAGGAGAAAGCACTGGGCCCGGATGCTGCCATCACCTGCGCCTGCCGTGTTCAGCTGGCGCAACTGCTCAGCGAGCAAAACCTGCATCAAGAGGCACTGCCGCTGCAGCAGCGCATCGTCGAAAACATTGAGCGGACGAAAGGCCCGGAAGACCACAGTCTCTTCTCCCATCTGAACCATCTGGCAAACACACTGCACTCGCTGCGCCGCTACCCGGAGGCAGAAGCCGCCTATCGAAAAGAGCTCTCGGTCGCAGAAAAAGCCTTTGGCCCGGACAACTCCATGGTCACCGGCTCCCTCTCCATGATTGCCCAAACTTTGAGCGACATGGATCGCTGGAAAGATGCCGTGCCGTTTCTGCGCCGCAAACTGGCGGTTCATGAGAAAAATCTGGGGAAGGCTCATGAAACTGTGGCGGTGGATCTCAGGGTGCTGGCAGGTTATTTGGTGAAGGCGGGTGAACCCCGCGAAGCAGAGCCACTGCTGCGCAGCTCACTGGTGATTTTAGAAAAGACCAAAGGACCTGAGGACGCTCAAGTCGCTGTTGTCTTGAAGCATCTGGCTGACCTCCTGTGTGATGTGGAGCCCAGAGAGGCGGAGAAATTGTATCTGCGCGCGATCAAGGTGAGCAAGAAGTCTATGGGCGCAGGGCATTCGTTCACCAGAGAAATTGCCGAACACTACGAGGCCCTGCGACAGACTTTGAAAAAGAACGATGCTGAGGACGAAGGCCTGCGCGCAGTCCTGAAACTGAATGGCAAGATCTGGGAT
>NZ_JBIPNG010000637.1:0-3090 GCF_044373815.1 Prosthecobacter sp. | reverse complement strand
AGATCGGAAGGTAAAAGGTTGATGATGGATCAGGCCACAGAAGCAGCCGTGTTTTTCGCGCGGCGCTTGAAGGCAAACCCCGCCATACCCAGGATCCCGCCAAATCCCAGCAGGAGGGAAGGAGGCTCAGGCACCGGAGCGATCGGGGCCGCAGTGTAAGTATAAGTGACTTCCAGATTGCCCGTGGTGCTGCCCGTGATGCTGGTCAGCCATGAGGTGGTGCTGCCAGAGCCCGATGCCGTCGGCGTGGCGCCGAAGGTGTTGGCCAGATACAGTGGCACTGTTCCGGTTCCTTGAAACGAAGAGAAGTTCGCGTCTGCCGAAGTATAGCTGTCTGATTGGGTGAAGCCGCTGAAGGTGATGTTGTTGACGGTGTAGGACTGGCCGCTCGTCAAAGTCACGGTGCCACCGGCAGGTATCACTGATTTGGATTTTGCCACTTCAGCGATCAAGTCACCAGAGGTGCCGATCGAAGGCACAAAACCGTCCACGGTGTTGGTGAAGCTGATTCGGCTCACGGTGACAGTTCCAGTGTTCATGTTGGTGATCTCAGCCGATGAGATGCTGGAGTTCACCGTCCAGTCCAGCGTGACGCCTGTCAGCGTACCCAGAGCCGTGTTGAACTGGTTGAAATAGAATTGGGTCCCGCCAGTGACGGTGCCAAAATCCACGGTTTGTGAGATGACATCAGCCCTGCAGGTGAGAGCCGTTGAGAACGAGAGTATGAGTAGAGCAGAGATTATTTTCATAACGGCCATACAATCGGCAAGGAGAAGAAAGAAACAAATCACGAATGGTAAGTGTAGCCTTATAGGTCGATTCCTGTGGGGTTGACAGTCTTAGACCCAGTTTGGCACGCTTTCTGGAAGTGTTAAAAATCACCATTTTGCCCATTGAAACACGCCATTGCACGCGCAGCGGTTTCATTTCGAACCATCGTCCGTTTTTGCCTCGGTTGGACGCCACTCAAAAGATGCAATTCCAACCTCGATCTAAGCTCAATTGCAGAAAAAGTAGTGGCGGGGCGGCTTTAAACTTTACGAGAAAAAGCCAAAACTTTAGCCGCTTGTGCAACTGATGATGTTTTTTTGAATCATCGATAAATAAGCTGATTTTGCCCATCTCGCTGGAACACCGCTCTCCGCAGCCCCGCAGCGCGTCACCTTCACATAGCGGGCGGTGTTTCATTAACTCACACAGGCCGCATGAGGATCTTGGACGGAGAGAAAGAAATCGCGGCACAGCCGCTGTGTCCGCCGGTGCCGAATGAAGCACTGCTAATGAAATGGCTGTGAAACACTTCTCCACAGAGTTCCAGCCGCTTCACCGTAAAATCAGCGCTTTCCTGACCTTCGCCCAAAGGGCGGGCCGCAGTACTGCCCTGCCAGGCACGTCATCGAAGTGCGGTCGTGCCAGCCTGCTGCGCAAAATTCAAATGATGCCGAAGCCGGGCCTCGCAACTCCATTAAGAAGATCCTGCTGGACCAACATGCAGTTGCACTCTGCTCTTTCAGATCCAGATCCGCACAGCTTCCAGAATGTTCGACACCCCCAGTTTGCCCAGAGCATTGCGTTTGTGGCTTGAGATCGTTTTCATGCTTAGACCAAGACGGCTGGCCACCTGGCTGGGACGCAATCCTGAAACCAGCAGGTCGAGAACTTCTTCCTCTCTAATTGACAGGGCATACTGCGAGGCCTCATCCTCCTCATGGAAACCGCCGGCCGGAGTGATGGATCTCGCCAGTACAGAGGCCAGCTCACTCGACATGTAAGGCACGCCTTCCAGCGCGGCTTGCAGCGCACGCTTCAATTCTTCCACGGACTCATTGCATCCAAGGCACACGTTGGCGCCCGCCTGCATTGCCGTTCTTGTGGTCACCGGCGCAGGCGGGCCGCAAATAAGCATCAGGTGTTTGCCTCCCGTCAGCGCGATCACGGATTTCAATGCCTCCAGCCCATGCTCCATGTCACGAGGATGGAATTCCATCATCAGCAGGCTCACCAGGCCGAGTTGTGTTGCCTGCCTGACTTCTTCCACATTGGAGGCTTCAGTCGTTTTGCACTCAGGCAAAATCTTCTTCAGCAATAACTTCCAGCTCGAACGCGTGAACTCGCTCGGATGAAAAAGTACACAGTTAGGCATGTTCATGAGGGTAAAGACTCTTCATCTGCCATCATTCCCACGGCTGACTCCATGGGGGCAGATTCAGGTGAAAGTGGCTGGATGGCTCTCGGGTTGGTTGGTCTCATGTTCAGTTGGAATGCTTGAAAGTTTCCTGCCTGCCATGGGTGAAAAAATCGTGACGCAGGGCGGCATGGGATAAGCAAGGGAAGGCAGGAATGTGCGGGGACTGAAGCAGGTTCGCATGGATGCGTTGTTCACGGTTGTCGGCCTGCATCAGACCATTCGAAAAGCAATCACATACTATGACTTCCATGTTTCTTGGTCATTAAAGCCCACTCTTGTAATCGCCTAAACGGAGGCTTAATAAACTGGGAGCCAAAGAATCACGTCAGGCTCCCCTATAAATATTTATGAAGGTGGTGAATTTCTAGCGAGTCGAGCATTTCGACTTTTCGCGAAGGATTCTAAACTCCCATTGAACCATCCCTCATCCAGACGGGGTTTCTGTTTAAACGTTGGCTTAGAATGAGTCTTGGGCTCGGCTAAATAAATAAAACTTAATTTAGCGGCATTATAAGATATTCCATATAAATATACCCACCATAGCAATCAGACTGGTTGCTTTAGTTCCCAAATCACGGTGCTCATCAGCATCAACTCCCTCAAATACAATGACTCCCGCTACTAAAAAAATCATGCTTGTTGATGACCACGCCATGTTTGCAGAGACGCTGGGTCAGTATCTTCGGCTGATGTTTAAAGATTTTGAAATTGTGGTGGTTACAAGTGCGGAAAAAGCACGCGAACAGTCATCAAGGCATAACTTTGATGTCGTTCTGATTGATCTGGAGATGGCCGACTGCTCTGGCCTGACTCTGCTGGCGGATTTTGCCGCCGCCATGCCATCCCCCGCCTGCATCGTGGTCAGCATGCACATTCAGGCCCTCTGGATTGAACGTGCTTTG
>NZ_JBIPNG010000210.1:0-10785 GCF_044373815.1 Prosthecobacter sp. | reverse complement strand
GGCAGGAAGCGTGTGGAGTCCATGTGCAAAGGCGCGAACACGTGCTTGGCGGCGAACTCATTCAAGCCCATGCCGCTCACGCGCCGAACGATCTCGCCGAGCAGGATGAAATTGATGTCGGAGTAGCGGAAGAAGCGATCGGGAGGGCCTTCAGACTCTGATGCGACAGCAAGGGCGATGCCTGCCGTGTAACCGGTCCATTCGGGTTCTTTGGGAATGCCCGCCTTCAAGCCGGAGGTGTGGGTAAGGAGATGTCGCACGGTGATGCCGCTGCGAAATTCTGGGATGTAGCGCCGCGCCTCGGCCGCCAGTTCGATCTTCCCCTGCTCCATGAGGATCAGCACACTTGGCAGTGTGGCCACCACCTTGGTCAGCGATGCGGCGTCAAAGACGGTGTCCTCGGTCATTGGCTCCTTCGCGGGGACAAGCGCACGCTGGCCTTCGACCACTGTCATCTTTTTGTCTCCGCTCTCGAACCAGAGCACGACCCCTGGCGGATTGCCTTTGGCCACAGCTTTGCTGACCACGGCACGCAGTGAGTCGAACTCATCCGCGTGCGCGAAGGAGCAGAGAAGAAGAAAAGTGAGCGAGCGCAGCATGAAGAAATTCATCCTGCCAGAAACGCCACGTGGCTGCCTATTTCTTTTTCTTCTTCGCCGCAGGTTTGCCAGCCCTCGGGCTTTCGAAGATGGGGGCGATGGTGCCTTTCTCCCATTCGGCAATGGCGGAGACGAGTTCCTTCACCACCTCGGGCTTTTCAGCGGCGAGGTTCTTGGATTCGCCGATGTCGGTGACGAGATCGTAGAGTTCGGGCTCTGCTTTGCCGAGGCGCACGAGTTTCAGGCTGCCGCGACGTATGGCGTTGTTGCCGCCGGGTCCGCCGGAGCGCCAGAAGAGGGTGTCATGGGGTGCGCTGGTTTTTTCACCGCTGAGGAAGGGCAGCAGATTGACGCCATCCAGATTCTTTGGCGTCAAGTCAGCCGATTCTGCGGCGGCGAGTGAGGTGGGCAGGAAATCGAGTGCGATGACGGGCTGGTCGTATTTGCCAGGCTTGATTTTTGCGGGCCAGCTCACGAGGAAGGGCACGCGCATGCCGCCTTCGTAAACCATGCCCTTTGCGCCGCGGAGTGGGGAGTTGTCGGTGAAGTTGCTGCCGCTCTTTGCCTGCAGATTGGGACCGCCGTTGTCGCTGACGAAGTAGATCAGCGTGTTCTCGCGCTGCTTGGTGGCGTCGAGCTTGGTGAGCACCTCACCCACGGCTTCGTCCATGGCACACACCATGGCGGCGTAGGTCTGGCGGTTTTTGTCTGTGATCTGGGAAAACTTGTCCATCCACTTCTGCGGTGCCTGCAGCGGTGTGTGGGGGGCATTGAAGGCCAGGTAGAGCATCCAGGGTTTGGCTTCAGTGGCGTGACGTTCCACAAAGGAAGAGGCTTCATCGCCGAACTGCTCGGTGAGGTACTTGGTCTGGGCTTCATCCTTGCCGTTGCGGTTCAGCGGGATGTTGTATTCTGCACCGCCGCTGGTGCCCGGGATGTACATGTGCCCGCCGCCGAGAGCGCCGAAGTATTCGTCAAAGCCGCGCTTGTTTGGGTGAAACTGCGGATGCGCGCCGAGGTGCCATTTTCCCACAGCACCCGTGGTGTAGCCCGCTTTTAGCATGAGCTGCGGATAGGTTGTTTCCGTCAGCGGCAGGCCCGCCACGGTGTCCTGCGGCAGCCAGGCGGGATTGTTCTCATGCCCGAAGCGCTGCTGGTAGCGGCCCGTCATGATGCCCGCCCGGGTGGGACTGCAAAACGGGTGAGATACGTATCCGTTGGTGCAGACGAGGCTCTGTGCGGCCAGCTTGTCGAGGTTTGGGGTGGGGATCTCCTTGGAGCCTTGGAAACCGAGGTCGTGGTAGCCGAGGTCATCCGCGACGATGAGAAGCACGTTCGGTTTGGCGGCGAAGGCGGATGCGGTTAGCAGCAGCGAGGCGAGGAAGAGGAGAGATCGCATGGTGGAGCGCGAAAAACGTTGGTTTGCGGTCCTTGTTTCACTTCCGGCTTGCATCGCACCAGGAAATCCGGCATGCCCATGGCATGAAGCCCAGCCTGCTCCTCCTTCCTCTCCTTCTGACCCAGTGTGGTGATGAGCCCAAGAAACCTGCGTCTGCGGCGAAGCCCGTGGCGGAAAAGCCTGCGGCAGCTCTTGCTGCTTCAGCTCCGGCCAAGGATGCGCCGAAGAAGGTGTATTGGACGCAGGAGATGATGCACACGGAGATCAAGTTTCACAATCCGGGGTATGCGGGGAACGGGCAGTTTAACATCGAAGGCGGGAACGTGGTCGCGCTGAGCCTGCGTGGGGCGAAGATTGAGAACGTGAAGTTTCTCGAACACATCGAGCCGGTGGCGCTGGATCTGAGCGAGACGCCGATCACCGACCTGCGGCCGATGCAGGGCAAGAAGCTGGTGGAGCTTTATCTTGAAGACACGAAGGTGCGGGACCTTTCGCCGATCCGTGGCATGCCGCTGGAAAAACTGTACCTGAGCCGCACGCCGGTGGAGAACCTGGCGGCGCTGGAAAGCATGCCTCTGGTGGAGCTGAATGCGGTGGGATGCCCGATTGGTGACATCTCGGGGATCGCCAAATGCCCGATCCAGATGCTGTGGCTGACGGACTGTCCGGTGGCAGACATCAGCGCGCTGAAAACGGTGCCGCTGGTGAGCGTAACGCTGCACCGCACTAAGGTGAAGGACCTCTCTCCACTGACCGGCACGGCGCTGCAGCGCCTGCACATTGCGGAGACACCGGTGACGGATTTGACGCCGCTGAAGGGCATGAAGCTCACGCGCCTTGTCTTTACTCCGGCGAACATCACAGCCGGGATTGATGTGGCAAAATCGCTGCTGTTGCAGGAAATCGGGACGCGGTTTGACGACGGCGGCAAGGACCTGGTGCCGCCGGCCAGTTTCTGGCCCGCGTATGATGCGGCGGTGAAGAGTGGCGGAAAATGACCAAAATTTATCTTTCCCCACCGCCTTCCTCCTGACAGAATCCGGGCGAATTCCATGAAAGAGTTTGCTTACATCCATGACGAGAAAAACAGCCCGTCGCCTTTGCGTGCGGTGCCTGCTCTCGCCAGTTTTAGCGATGACCAGCTTGATGATGTGTTGAACTCCAGCAGCCTGCTGCAATGCGAGCCGGGCGATCACATCATCAAGGAGGGAAGCATCGACTCCCGCATCTACGTCCTGCTCAGCGGTGAGCTGGAGGTGCGGGTCGGCACCAAGAAAGTGGCTGCCATCACCCGTATTGGGGAAGTTTTCGGCGAGCTGGCGCTCGTGAACCATGACAAGCGTCTCGCGTCCGTCATCGCCTCCACGAAGGCGGTGTGTCTGGCGGTGGATCAGAAATTCCTGCAGGACATCCATCCGCGCGAGGAAGACCCGGACTTCCATGCGGCGCTGTACGAATTCGTCGCGCGCCTCGTTGTGCGCAAGCTGGAGGCCACCTCCAAGCGCCTGGCCGAGGTCGAGAAGGAACTGCGCGAGCTGAAGGAAGCCAAGGCTGGCGCGAAGCCAGCCGCCAAACCGGCGACTGCGCCGAAACTTAAGCGACCGGTGAAACGCGCGCCTGCCAAGGTGGTGAGGAAACCGGCGCGGGTGAGGTAGAGCCTTTTAAAATATTTTACAGCCTCTGGAGTTTGGGAACCGGAGGCTGGCGCAAGCAGATGGTAGTATAGTCGTCTGTTTGGTGTTCAGCGCGCACGATTACCCAGACGCCGCACAGAGGACTGTGCGGACCACTTTGCTGCCGCCTTCGCGACTCCCTTATTGCTTAAACCGCCTGGCGCACGAGCTCATTCCGCGCCGCCGCCAATCGTGATGCGTTTGGCGGGGATCGGTGATTCGATGATGCCGAGTTCGGTTTCCTGTTTGAGGCGGAGCTGACCGCAGGCGGCGGCGATGTCGTGACCTTTTTCACGGCGGAGGGTGGCGGTGACGCCGGCATTGACGAGTACTGCGAGGAAGGCGTCCTGGGCAGCCTCACTCGGACGCACCCACTCGAGGCCATCGACGGTGTTGTAGGGGATCAGATTGACCTTGGCATTGGCACTGCGGGCACGTTTGGCCAGGGCGTGGGCCTGCTGAAGGCTGTCGTTCACGTCGGCAATGAGGATGAACTCGAAGGTGAGGAACTGCTTCCGCTTCTGGTTCCAGTAGTCGAGCGCTTCAAAGAGCTCGCCGAGGTTGTGCTTGCGGTTCACGGGCATGATTTTCTCACGCACTTCATCGGTGGCGCCGTGCAGCGAGATGGCGAGGCGGATCTGCAATGGGAAGTCGGCGAGTTTTTTGATCTGCGGGGCGAGGCCGCTGGTGCTGACGGTCATGTGGCGTGCGCCGATGCCGATGCCCCATTCGGCATTCAAGATCTCGATGGCCTTGGTGACGTTCGAGTAATTCGCGAGGGGCTCTCCCATTCCCATGAAGACGAGATTGTCGACGCGCTCTCCGGCATAGGCTTCCACCTGCACGATTTGCTCGACGATTTCCGCCGCCGTCAGATTGCGCGCGAAACCGGCAAGACCGCTGGCGCAGAATTTGCAGTCGTAAGCACAGCCGACCTGGCTGGAGACGCAGAGGGTGCGGCGGTCTGAACTGCCGCCGTAGAGGGCGGGATTGGCCGGAATGAGCACGGTTTCGACGTAGCGGCCGTCGTGGAGTTTGAGGAGGAATTTGCGCGTGGTGTCGCTGGAGCCGGCGACTTTGGCGATGGTCATCGTGCGCGTGACGAAGCGGGTGGCGAGGGCTTCGCGGGTGGCTTTGGGGAGATTGGTCATCTCCTCGAAAGTGGCGGCGCGTTTGGCGAAGACCCACTCGACGAGCTGTTTGGCGCGGAAGGCGGGCTGGCCGAGCTCTGCGAACACGGCAGCGATCTCCTCCGGCTTCATGCCGAGGAGTCCCTGGGGTGCGGGGGTGATGGTCATGTGTGCCACAGTGGCGGTGAAATGAGCATTTGAAATTCGAGATTTGGGTTTGATGCTGCTGGCATGGGTATTCCCGGCCTCATCATGCTGCTTGTCATGGTCGTCCTTATCGGCGCGGGTATCGGCATTGGTTTGTTTGCCTGCGCGATCGCAGCGGGGCTGGCGATGCTGGGGGTGGTGTCCAGCTCGGTGGCGCTGGGCTTTCTCACGAAGCGGCCTGCTACGGCGGTGCGGGCGCTGCTGCTGCAATGCGGCATTCTGGCGGGCATTCCAGCCGGAGCGGTCACTGCTTGGGTAGGCCGGTCAGTGCTAGAGCACGTGGACGAGAGCTGGATGATCGCCGTGTATGGCGGGATCGGCGGGGCGTTTGCTGGCGCGATGCTGGCACTGCTGCTGGATTTTATTTTCCGCCGCACGCATGCGTGGGTGGAGCAGCGGATGAAGCAGAAGACTCTGGTGGGTTAGTGCCGCAGAGAACTGCTAGGGCTGCTTTTCCTGCTCGCGGAACTGCGTGGGGGTGAGCTTGGTCATTTTCTTGAAGTCCTTGGAGAAGAAGAACTGATCGTGGTAGCCGACCTGACGGGCGATTTCTTTGACGGGATCGTCGGATTCAATGAGGCGGCGCTTGGCCTGATTGATACGCTCGCGCCGGAGCCAGTCGATGGGGCTGGTGCCGATGGCGGCTTTGAACTGGCGGCTGAAGTGGCTTTCGCTCATACCACTGAGTTGGGCGAGCTCGATCACGCGCATGGGCAGATGGAAGTAGAGGCGCATGCGCTCCAGCGCCTTGGAGACGGCGGAGGGGAGCTCGGGCTGCACAAGGCCGGGCTCCGAGAGGCGCACGTGGAATGCGAGGCCGATGATGGAGGCGACGGCAGCGCTGGCGAGTGCGGCATCGCTGGGGCGGGTACCGCTCATGTACTGGAAGGCGCTCTCAAACTCCTGCTTCACCGCCTGCTCATTGATGCCTTCGAGAACGGGCTGCGAGCGCACTTGCAGGAGTTCGGCGATGCGGTCTAGAGATCTGCCCTCGATGCGCATCCAGTAGAGCTCCCACGGATCCTTTTTTGCGGCACCGTAGATGTGCGGATGATGGCAGTTCACCCACAGCAGTGCACCGGGTCCGACGGCATGCCGTTTGCCTGCGATCTGAACCCAGCCGCAGCCCCTGAGGCAGAGGATCAACTCATGACCGGGGTAGGTTTCACGCTCGATGCGGTGCTCGAAGCCCGCCCTCAAATGGCCCGCGCGCACCACGGAATAAAACAAATCACGCTGCCAGTCAGCGGGTGTGGCGTAAAGATTCGTCATGAAGACGGTTTCCTGGATCAACGAAGCCATGGCCGGATAATACATTCAGGAGCGCCCAGGTGTCGAGCATTGAATTGTGCCCGGGACCCAAGGGAGGGGGAAAATCCTTTTGCAGCAGAGGGTGCCAAGCGGCATACTCATTTCCCTGCTGCGCACCTAATTACCCCCGCGCATGCACTCACGAACACATCATGCCCACTTACGATTACGAATGCCAGACGTGCGGCCACAAGTTTGAGGCCAAACAGTCGATGAAGGATCCGCATCTCACGGACTGCCCGAAAGAAAGCTGCCCTGGTCCGGTGAAGCGCCTGATTGGACTGGGCTCAGGTTTCATCTTCAAGGGCAACGGCTTTTACATCACGGACTACCGCAGTGACTCGTACAAAGCGGCGGCGAAGAAGGATTCTGAAAGCGCCTCAGCCTCCACGATTTCGACACCGGCTCCGGCTGCCACTCCGCCGGCACCTGCCAAGACGTCGGGTGCCTAGACCTGAGTCCACATACAACCCCCACCCCTGCCGCCGTGATTCGCCACCTGTTTCAGACTTTGCGGCTGCTTGGGATCAGCCTGCTGGCCGGAGCCACCTGGGTGGCTTACCGACCGGCCGATCTGCCCATGGTCGCTGCGCCAAGTAATGCCAAGGCCGATGACCTGCTGGACAGCCTGCGCCAGACGACGATCAAACGCGCAGCGGTGGTGGAGATCAGCGAGGCTGAAATCAACCGGCACCTGGCGACGACGCTATCAGGGAAGATCCCGAGCATGCTGGGCAGCTGGGTCACTTTTGAAGGCGCACGAGTTGATCTGGAGCCTGACAGGGCCCGCTTGTTCGTCATCTGGAAGCTCAAGGGCTACACCCACACGGCAAGCGTTGACCTCGCCATCAGTCGTGACGATAAAAACTTTCGCGTCGAGGTGCTGCGTGGGGCCTACGGCCATCTGCAAATGCCACGTGGCATGATGCGGCCGCTCTACCCGTCGCTGGAGGCGCTGGCTGAGGCGCTTGATCCTGAAATTCGGGCCTTGTTTCAAATGACCCAAATCACCATCGCCAAGGACAAGCTCGTGCTCGATCCCCGTTTCCCTCCCGCATGAACCGCCGTTTCCCATCTGTCTTTGCGAGCGTGCTCTCGTATGTCTGCGCCACACTGCTTGCGGTGGGGCAAACAACCCCGCCGCCAGTCCCACCGCTCACGAAGGAACAGAAGGAAGCGGCGGCTGCCATTGAGGCGCCGAAGACTGCCGTGCCACCGCCCCTGCCCGGCCAGTTGCAGAGTGGAGTTCCTGCCAAGCCTGCGGCGGAGCCACCCGCGACTCCGCCGGTATCTGATAATTCCGCCAGCAAAATGCAGGTGCTGGAAGCCGTCACCCAAAAGCCTGCGGTCACGGAAGTGCCGCGCGTGGGGACTCCTTCAGACAAGCTTCCCGTCACCAGTTCCACCAGCACCAGTCGGCAGTTCATCGTGCATGGGAAAGTGTTTGAGACTCGCAGTGCGATGTCCACGCGCTGTGAGGAGGTTTCCCAGGAAGTGCGCAAGGTGCTGAATGACAAGGAGCCGTGGGTGCTGCCGATTGTCGTGCTGCTGAACACGGGTGAGGAGGCGGCCAAATCGAAAGGACCGCCCATTTCCACCACGATTTCCGAGCTTAACTTCGGCGGTTTTCACCTGCAGGTGACGATCAATGAAGGACCTGGTCTCAAGGCGGAGGATCTGCGCAAGGAGCTGGTGCGTGCGCTTCTCGCCGAGCGCATCCTGCGCAATCATCAGAAGATCGAGACGCCGAAAGGACGCCTGCTGCTGCCTGACTGGATCATGACCGGTGTGCTGCACGCGCTGGACTTCCGTGCCAGCCCCACGCCCAGCGCGATGTTTGCCACGCTGTTCCGCAGCGGTAAAATCTATGGCATCGAGGAGATCATCGAAGCCTCTCCGGTGGAGATGGACAACCTGTCCCGCACGATTTACGAGACCTCCTGCTGCGCCTTGGTGCTGGCGCTCGTGGATCAGCCCAGTGGACCGCAGAATCTGAACAAGTTTCTCAATTCCCTGGCGAGCGACCCGCGCTCCGAACGTGAACTGCTGAGTGCCGCCTTTCCAAACTTTGCCGCCTCGGCCTCAAGCTTGAACAAGTGGTGGTCGTTGCAGCTTGCCGCGCTGGCCAATCCCGGTGTCGGCGAACCCCTCACTGCTGCTGAGAGTCTCAAAGCCATCGAGGAAGCGATCACCATCCACTACGAAGCTCTTCCTGCCGCAGTCCCGAAGAACGTGAAGCTGCACCCGTTTGTGATCCCGGCACCGTTGGCAGTCATCCCAGCCAGCGAATCCCATCCGGAGCCCACCGCGGCTGCGGCGCCGACCAAGCCCAAGTCCAAAGAAGCCACCGCCGAAGTCAAGGAAGAGCCGGGTGAGGAAGAAGATCCCAAGACGAAACGCAGCCTCCTTCGCCGCCTGCTATTCCTGGGAGACGCCAAAGAAAGCGAACCCAAGGCAAGTGACAAACCGACCAAGACCGCCGACGACAAGGAACAGCCAACTGAGGAAGAAAAGAAGCCTGGCTTCATGGGCCGCCTCTTTGGTGCAGGCAGTGACGAGAAAAAGGCACCGGATGAGCCAAGCGTCAAAGAGGACACTGCCAAGGTGGCTGATACTCCCGCCGTAGAAAAAGAGAAGAAAGAGGAAGAGGAAAAGAAGCCCGGCTTCATGGGGCGTCTCTTTGGTGCGGGCAGTGACGAGAAGAAGACGCCGGATGAACCGAGCGTCAAAGAGAGCACAGCCAAGGTGGCTGCAAAGCCGGCTGCAGCTCCTGCAATTGTCGAAAAAGAGAAGAAGGCAGAGGAGGAGAAGAAGCCCGGCTTCATGGGCCGTCTCTTTGGTGCAGGGAATGACGAAAAGAAGACTGAGGACAAAAAACCGGCTGTGACCGCGCCTGCGGACAAAAAGGCGTCTGAAAAAGAGAAAGCTGCCACCATCGAAAAACCCAAGGTCCCCGTCAAAAAAGAACCGGAAGCCAAGGAGGAACCCAAAGAGGAGAAGAAGCCCACCAAGCTCAATCCCATGAACTGGTTTCGTGGCGGCAAGAAAGCTGAGGAGAAGAAAGAAGAGACGCCCGCCAAGGAGAAGGAGGCATTTCTCACACCGCCTGACACTTTCGATGTCGCACGACTGATCTCGCCCATGATGGCGGATGCATGGCAGATGCTCGCACCTGCCGCCGCACGTCAAACTGCGGAGCCACTGTTTGATTTCCGCAAGCGCAAGCCCAAGGCCGAGGAAGCCCCCAAAGAGGAAACGCCTGCCCCGAAAACGGAGGAGGACAGACCGCCCGTCAAGAAAAGCAGCAAGCCACGCACGACGAATCCCAATTCCAAACCGGCCTCCAAATCATCAGCCAAAACTCCGGACAAACCAAAAACCACCAATCCGAACGCTAAGCCCGCCACGCCTGAACAGGTCCAAGCTGTCACCGCAGCCACCCCAGAGGCCGGGCCCGCCCTGGTGCCGGTGAATTTGCCGCTGGAAGAGTACCAGCACATCCTCAAGCACCCGGATCGCGCCAAGATACTGGCCTACAACACCGCCTCACTGCGTGCACTGGAGCTGCGTGTCAGCATTTTGTTCCGTCCTGTGATCCGAGGCTATCTCGTGGCGGTTCACGACATTGAAGCCGGGAGGACCAAGGACATGGACAAGCGCCTCGCCGCGCTGCATGAATTTGCGATCATCGCGTATCAGAAGTCCATCGCCGTGCGCGACTACCTCGACTGGTTTGAAGCGAGCGAAAGCGGCCGCCTCTCCGGCAAGTTCGACGACTTCCTGAATCTGCCCACCACCATCAAGAAAGAACTCCCTGCCCGCACCGATCCGATCTCGAAGTATCTGGATGCGATCGACAAGGAGTTTACGAAGTAGGCTCAGTTCAGGCTCACATCTTCAGGCATGCCGGCCATCACTTTGTAGACCGGACCCATGTCCTGGAGAATGGCGGACCACATCTGCGTCGGTTTTTCGACAGTGAGGACCAGCGGACGTGCGTCTGCGGTGATCCATGAACGCACTTCGAGCTCGCTTTCGAGCTGTCCGCCGCTCCAACCGGAGTAGCCGACGAAGCCGCGCACATCATGACCGAGGCTGAGCGCATGAAGGGCGTCTGTCACCGACAGGTGTGTCTGACAGCGCAGGGTGCGGCGGCGCTTGTTCCAATGCAGTGCGGCAAAGGCGAGCTTGTCGGTGGAAACCGGGCCACCCATGAAGACGGGAACCTCACCGAGCGGACCGAGATCCTGATCTGGCAGCAGATCGGCCACGCATTGCTCCAGAGGGCGGTTCAGGATGTAGCCAAAGGCTCCGTCCTTCGCGTTGTGCGCCGCCATGAAGACCACGGAGCGGGCAAAGTTGGAGTCACGCATGGCCGGTGAGGCGAGCAGGAGGCTTCCACTGAGGGAAGACGATGATTCGTTGGTGTGTTCCGAATTCATATCGATGTCTGACGCAATAACTAC
>NZ_JBIPNG010000636.1:0-3103 GCF_044373815.1 Prosthecobacter sp. | reverse complement strand
CTTGACGTCAAAGAGGACGACGCTGCCGGATTGCACCGGTTTGCCACCGGCGACCATGAGGACGCGGCCATCGGCGCTGAAGCGGATGACGTTGGGCTGGCCTTCGGGAAAGGCGAGGACGCCGAGGGGCTGCTGGGTGGTGGCATCGAGCAAACGCACGTGCTCGTGACCGGCGACGGCGATGAGCGGGGCGCGTGGGCTGGCGGCCATGGCGATGATGGGGAGCGGGCGCGTGAGTGCGGGGGGCGTGAAGGGAGGCAGGGACTCGGGCATCGGAGGGGGGCCGTCGAGTTTGATGTCGGTGGTGGGCGTGAAAGTGGTGTCGCGCTCCGCGACAAGGGATTTGCTGGCGGAGGATTCGCGGAGGCCCCCTTGGATCCACTGGCGGATGAGCTCGATCTGCGGGGCGGGAATGGCGGCTTTTTTGGGCGGCATGCGCTCGGCATCGTCTTCGGCGGTGATGGCATTGAAGAGCAGGCTCTGGCTGGCGCGGCCGGCGATGACGGCTTTGTCGCCGCTGCCGCCTTTGAGGACGGCGGTGAAGTTGGCGAGGTTGAGATCGGCTTTCTGCTCGTCGTCGCCGTGGCATTTGAGGCAGTGCTCACGGAAGATGGGCTTGATGTGCTCGTCGTAAGTGATGACGGCATCGGCGGCGTGCGCGGATGTGAGCAGGAATGGAAGAAGCAAGAATGCGCGCATGGATCAATGATTGAAGAGGAACTCGGTGGAATTGAGGAGGCTCCAGAAGATGTCCTGGTAGGGTTTGCGGTCTTTGGTGTCGCTGCCGACGAGTTCGAGGAGGGCTTTGAGTTCTTCGGGCTTGGGTTTGCGGCTGAGGGAGCGGAGGTAGAGGTTTTCGATGATCGTTTCCGGCGGTGTGCTGGTCTTGAGCTGCTTTTCGATGACCTGACCGAAACCGACCTGGCTCTGAACGGTGTCGCCGGCGACCATGTGGAGGGTTTGTGAGAGGGTGGGTTCGAGTTTGGTGTCGCAGGCGCAGACGCTGGCGCGTCCGGCGCGCCCGAAGGTTTCGAAGAAGGGATCTCCGGTCATCGCGTGGGTGGTGTCACCAGGGGTCCGCGGGTAGTGCTGGACGGCCTTGGTGCCTTTGGGGAAATAGACGAAGCCGCGCTCGCCGTCGGTGGCTTTGACGATGGCATCGAGCAGGACGTCCGCGCGCAGGCGGCGGAGCTGGGCGCGGGAGAACTGGCGGGTGTCGTCGGCGTTGGTCTTGTTGGGCTGCGCGGAGAGCTGGTAGGTGCGCGAGGTGGTGATGTCGCGAATGAAGGCGCGGAGGTTGAACTTGGAGTCGGCGAGGTGCTGTGCGAGGGCGTCGAGCAAGGGGCCGTTGGTGGGCGGATTGCTGACGCGCATGTCGTCGAGAGGTTCCACGAGACCGCGGCCCATGAAGTGTGCCCAGATGCGGTTGGCGAGGTTGCGGGTGAAGAGCTCGTTCTTTGGTGAGGTGAGCCAGGCGGCGAGGGCCTGACGCGGATCTTTGCCTTTGGGCACGCTGCTTTCGCCGCCGAGAACGGTGGGGAGCATGGGGCGTTCATCGACGAGGTGTTTGGCGGGCGCGGCGGAGAGGTCGTTGAAGACGTAGAACTCGCGCGGCTCGACACCGAGCTTGCGCTGGATGCCGGTGAAGAAGCTGACCCAGCCGTAGTAGTCGTCCATGGTCCAGCGGTCGAAGGGATGGTTGTGGCATTCGGCGCACTGGATGCGCACGCCGGTGAAGAGCTGGGAGAAGTCGGCGGCGAGGTTCTTGGGGGTGACCTTCACGTCATGCACGAGCATGGTGTAGAGATTGGCGGGGCCGCTGTTGATGTTGCTGCCGGTGCCAGTGATTTGATCGGCGACGAATTCGTTCAGCGGACGGTTCTCTGCCATCTGATCATGGATCCATTCGTAGTAGACGTCGGCGGCTTTGACATCGGTGGCGGAGGGTGCGTAACCGCCGCCTTTGACGCGGAGCATTTCGGCCCAGAGGTCTGTCCAGAGATCGGTGAAGCCGTCGCTTTTCAGGAGGCGGTCGATGAGGACGGTGCGCTTGTCTTTGGACGTGTCCGCCATGAACTCTTGATGGTCCTTGGTGGTGGGGAGTGCGCCGCTGAGATCCAGGAAGACGCGGCGGAGGAAGGTTTCGTCATCGCAGATTTCGGAGGGGAGGAGGCGCAGCTTTTGCAGGCGGTCATGGATGATTTCGTCGATGTAGTTGTTCGCGACGGGATTGGTCCATTGGTAGTTTTTGTCCTGCGGGAGGACGATGACTTCGGAGCCGATGGTGAAGCGGTTGAAGCGGGCGAAGACGTGGGTGTCGCCACGGCCGGTGGCGGAGACGAGGCCGTTTTTGTCGATCTTTGCGGTGGAAGGGTTGTTGGAGGCGAAGAGAGCGAGATCGGTGACATCGCGCTTGGTGCCGTCGGAGTAGCGGGCGGTGACAGTGGTCTTTTGGGTTCCTTTGCCGCCATCAAAGACGAGGCGCTCGGGGGCGAGGGTGATTTCGACTGGCTGTGGGACGGATGCGGCATCGTCGGGGGCGCCGGCGGCGATCCAGTTGAGCAGGGTCTGGTAGTATTTGGTATCGGGCTTGAAGAGCTCGCCGCCGGTGTGGGGGACTTTGCCGGTGGCTTTGAGGAGCATGCGGCTTTGCTCGGGAGCGGCGAGATTGACGCGGCGACCGACCATCTCCTGAGTGATGCGGTAGTAGTCGCCTTTGGCATCGTAGCCGAAAAGGGAGAGCATGAAGCCGTCTTTGCCGCGAGCGGAGCCGTGGCAGGTGCCTTGGTTGCAGCCGGAGCGGAAGAGGATGGGCATGACATCGCGACGGAAGCTGGGGGCTTCGGAGGCTATGACCTGGAGAGGGAATAGCAGGGCGAGGAGGAAGGGTTTCATTTTGGCAAAGGAATGAAGGAGCAAGGGAATGTTCCAGAGACTGAATTTATGGCTTTACTGGAGGACCTGGTTGCAGCCGGACCGGAAGAGGACGGGCATGACATCGCGGCGGAAGCTGGGGGCTTCGGAGGCTATGACCTGGAGAGGGAATAGCAGGGCGAGGAGGAAGGGTTTCATTTTGGCAAAGGAATGAAGGAGCAAGGGAATG
>NZ_JBIPNG010000635.1:0-3104 GCF_044373815.1 Prosthecobacter sp. | reverse complement strand
AAGCTGGAAGACCGCGCGCTCCTCAGCGGCCCGAACCGCCGTCTGCGGGATCTGCAGCTGCTCTACAGTGTGGCGAAGGACTTCATTCTCGGCTTTCGCTCCCTGCATTTCGTGGGTCCTTGTATCACCGTCTTCGGTTCCGCACGCTTTGATGAAAAGCACCGCTACTACCAGCTGGCGCGGGACATGGGCGCGGCCATCGCGAAGATGGGCTTCACCGTTCTGACTGGCGGCGGCCCCGGCATCATGGAAGCTGCCAATCGTGGCGCAAAAGATGCTGGAGGACGCAGCGTCGGCTGCAACATCCGCCTGCCCTTTGAACAAAGCCACAATCCTTACCTCGACCGCTGGGTGACCATGGAGCATTTCTTCGTGCGCAAGACGCTGCTCATCAAGTATAGCTACGGCTTCATCATCATGCCCGGCGGCTTTGGCACCATGGATGAGATGTTTGAGGCGCTCACGCTCATCCAGACGCGCAAGCTCAAGAGCTTCCCCATCGTCATCATGGGCAGCGATTTCTGGCCGGAGATGCGCCAGTTCATGGAGCACATGCTCAAAGGCGCCACCATCAGCGCGGAAGATCTCGATCTCATCAAATGGACCGATTCCGTGGAAGAAGCCGTGGCCCATCTGCAGGACAAGGCCGTCACGCAGTTCGGCCTGCGCCGCTACCGCGTGCCGCAAAGCAGCGCCCTGCTGGGTGAAAAGGCGCTTGAAGGCGCGCATTGAAACTCCACACTCCGCCCCCCTCGCATGACAGATCATACCTTCACCCTCTCCAACGGCCGCAAGCTGGGCTATTGCGAGTACGGTGATCCCCGCGGCGAGGTGGCCTTCTACTTCCACGGCTGGCCCTCCTCACGCGTGCAGGGCTCCCTCTTCCATGAGCATGCCAAAAAGCACGGCATGCGCCTCATCTGCCCGGACCGCCCCGGCATCGGCCTGTCGGATTTCCAGCAGCGCCGCGCCTTGCTCGACTGGCCGGATACTCTGGAACAACTCGCCAAGCATGTGGGTGCTGACAACTACCACGTCCTCGGCTGGTCGGGCGGTGGCCCGTATGTCCTCGTCACCGCGCTGAAGTTGAAGCGCCGCCTGCTCTCCGCCTCCATCATCTGCGGTGCGCCGCCGCTGAAGTTTTTGGGCGATCGGCAGATGTTCTGGCTCTACCGCTTCATGATCCAGCTGCGGCATTATTTTCCGACCATCCTCGGGCTCGTCCTGCGCGTGGGCGGCATGGCGGCGAAGGGGAATCCGCACAAGGCACCGCTGCGCTGGCTCATGAAACTGCTGGGCGTGGAAGACCGCCGCGTGCTGCTGCAGCCCGGCATCTATGACGTGGTGCGGGATGCCACACTCGGTGCCTTGAATCGCGGCCCGCGCAGTGTCATCGCCGATGCGGACATTTACCTCAGCGAGTGGGGCTTTGAAGTCAGCCAGATCAATTTCCCCATCCGCCTCTGGCACGGCAAACAGGACCGCAACATCGCCTGGACCTACACCCAGCAGATCGCCCAGCTCATCCCGCAGGCCGAGACCCACTGGTCCGAGGTCGACGGCCACTACTCATTGCCCATCACCCATGCGGAGCAGATCATCGTGGCGGCATTGCAGAAGGAAGTGCCGGTGGTGAAGGTGGGGTAGTCCCAGTGCATTCCTATCGCAACCGGCCCATTTGGACTGCGGTCGCGGAGTGAGGAACGAACGCAGCCACCGCTTTCGCCGGACTCGGTGGCCCACGAATGAAAGAAGATGTCCGAATGCGGCAGCCGGTGATTCTTTGCAGGCCGGTCAGCCGACGCGCACCACGAGACGCTCGAAAGCGGCAGCTACGCGTGCCGCACTCCAAATTCCCGCTGGATGGTCACGCGCCCCATTTGGACTTCGACCTCCAAGATCCCTTCGCTCCACTACTCCTGCCTCGGCAGCAAGATCGGAATCCCGTTATCAATCACAAAGACCCGCGTGCCATCGGCGGTCGCCAGGGCAGCGTCCACCTTGTTCGCCGCACACTCCTCCGGCGTCGCGCGGCGCAGGGGCTGGTGCGTGTCCGGGCAGCGCATCAGGGGCAGAAAATCATTGAGCCATTGGGTTTCGTTTTGCATCAATATTCAGCCATGGAGGGGTCAATTTCACGAGCCCAGGCGATGATGCCGCCGGAGATGTTCCAGACGTTTTCAAAGCCCTGATCGCGCAGCAGGCTGACGGCACGCGCGCTGCGGCCGCCGCTCTTGCAGTGGACGAGGATGCGCCTGTCACGCGGCAGCTCGGCGGTGCGGGTTCCGAGTTCGCCCAGGGGAATGAGCACCGCGCCGGTGATGCGTGAGATGCTTTGCTCGTGCGGCTCGCGCACATCCAGCAGGAAGTGATTGTCTCCGGCTTCGCGGAGTTCTTTGAGTTCGTGAACGGTCATGGTGGGAACATCTGGAGGGGCGGAGGCGGTGATGCCGCAGAAGCCTTGGTAGTCGATGGGTTCGGTGATGGTCGGATTATCGCCGCACACGGGGCAGCTCGGATCCCGGCGCAGGGTCAGCGTGCGGAAGCGCATGCTCAGCGTGTCCACATGCATCAGTTTTCCAAGGAGCGGCTGGCCGATGCCGGTGATGAGCTTGATGGCCTCCAGCGCCTGCATGGTGCCGATGAGCCCCGGCAGCACGCCCAGCACGCCGCCTTCCGCACAGGAGGGCACCATGCCCGGAGGCGGGGGCTGCGGGCACATGCAGCGGTAGCAGGGGGCACCGAGATGCGGCGCAAACACCCCCACCTGCCCGTCAAAGCGCAGGATGCTGCCATACACATTCGGCTTTCGCAGCCACACGGCCACATCGTTGCTGAGGTAGCGCGTGGGGAAATTGTCCGTGCCATCAATGATGACATCGTAGTCCGCCGCGATCTTCATGGCATTCGCCGCGGTGAAAAGCTCCGGGTAAACCTGGATGTCCACATGCGGATTGATGTCCGCCAGCCGGTCGCGTGCGGCGTCCAGCTTCTTGCGCCCGAGGTCCTTCTGCCCAAAGAGAATCTGCCGCTGCAGGTTGGTGATTTCCACCACATCCGGGTCCACCAGGCCGAGTCCGCCGATGCCTGCCGCCGCCAGATAC
>NZ_JBIPNG010000208.1:0-10794 GCF_044373815.1 Prosthecobacter sp. | reverse complement strand
TTTTGGAAAACTGGCCGCTCCAGATCATTCGACATGGCACCCCATGGGCAAAGCTGCGGTGCGTAAAGAATGCTGGGTATCTCCTTGGAGTCGGCCCAGTTCTTGTAGGCCCAGGGGGTGGGGATGGGGAAGGGGGGCTTGATCAGGACCAGCGGCAGCTGCCAGGGGAAATCCACCCCGGTGACCTGCTCGCCTCTCCCAGCGCCGTCAGCCGCGGGGCTGTCGAGAATGAAGCACGGGATGTCCGAACCGATCTGCGCCCCCAGTTCAATAAGCTGGGCCTGCGTCAGCGGCGAGCCTGCGAGTTCATTGGCTCCCATGAGCACCGTGGCTGCATTGCTGCTGCCGCCACCGAGACCTGCGCCTGCCGGTATTTTTTTCTCCAGATGCATGCGCCAGGAGGACTGCCTGCCTGTGCGGTTTTCAAAGGCTCGCATGGCGCGCATGGCCAGATTGGTTTCATCCAGCGGCACTGTGGGATCTGAGCATGTCAAAGTCACATCCGTGCCTTTGCCCAAGTGTTCGATTTCGACCGTGTCGCCCAAGGCCAGCCGGCACAGACGGGTCTGCACCTCATGAAAACCGTCCGGCCGTTTGCCGAGAATGCGCAGCCAGAGATTGATTTTGGCGGGTGAATGAAATGTCATGGTTAATCAAGCAGTGCGACCGAGCAGCGCCAGCATGCGGCCGGTTCGGCCTTTCTCCATGCGGTAGGAATAAAAGCCGCGCAAATCCAAAGACGTGCAGAGCCCGGTGTCATGGATCTGCGCTGCAGGAACGCCAGCATCCAATGCCTGCTGGCGAATCTGCGCGGCGAAATCGATCTCATATGCCGGGGGCCGGATGCAGGGGCTCAATTGAATATGGAGGTCCTCCGGACGCGTGCCGAAATGCTGCTGCATTTTCTCAATCGCCTGGGTCGCGATGCCGAACTCGGACCCTTTTTTGCCTGAATGGACGATGCCGAAGGCTCCGGTACTTGGATCGGCAAGATAGACGGCACAGCAGTCGGCGACATAGATGCCGATGACCAGCCCCGGCACGTTGGAGATCAGTCCGTCGGTTCCTGAAATGACTTCACTCGTGGGTGCCGTGAGCACCACCACTTCCTGCCCATGCACCTGTTCGGCGATGCACAGAGCATGACCTGCAAAGCCGAGTTCCTCAGCCTGGGAGCGATGCCAGTCCCACAGCCGGCTCACAACGACGGCTCGCTCGTCGTTCACATCAATGTCTGGGTGCCGCAGAGTGAAGCGATGCGCAAATCCGGGCAGTGCTTCGAGGGCAGGGAAAGTCATCCAAGGTTGATTGTGATTCATCACAGGACTGTTCTGCCATGAAAAAAACAAAGGCGCACGGATAAACCGAGCGCCTTTGCAAAAGAATGGAAAAACAGCTGCTTAGCGGGTCGCCGCTGTGTCCAGCGCACGATAGGAGTTCATGAAGCTGTCGGCATCTGCGGAAGAGGTTTCGCTCATGGCGTCAGCGATTTGATTCTGCAGTTCGTCACGCAGACGGCTGACGAGTTCGATGCCACGGGAGGTGATGCGAACGAGCACCTTGCGGCGGTCATCCACAGCATGGGTGCGCTCCATGAGGCCGAGCTTTTCAAGACGGTCCACGAGGCCGGTGGCGGCTGCGGTGGAATGTCCCATCTTGCGGGCGATGTCTGTCATGGTCAGCTCCTTGGACGTAGCGAGGTAGCCAAGCAGGAAGAACTGAGCAAAGGAGATGTTATCTCGGTTCAGCTCACGGGAGAGATTAAGCAAAAACTCGCGCTGACTGAACAGGATGAAATCTGCCAGTTTGGCGTGGTCTTTGGCGGGGTTTTTGGTTCCGTTAATCATGGAGGGTGTCCTTAGAGCTATGGTTTCCGAGAAATTCTTGAATAATGACTAATGTAACAAGATTCATTGGTAGGATCAAGGTAAAATCATAGAATCCATAAGTTTTTACTCAGCGCGGTGAATAACTTCTTATTTGTGAGAGGTTAATATACGCGTATTATTATCAATGAAAGGAGATTTAGCAAACACTCTTTCAAAGAGAGGTTTGAGTCAATCTCCCCAAATGGGGGCTATTGCAGAGTGCGGCCTTTGGTTTCGGGTGCGAACCACACCAGCACCATCCCCACGAGGTAGATGCAGGAGAGGACCGAGTAGGCATTGGCAGCGGACTGCACCACCGTGACGGTGTCAGTTTTAAACATCGCCGTCAGATTTCCGAGCTGCAGCGCACCAATGGCGGCGATGAGGCGGCCAAAGTTGAAGCAGAAGCCCTGGCCCGTGGCGCGCACGCTGGTGGGGAAGAGTTCCGGGAAGTAGAGCGGGAAGAAGCCGTAGAAAGAGGCCGTGATGCCGCCCAGCAGGAAGGCGGTGGTGATCAGCGTGCTGGGAATCTCATTGCCAATAAAGGGCACATTGAAACGGAAGAAACCCAGGGAAGCAGCGAGGGCGGCGGCGCAGAGCAGTGTGTAGGTCACGCGGCGGCCCAGCTTGTCGGCGATGAATGGGGTGATCAGCGTGGCGATAATCGCACCAAGGGCGGTGGAGATCACCACAAAATCGATCACAGGCAGCGTGCTGCCATTAGGAGCCAGATCAGAAGCCCAGCGGGCGGCCTGCTGTGCTGAGCCCCAGGTGCCGAGCAAGGCCACGGCGGCGAGTCCGGCCCCGATGAAAAGATTGCGCATGATGACGCTGCGGTCTGCCGTCAACGTGCTGCCAGCAGCCACGGAGCGGGACATGTACTGGCGCATCGGGTGCATGTAGCCCCACAAGGCGATTGCAAGACCCACCACCGTCACCAAGCCAGCTCCCAAGCCACCCATATTCGCCAAGGGCGACCACACATAAATGATTCCCATGGCCGCGATGCAGGCGATGAGCACTCCCAGCAGATCCATCGTGGCCCAGTGCGAGGTGCTGCCGGATTTCTTTTCCGCCTCCCATTTGTGGGACTCGGGTACAAAGACGAGGATGAAGAAATTGATGATGGCAGGAAGAGCGCTGCTCACGGCAATGAAGCGCCACGCACGGTTGTGCAGCAGATACTCGGTGTTCTCCGGGGAAAGGCCCATGGCATGAATCCAGCCGGTGACGACGTCCAGGCTGGCGTTCAGCTTCCAACTGATCAGGCCGGTGAGCAGGAATCCAATGTTTGAAGCGGCACCGATCATGCCGGCGATCCAGGCGCGGTTCTTGTTGCCCCAGATTTCATTGACCAAAGCAACGCCCAGAGCCCACTCACCACCCATGCCGAGGGAAGCCACGAAACGCAGACCGGCGAAGTGCCAGGCCTCGGTGACGAAGGCGCAGAGGCCGCTGAAGATGGCATAGGTAAAGATGGCCAGTGTCATGGCCTTCACGCGTCCGAGCTTGTCTCCCAGCCAGCCAAAGAGCACGCCGCCGGTGGCAGCGCCCACGAGGAAGACGGCGATGATCACCGTAAACCACTGGGTCTGCACGATGGCGCTCGCCTGCGGCAGCAGGTCCTGCAGCGCTGGTTTGCCGATGAGCGGGAACAAGCCCATTTCAAAACCGTCAAAGAGCCAGCCGAGGAATGCGGCGATCAGTGCGGCCATGGCACCATTGTTGGAGGATTTGGGCTGGGTCATGAGTGCGTCAGTGGGGAGTTTTGAGGTGAGAGTGGCAGGCTTGAACGTATCAGGGAGTCGGGGGTGATCAAAAAAACAGGCCGCTGGGGAACAGCGGCCTATTTGAGATCAGCGGGAAAGCATGTCGTTATTCTTTGGCGACACCGTTGTTCCAGGCGGCGAACATCTCTTCCACCGTGGGTATTTCCAGAGGGCGCACGATGCGGAAGCCGAGCCAGGTCGCGTCCGTGAGGTACCAGATGCTCTTCGGCAGCTGCGGGTCCTGCTGTTTCCAGAGGGCATCGGAGGCTTTGCGGGCGGAGCTGCGGAGAAGCTCGGGATCGTCGTCATAGGTGCCACCTTTGGCCACATGCGGGTAGGGGGTCTTGGAGCGCACCCAGTCGTTGCCGAGAATCGAAGCGGCAGGCGTGGTCGGGGTGTATTGATCGAGGCACCATTCGCAGACGTTGCCGTAGATGTCGTAGAGGCCCCAAGGGTTGGGCTTCTTCAGGCCGATCTTCGCGTACTGGAAGTTCGGGGCGTTGTCGAAATACCAAGCGTAGTCTTTGAGCTGCGCCTTGTCGTCGCCGAAAAAATAGGCGGTTTTGGTGCCGGCGCGGGCGGCATATTCCCACTCGGCCTCAGTCGGCAGGCGGTAGAACTGGCCGGTTTGGGCGCTGAGCCACTGGCAATACTTGTTGGCAGCGTGCTGCGTCATGCAGATGGCTGGGTAGCGATCACGGCCCATGCCGAAGTCCATCGGCTGATACGGAGGGGTTGGCTGGGAGATCAGGTCTTCAGGCTTGTCGGTCAGCTTGAACACCTGGCGTGAGCCGTCTTTGTTGCGACCGATGCTGGTGAGCTGGAAGGGTTCGTACTCGTCCCAGGTCACTTCGTATTTGCCCATCCAGAAGGGCTTCATGGCCTTCTTCACCTGCGGGCCTTCGTCATCGCCACGGTCGGCCTCGCTGTCGGGGCTGCCCATGGTGAATTCGCCGCTCTTGATCACCACCATGCTGAAGGGGATGCCCGTCTTCGGGATCTTGGAGTCGTAGGCCTTCATCTCCGCCTCTTTCTTCTCCTTGGAGGTCTGCACGATGAAGGCGTGAATCTTCTTCACCAGCTCCAGATTGTCCGGGTTGGTCGAAGCCGGGCCCTTCTTTTCCTTCGCGGTCAGCTTGAGGTCTTCAGGCCATGGCGCGCCTTGCAGGATCCACAGGCGGAGGAAGTTGATGTCTTCCTTGCTCAGTGGGCCGCCGCTCTTCTTCGGGGGCATCAAATCGTCGTCATCAGCGGCCAGCGTCGTGGCATGGTAGATCGCGCTCTTGAGATCAAAGGGGAGGATGTTCGGGGCGTTCTCGCCGGTGGTGAAGGCTTCCTTCCTCGTGGTAATGATCCAGTCGCCTTTCGCCTTGTCGGCATTGTGACAGGAGACGCAGTTCTGTTCCAGGATCGGCTGGATGTGCTTTTCAAACTTGATGCGCGGGGTCTGCTCCAGCACCACGCCATCGGGCCACTCAGCGCCTTGCTCGATCCACGTCTTGATCACTTCGATCTGGGACTTCTCCAGCGCGCCTTCCTTCTTCGGCGGCATGGCCATGTCTTCATCGGCGGCCAGCAGCAGCGTGGTGTAGATGGCGCTCTTCTTCAAATCGCCGGGCGTGAGGCCGGGGCCGTTCTCATTGCCCTTCTTGATGTCTTCCAGCGTGTGCATGCGGAAGTCGCCTTTGTCCTCTTTCTCGCCGTGGCAGTGGGTGCAGGCACCTTCGAGCAGGGGCTTGATCTGCTTGTTGAAATCAATCTTCTCCGCAGCGCCAAGAAACGCGGGAGCCAGGGCTAGAAGTGGAAGGAGTGTTCGGGGAGAAAACATGGGTGCGGGCGATAGCATAGGCTTGGGCGGATGTCCAATACGAGGAAAGACTGTGAAAATTACGGCGGAATCAGGGGGCGCCTTCGACTGCCGCGCCAGTCAGGAGGGCGATCACTTCGCTTCTGGGTCTTTCAGCGCACGCTCCACTAGGTAATCGAGCTCCTCGCCCGTCTGCACCACCACCACATGCACCTTCTGGCCATTCACTTTGCCGACCACCTGATATACCGGGCCTTCATCACCAAAGGTGCGGAAGGGATGGGATAGATCATCCACCGTGCAGGCGACTGTTTGCATAGGTAAAGTATGATGCATCTCCCCCCATGCCTGCAAGTCCCGGATTCACTGTGAAAGGTGGTGCGTCAGGCCCCAAACGCCCGCTGGCACACCTCCATGATGCCGGCACGCGTTGTGCAGCGGCGCATGGCGCTGAGGAAGCCTTCGGCGTCGGCCAGGCCCCAAGCAAAGAAATTGAGGTGTTTTTTGATGCGGTTCACCATGTCCAGCTCGCGGGTGTTGGGCAGCGTCACGCACTCGTACAGTTCCTCCACGTAGCGCAGGCGGTCGGCGGGAGTGGGTTGGAAGACGGGCTGACCGCGCACATGCTGGCGGATCTGGTCAAACATCCACGGATTGCGGATGGCTCCGCGCCCGAGCATGAGTCCGCGCACGCCGGTCTGCTGCGTCACTTCGGCGGCATCCACATGAGAGCTGATGTTGCCATTCGCCAGCACAGGGCAGGGGATGTTTGCGGTGGCGTTGCCGATCAAGTCATAGCGCACGCCGTCGCGATACATCTGCAGCACCGTGCGGCCATGGATGGTGACGAGGTCCACGCCATGCTTGGCAAACAGCGGCACCAGGGCGTCGATCGTTTCCGTGTCGTCAAAGCCGAGGCGTGTCTTCACCGTGAATTTGATGGAGATGGCTTCGCGTAAAGCGCCCAGAATGCCCTCGATGCGCGGCACATCGCGCAGCAGGCCGCCACCTGCGCACTTCTTGTACACGATGGGCGCCGGGCAGCCGAGATTCAGATCCACCGCAGCGATGTTGTAGTGCTGGAGTTCCTTGGCGTTGCGCACCAGTGAAGGGATGTCATTCCCGATCATCTGCGCGATGGCCGGCTTGCCCGTAGGATTGTGAATCAGAGAGGCAAGGATCGGCTTGTCCAAGTGCGAGTCCGCATGCACGCGGAAGTACTCCGTGTAATACACATCCGCCCCGCCGTAGCGCGCCATGAGCCGCCAGAACTCCAGGTCCGTGACATCCTGCATCGGCGCCAGCGCTAGCAACGGCTCAGGCCGTGCCAGCAGGGCGTCGAGATGTTCGGTGGGGTTCACAGCCGTCTCTTAAACACGGATGTCGAAAGGAGTCACGAGCTTTAGCTCGCGAGTGCGTTACAGCGCCGCGCGATACAGCTCCACGAAATCCGCCATGCTTGGCAGGCGCGGATTGAACTGCGCGGTCCACTGCTTGGCGGCCAGTTCGGCTAGGTCGTGGAAGTGCTCTTCCTTCACGCCGTATTCGGCGATGTTGCGGGGCATGCGGGCTTCCCAGAGGAGCTCGCTCACGCGGTCGGCGAGGTCGCCGTCGAAGTAGCTTTTGTAGATTGCGGCAATCTCGGGATCGCGGGAGTTGAAACGGATCACGTGCGGCATCATCACACCCACGGCCTCGCCATGGACGACGTGAAACTGGGCGGTGAGCGGATTGGCGCAGGAGTGCGCGGCACCGAGCATGCTGTTTTCGATGGCGATGCCAGCATACGCGGCACCGAGTTGCATCATGCCGCGTGCTTCCAGGTCTTTCGGATCGCGCAGCACACGGCTGAAGCCGCTGTGGCAGAGGCGGAAGCCTTCACGGGAGTAGAGGGATGAAAACGCATTCCGCTTGTTCGTCACGGCGGTTTCCAGCGTGTGCGTCAGCGCATCGATGCCGGTGCAAACCGTCACGCGGTGCGGCTGGGAAATGGTGAGTTCGGAGTCGAGGATGGCTACCTTCGCGGCGGCTTTGGGATCACCGCAGGCCATCTTCACGTGTGTCACAGCATCGGAGATCAGCGCAAAGCTCTGGCACTCGCTGCCCGTGCCTGAGGTGGTGGGGATGGCGATGATTGGCAGCATCGGCTTCGTGGCCTTGCCCACGCCCCAGTAGTCCTGAATGCGCCCGCCGTTGGTCAGGATGAAGTTGCAGCCCTTCGCGGTGTCCATGCTGCTGCCACCACCGAGACCGATGATGATATCCGCCTTGAACTCACGCGCCACGGCCACGCAGGCATCCACATCTTCCGTGCTGGGATTCTCACGCACCTCACCAAACACCCGCGCCTGCAGCCCTGCCTCAATGAGGAAGGAGACGGCGCGTGTCACGTAGCCCGCCTTCACGATTCCCGGATCACTCACCACCAGTGCCCGCGTGCCGCCGAGGCCACTCGCCAGCTCACCCACTCGCGCGAGCGTGCCGTTGCCGTAGATGAGACGCGTGCGCGGCTGGTAGTCGAAGGGGGCGAGGGACATGCGGTTCGTGATGGAGTATGAAGCCTGAATGCGGAACGATGGATCGCACCGCCTGCAGGCAGGATGACGAACTCAAGCGCAGTCGATCGAACGGCGCTTGTACAGGAACTCGAACATGTTGCCTTCGTGCGGCTGGTCCCAGCTGATCTTCATCGTGCTGATCGGCCCGATGTTCAGGCGGTCGATGTCGCCGCACTCAAGGAGGTCGTTGATGAAGGCGGGGTCCTGCGTGATGGCGGTGACGATGAGGGAGTAGCCGATGCGGCCGAGCACTTCGCTCTGCGGGATTTCCAGCACGCTGGCGTAAGGGCAGAGGAATTCGCGGTTGGCGAGCGGGTGCTTGTTATCCGAGCACCAGATGATCGTGGGGCGCAGGAAGGTGCCGCCTTGGAATTCCACTTTGCGCGGTCCGTTGCGGAACTGTGCGGTCACGTCTTCGGCGCCGGGAGTCTGCAGATCGTGGTCGATGGCGCCGTCGATGTAGTCGGCCATCTTCACGTTCGCAAAGCCTGCAAGGCGCGCGTTTTCATCTTCGGAGGTGGTGGGCTCCACCTTGCCCAGGCGCTCGGCCAGGGCGGTGGCGATTTCCTTGCCATACTTCGGCACGATCACCGCCGAGGCATTGATGCAGGAACGGCCGCCGTTGTCGCTGATGGAGGCCACCATGACATCGAGGTAATCCTTCCAGTTTTCGATCTTGTCTTCGCCGATGATGATCTTGCTCCAGCCCGGGCCATGCACCTGCACGGAGGGATTGCCCTCATACATCTTCGCCATGGCCACGTCACCAAAGACGAGGTTGCGACCGCTGAGCTTTACCACTTCGCCGCTGCCTTCGTGGTCAGTCGGGTAGAAGCCGAAGGCCTCTGCCGGTGCGCCTGCAGCGATGAAAGCCTGGATGAGACGATACGGGGTCCAGGGCTCTTCACGGCCTGGCTTGATGACCACTGGAATCTTCAGCGCGATGGCGGGCAGCCAGAGGGAATTCACAGCAGGGGAATTGCTCGGCATCACCAGACCGAGGGACTTGGTGGTGGGGAAATAGGACACAGGGCAGCCGGACTGCGTGCCAAAGCCGCGATCAATGACGCTCAAATCCAGGCCGCGCGTGAGGCCGTTGAGGATCATCTTCATGTTCGTCAGCGCAAAGTGCAGCTTGGCCATGTTGCGCTTCACCATCACGTGCGGCAGGCCGCTGGTGCGGGACAGGGTGGCGATGTATTCTTCCGGGCTCTGCGTGTGACCTTTGTCACCCAGGGGCAGGGTGCCGTTGAGGAAAAGCTCGCCTGCTTTCGCGGTGATCTCGATGAGCTGCTCCACGGTGAATTTCTTCAGCGCGGCGCGTGCTTCACCGATCTTCGCCAGATCCTTGCGCACGATGCCGGCATTCACCTGGCTGATTTCGGCGCAGACCTCGCCGGTTTTGTGATCTTTGACCTGAGCCTTGTCGAGCGACTCATAGGGGCGGCCTTTGCGGAGGGCAGGAAGATGGGGAATGGACATTGTCGGGTTGGTTTTTGGAAGGTGTGAGGGTTACGAGCGCCGATCACACTGGGCAATGGAAAAACAGGCGCATTTGGCGAACTCTTTCAGAGACATTGAGTCGTCCTACTTCTGCGGGCGCAGGGCTTCGGGAATCATCTGAATGAGGGCATCACTGAGATTGGAATAATTCGGGTAATCCGGGTGCGGCACGCTCAGCTCGCCCACCGGGCGGTAGCGCCACTGCTTGTACATCCAGAGCCAGCATTCGGGGTGCTTGCGGATCTCGGCTTCAAAGAGGTCCCAGATGCGTTGCGTCACCTCACGCGTGTCGTCCTCGGGCTTGGGTTCAATGGCTTCAAACAAATGCGCCTCATAGCGTCCGTCATCCAAAGGACGACATACCCCGGTGATGATCGCAAGACCGAGGCGCTTCGCCAGCTCCACATGCAGCGTCGGCACCGAGGTCCACAAGCCATAGCACTGGATCGCCGTTGCGGCCCTGCCGGGAGCGATGCTCAGGTCCGTGAGCAGACCCGCGTGCCCTTTGCGCTTGAGCGCCTTCATCAGCTTGATCATCGCATTGTCCTGCGAGATGAAGGTGTGTCCGGACTGCTCCCGCAGTCTTCTGAATAGATGCGTGATGGCCGGGTTCTTGAAATCCTGCGCCACGACGGTGAAGGGGAAGCCGCGAAATCCCCAGATCTGGCTGATGAGTTCGAAGTTGCCGTAGTGCGGCGTCACCCACACGGCGCCGTTTTCACGCGCTCTTTCTTCAGCGGCGGCATCCGTGATGATGTCGAAATGCGGCTGCCAGTTGTCCGCCCTGAGCTGTGGAGACCAGAACAAATCCACGAAGGTGCGAGCGAAGACCTGGTAGGAGCCGCAGGCGATCCGCCGCCTCTCCTCCAGCGTGTATTGATCGCCAAAAGCACAGCGCAGATTGTCCAGCGCCGTAGTGCGTCCGCGCTCGTCCAGCCAGAAGGCCAGTGTGCCGATGACGCGGGACAGCACCATGAGCAGGTGGCGCGGCACCTGGGGCAGCAGCCACACTGCCAGATCCAGCAGTTTGATCTCAAGAGAATATCGGAGCTTCTTCACAAAGGGTAAAAGGGGGACGTTTCGTGTTACGACGGCGCATGCCTGCGATCAACCACAATAGCCATTGTCGTGACTGCAACCACATGCCCATGCATCCAGGCGGACTCGAAGAAAAATCGAAGCAGCTTCACGTGGCGTTTGTTGTTTGCATAAATTCGCTTTAGGATGGCGCATGCCAGCCACCAACCTCAACAACATTCTCAAGCGACTCCTCAAGCAGCCGACTGCCC
>NZ_JBIPNG010000634.1:0-3109 GCF_044373815.1 Prosthecobacter sp. | reverse complement strand
CCGCTACCCAGTCGTTCAAATCACAGGTTAGGTGAAACCATTCGACAATAGCGCGGGCTACACGCTCGACGTGCTGCGGGTGAAGAAGGCGAGGACGATTCGGAGTGAATAGAATAACCATCCCCCAGCCAATGTCCCACCCCAAGTGGTAGATGCTCAATCATCCTCATGAATCGAGACGCCCGCGAGTATATTCGCTCCATCACCACACTGCTTGATCATGTTCACAGCAAACTCACACTGGATGAGCAGCGCGAACTGCTCGAAGCGCCATCGGGCGAAATTGCGCAAAGGCTTGCTGCCTGTGCTGAGGTGATGGAAGCATGAACACCCCTTTCTCCTAACGCCCTGATGTCCGCGGATTATTTCGACACACGTTTCAAGCTTGACCCGCCGCTTCCGCAGCTGCCGGAATAGTTTGCCATCATAACGGCTTATTCCAGAACAGGCGAGACCTGGACAGTCGAGGAGCACCAGGCCGCCAATGAGGCTCTGAGAACCGAACTGGCTGGGGGCGGGCTTCTGCTTGGAACCATCACGGGTTTCTCGCCTCTTACCCAACACGCTGAGCCAGGGTTTGCAGCCGCAATACTTTTGAGGAGGCCTGCAAAATTGGCGTCAGATTCAAACAGGATGCAATTTGCTTTGTCAGCAGCGGGACGCTGTTTGTCAGCCATTGTGATCATCGCGGCAGCTTGAAGCCCATCACGCAGTTCTCGAAGCGGGGTAATTGAAACGCGGACATGAAACCCGTTGCCATCATCAGTGATATTCACGCCAAACTCCCGGCACTGGCCTGCTAGATACCCATGTTGGCTTGTCCTCGTGACAAAAGGAGGAAGGGATTCAGTTTGTTTGAGTCCCCTTTTTTTAGCTATCACCCATACAAAGGTCTTGTTACGTCAGTGAAGTAAATTGAAAAAGCGGAACAAACCGAGAGTTAACATCGGGGGGCGGCCTGCGGTATGATCATGCAATGAGTGGTTCCAAGACATGGTTGAAACGGTTCATGGTTTCGTTTTGCACCCTGTTGCTGCTCTTACTGAGGGTGCTTGTGCCGCTCATCGAGAAAAGGACCGGTCTCAGATGATTGAGATTCCGTGGTCTTCCGCGGTGATGCGCGCGTTGGATAATGGTGCGGCGGATGTGGTGGTAACACTCGACGGCAGCATGTGTATGCGCGAATGCGGGCAGCAACTGCGGGTACTGATGCGATGATGGCACGGACAGAGATCATGGCGGTTTCGGCGCTTATCTGCTGGTCAATGCACTGGAGAGCGCTGGTATGACGATGAATGACATTCAGATGGTGCACTAAATTTCACGGGAGATGATAGATGTTAGTGAATCAAGGCACGCAGTGCCGTCGGGCAGGCTTTTAGTGGGCCTATAGGGGCGTGGGCAGAAAACTGATAGAAATCTGGTTGCGGCTAAGTAACTGGTATGACCTCCTACCACGGGTCTATTCCGATTCTTTCTCCACTCATGAAACTCATCCTCTTTGCCACCCCTGCTCGCGAAAAGCCCGGCCTCAGTCTTGGAGAGGTTCGCTGCATTGATGTTTTGGAACTTGCTGTTACCGGGCTCGGTGAATCAAGGTGGGTGGCGCTGGCGTTATCGAGAATGGCATGATGATTCAGTCGCCTCACCTGTGAAATCTCCTCTCGAACATCAACTGAAAGCCCTTCTCCCGCGCGGGCGGGTGCTGACCTCACCGGCTCAGCTGGCGGGCTATGGCGCGGATGGGCTGGGCTATAAGAACCACTTGCCGGATGCGGTGGTGATTCCTTTGGATGCAGAGGAACTTGCTGGCTTTATGCGTGGGGCGAAGTCGCTGGGCGTGCCGGTGGTCATGCGTGGGGCGGGCACATCGCTTTCGGGCGGGCCTGTGGCAGTGCAGGGGGGGGTGGTTGTTCACACTTCGTCGTTGAAGAAAATTCGCGAGATCAACACGGAGGGCTTCTGGTGTGAGGTCGAATGCGGTGTGACGCTCAATGTTCTCGATGCCACGCTGAAGCCGTATGGCGTGTTTTATCCGCCTGATCCATCGAGTGGTCCGGTATGCACGCTGGGTGGCAATGTGGCGTCGAACGCGGGTGGCGCGCACTGCTTTCGCTACGGTGTGACGAGCAATTACGTGCTCGGGGTTGAGGCGGTGCTGCTGGATGGCAGTGTGCATCGTTTCGGCGGACCTGCGGGTGGTCGAGGACCTTGGCGCGAAGACTGGAAACGATTCATGATCGGCTCCGAAGGCACGCTGGCGGCCTTCACTCGTTTTTGGCTGAGACTGCTGCCACTGCCGGAGAAAGTGTGGACCTTTCGCGCGACCTATCCCGATTTGAAAACCACAGAGGCGGCGATTCATGCGCTGGTGGCGCACTCGTCTTATCCGGCGGCGATCGAGATGCTTGACCCGCGTGGTGTTGCGATGGTGGAGAGCAGTCAAATGGCTTGCGGATTACCCGAAGGTTCGTTCATGCTGCTGGTGGAGATTGATGGTCCTGAGGCATTGGTGAATGCTCGTGTGCAGTCCGTGGCCGAGCTTTTGCGCCGTGCAGGCTCGAACGATGTGATGTTCAGCGATGAAGATGAACTTCGCCAAAAACTCTGGAAGGCGCGCAAGGCGGCAGGCGGACTGCTGGGGCAGCTCAGTCCCGCATACGTCGTGCAGGACGCGGTGATACCGAAGCGCGCCTTGGCCGAGGTGCTTCAGCTTGTCTATGATGAAGCCGATGCCGCGAACATCCGCGCGGTGAATGTCTTCCACGCAGGCGATGGCAATCTGCATCCGAACTTCCTCTTTGACTCGCGTGTGCCGGGTCAATTGGATAAGGTAGAACTCATCAGCAAGCGGCTCATGCAACGAGTCATCGAAGTGGGCGGCACGCTCAGCGGTGAGCACGGCATCGGCAATGACAAGTCCGCCTACATGCCACTGGTGTTTGGTCCGGACTCCATGCGCCTCCAACTCTCCGTGCCAGCCGCATTCAATCCCGCGCATCAAATGAATCCGCTCAAGGTTTTCGACAATCGCCGCTTCATCGCATGACCATCTTCCCACCCATGCAGCACGAACGTCTCTTTGTTCCCTTCCTGGATGAAGTGGATG
>NZ_JBIPNG010000207.1:0-10839 GCF_044373815.1 Prosthecobacter sp. | reverse complement strand
TCACCGGCGGCAGCCAGCGCTGCACTCCGCCAAAACCCACCACTCCCACTTCATCCCCCTGCCGCAGCGCGATGAAGGCGATGAGCAGCATCGCATTCAAGCAGTGATCAAACTGGCTGAGTCCGCCGTCCAGCGCACGCATGCGCCGGCCGCAGTCCGGCACCAGCAGGATCGTCTGATTGCGCGTCTCCTCGTAGTCACGGCTCACCAGCATGGAGCGGCGTGACGTGGCCTTCCAGTCGATGCGTGAAAGCACATCTCCGTCCTGGTAATCGCGCAGTTGATGGAAATCCAGCGAGGCCCCCATGCGGCGGCGCTTGACGATGCCCATCTGCTCCACGCGATTCGCCATTGCCAGCAGGGCAAAGCGCACCACCGGCTCATAGTTCGGGTAGGCGCGCGTCTGGCTCTCCCCCGCGATGAAGTGCAGCCTCCGCCACAGGCCAAAGGCCGAATCCACCAGCACATGCGCCCGTGTGAAAGCATGCTGCCCCCGGCGCACAAAGCGGGCCTCATACGAGATCGCAGCAAATTCACCCGGGGGAATGCTGACACGATGTGGCAGCCCTTCCGCCTCCGCCGCCGTCGGGATGCCGTCAAACACCTCCAGCTTCAGCGTGCGCCTTGCCGCATGCGTCACCGTCAGCGTCACCGCAGATCCCACCCCCAGCGCAAAACGTCCCGGCAGCGAGCGCTCACCCGTGATGCGCCCACGTCGCGGCAACGTGAAGGCATCCACCACCAGCGCCAGCAGCAGCAAACCGCCCCCGATCTGCCAGAGCACGGCCAAGCTCTCCCAGACACACGCCACCACCGCCAGGACAAGCCAGGCAAACAGCACTTTGAGCAGCAGAGCGGTCGGGCGCATGAAAATCAGACGCGGGGCGCTTCGATGGTCTTGAGCAGCGAGTTCAGCATGTCATCCACGCTCTGGCCGCTGATGGCGATTTCCGGTGCCAGCTGCACGCGATGCCTCAACACCGGCAGCACCGCACGTTTCACATCCGCAGGCGTGATGAAGCTGCGACCTTCCAGCAGCGCATACGATTTGGCAATGCGCACGAGACTGATCGCTCCGCGCGTTCCGGCACCGAGCGAGATGGCGCTGTGCTGGCGTGTGGCGCGCACGATTTTCACCGCGTAGTCCACCACCTGCTCCACCGCCTGTACCGCAGCAGCTTCCTCCTGCGCTGCCAGGATGTCCTGCGGCGTGCAAACCTGTGGAACTGACGAAGTGGAGAGCCCCCCGCCTGACGCGCGCGATGACACGGCCTTCACGATCCAGGTCTCATTCGCCACATCCGGGTAGTCGATCAGCACCTTGAGCAGAAAGCGGTCAAGCTGCGCCTCCGGCAGCGGATATGTCCCTTCCTGCTCGATGGGATTCTGCGTGGCAAAGGTCATAAAAGGAGGTGCCAGCGCGTGGCTCTCACCGTCAATCGTCACCTGCGTTTCCTGCATCACTTCCAGCAGAGAGGATTGCGTCTTGGCAGGCGCTCGGTTGATTTCATCCGCCAGCAGAAGATTGGCAAACACCGGCCCGCGCCGCACGCGGAAGGTGCTGCTGCTCATGTCAAACAGCGTGTGCCCGCAGACGTCGGAGGGCATCAGATCCGGTGTGAACTGAATGCGGCGGAAGGTGCCGCCAAACGTGTGGGACAGCGCCAGCACCAGATGCGTTTTTCCCAGTCCCGGCTTCCCTTCCAGCAGCACATGCCCCCCGGCCAGCAAGGCCGCCAGTACCTGATACAGCACCTCCTCCTGCCCCACAAACACCTGGCTCACCGCTGCATGGATCTTCCGAAAAATCTCCGTGCTCCTCGGCACGACAGGCGGCGCAAAACTGCCAAGCGGTGGCGGTGTGTAAAGGCTGGAAACGTCAGGTTCAGGAAGAATCGGATTCATGGAGGTATGGGTGATATTTTAAAGAGCACGGCGGATGGTCTGAAGATCGCGCATGAGATTCACAAACTGATGGGCGCTGTTCGGCGGCGTCATATCAAACGCATCGGTCACCCGCTTGACCGGCAATCCGCTGCGGCGGGCGATTTCCTGGGCGAGTGAGTCGTTCATCTGTCGGCTGCCATCATCAAGCGATCGAAGCCGCTCTCTCACACGCTCCCACACCGCATCTCGTGCAGAATTTACCAGCAGCGCCACGCGCCGCATGCGCCAGAAAAACTCCCCCAGCGCGCCGATGTGGCTGGCAAAATGGCGGGTCGAATCAAGCTCCACCTCCGCCAGCGGCCCAAAACGCGGCATCTGCTGCCAGAGCCAGAAGCCGAGGCACAACGCCAGCGTGACAACGGCCATCCAGCCATGCTGCCACAGCAGTCCAAAAAAACTGCCCGTGGTCGCGGCGACAAACAGCACCTCCTTGGAGCCATGCTCACCGACAAGCGCGGACAGCCAGCGCGCGTGATCCTGGTCTCCGATCCAGTGATTTCGGAAAGGGCGTGCATGCGCCAGCAGCGTGACCATGCCCATCCCATGCCTCAAGTGCAGCGCAAGCGACTCATCCTTGGGTCCGGCGGAAAACTCACCCGGCAGCAGCCTGCGTTTGAGGTCTAGGCTCTGGTAGCCGCCGAGACCGAGCTGGTAGGTCCTGCCATTCCATGAAACCTCCTGATTGGACACCTCCCTTATTTTTTCCTTCCAGGCTTTTTCCACTTCCTCATCCTTGGCGCTCGCCTGCTCGCCAGCCTTGCTTTTCAGCAGGTCCTTGACCTCCTCCATCGGGAAGCGCTTCTGCACCCCGACACCGAGCTGTTCCATCACCGGATCTTTCTGCTTTTCCAGCAGCACGGCGGAAATGAAGTCGCCAAACTGCGTTTCAAAGTCGTTGTACGGCCGAGTGCCATCAAGGAAGTAGATGAGGTGCCCGCCGCTGTAGGTCCAGCGCAGCAGCTGTTTCGCCCGGCCTTCAGCGAGTCCACCTTCGCCGGAGACGAACATCACCGCCTCATGCGGCGGCAGTTTCACCAGCGACTTCTCAGCATGAGCCTTGTGACCCAGTTCATTGAGCAGCCGCTCCGCCGCCAGGAACGGATTCACCCGCGCCTTGCCTTTGTAGCCCGTGGTTCTCTCCACATCTTCCCAGTGGCCGCCATCGCCATCCCCGCAAGCACAGAGCAGCAGTGCGCCCGCCAGCGTCAGTAAGCCGCGAATGAAGTGCCGCATCACGCCGCACCTCCTTTCTCCACAAACGGCCACCGCTCGCACAGCGCCCCCATTTCAGCGTCTGAAACCGGCATCACCGCATACGCCACCTGCACCCACGCGCCCGTCAACTGGCGGAAGTAGTCGGCCTCCGTTTGATCTCCGGCCTGCAGCACCTGCACCAGGCAGTCCTCCTCCGTGTCACTGTCCGTGATGGGCACCCGGCGGCGGATCACCAGCCACGAAAGCGAGCCCCGATACAGCAGACTCAGCGCCTCCTTGAAATCACCCGCAGCCCATGCCGCACGCGCTGCGGCCACGACGTCCTCCGGCAGGCTCTCGCGCGTGATGTTCATCCCCATGAGCACCTTCGGCGCCCGCACCGGCGCCTTGCTGGCACCGCGTGAGAGGAAGAGATGGCGGTTCTTCACCAGATAGATGATCAGCCAGCTCACCAGCCCCACCACCAGCATCCAAAACAACAGCTGGAATAAGACGGAAAAAAAATCCAGCCCCTGTGACTTAGCCCTGCCCGCCTTCTCTTGGCTCTTGTCCTTGTTTTCATCCTTCACCCATTCCGGAGTTTTAAGCTTGTGAATTTCAAAGTCAGGATCTTGAAGCACCTCCCGTGCGACGATGGCCGGATCCTTCTCGCCAGCCGCCTGCACAGCAGACTGAGCACCACAAATCATCAGCGCTACAATGATCATCGCCGCAGTCGCGGAAGTCAGCCGCGCAGCCAGCCGCCGAAACGCCAGCTCCACATCCCAGCCTTCAATGCGCGTGCGGCAGTTCAAATACAGCGCAAAACCCGCCCCCACATAGAAGGGCTCCATCAGCGTGACGATGACCATGTGACAGACCGCCCCCCACCATAGAAAAGCATCCGGAATCGTGCTCTCGAAATCAAAGGCTTGAAACAGCCCCTCCCAGTCCGGCTGCGCGGATTCCGGCAGCAGGCTATACGTCCCCCACATCAACCCAAGCCAGGCAGCGAGTTCGATGTTGGAAAACGCCAGCGTCATCGAAAGCCCCGAGCTTCCCCCATCCATCGCCAGAGTCTTGATGCGCCTCTTCACCGCCGCACCACGCAACCCCTCCAGCATCTGCGCCGGCAGCGCAAAGCTGCGGATGAAGGACAGCCGCCGCCACAGCAGCGCAGGCAGAAAATTCGTGATCCACAGGCGTGGCCACTGCTTCCAGGTTTCAAGAAAGGTGGGCCGCTCGCCAAAGGCGGCGCGGCTCAGAAAGAACAGCGGCACACGGTCATACAGCGGCTTCAGCCACCACACGACCAGCGGAATCCATGCAGGCGAAGAACTCAGCAGCACGCAGACAAGCCCCCACAGCGGCCCCACCGTGCACACCCACAGCAGGAGGATGCGGCCAAAGTCACGCCTCACCATGGCGCAGCCCAGGTCCACAGCCTCCCATGGCTGGCGTGGCCGCAGCGTGACGGTGATGTCCTCAAGCCGCATCCGTCTGCCTCCTTCCGCTGAGCAGGAGAAACGCCGCCACCAGCAGCCAGCACATTCCACCAGCAGTGAATTTAATCACGAGCGGCAGATCCATCGGCGACCAGAATCCTTCAATCACTGCTGCAATGCTTGTCATCACCGCCGCACCCACCAGCAAAGGCAGCGCCTTGCGCCCTGCCAGCACCAGCGCCGTACGCCGCTCCATTCTGCCGGGGCGCAGCACCGACCAGCCCACGCGCATGCCGGCCATCGCCGAGATCACCGCGCCCGTCATCTCCGGCGCACCATGCGCGACCACCCACGCGTACAGCGTCAGCGGATTGCCCGAATAATGCACATAACCAGCCGCCGCACCAAAGTGGAGGGAATTGAACAGCAGAACAAACAACGCCCCCACACCACCCAAAATGCCGCCCGCGAAAATCTTGAAGCCGATGCTGACATTGTTCCAAATGTAGTGGCAAAACGCCGCAAAGCCGGAGCCGAAGCTTTCACGCACAAAATCGGAAGGCTTGCTGGCCTCCCCGTACATGCTCTCGATCTGCACCATGGCATCCGGCCCAAGAAATGACATCGCCCATTCAGGATGTGACGGCGTGACGACGGCGATCAGCACCGCCGGCAGATAAAACAAAGCCGTGCACCACCAGAACAGCTTCCACTCCGCACGCACCGCCTGCGGAAACTCCACCACCAGCAGCCGCGCCAAAGCATCCCATCCTCCGGAACTGTGCCGCTCCAGCACACGGTAGCTGCGGATCGCCAGCGCATTGAGGTGCTGCGTCAGGCGCTGCGGGCTCATGCGGTGCTGCGCCACGCTCAGGTCATGGCACACCTGCCGGAAAGTGGCGGGCAGCTCCTCCACCGCAGCCGTGGGGTGTGACTGCTCCGCTTCCTTCAGCAACGCCTCCAGCTTCTGCCAGCGCGGCTCGATCTGCTTTTCAAACTGGGCTGGAGTCATGAGCGGAACATGGCTGCTCCTTTCAGCGGTGGCGGACTGCCGCTTTTGTCTTCCGGGTCCTGCAGCCACAGCGCCATGCCGCACAGCCGGCGCAGTCCTTCCACTCCGGTCGCCTCGGTCAACGGTTGCACCAGCGCGGCCAGTTCGATCCGCCGCTCATCTGCCCACAGCGGCGCACGCTCCAGAAATTGCAGCAGCGCCGCCTGCTCCTCACGTGTCAGCACCAGCGACGGTGCACGCCTTTCCGCACGGATTTCCACATGCGGCGCGATGGATTGCGGCACCTCGGCATACGTCACCACCGTGTTGGCCACCAGATCACCCAGACGCTGAAATCGCTTCGTAAACAGCATGCACACGATGCCCGTAAGGTACAACCCCGGCATGAAATCCACCACCCGCAAAAAATTGCGCATCACCGCCTGCGCCACAGACACCGGCCCGCCTGTCACGCTCATCACCCGCAGTTTCATGGAGCGCTGCCCAGGCGTCGCCCCCTTCGCACCGGCCTCGAAAAACACGTTGTAAAACCACTCCATGAAAAAAGCAAACAGCAGGGACAGTCCGCGTGTCATGTCCTCGCCAATCATATCCTGCAGCAGCCAGTGCGCACAGATCGCCATCACGATGTCGATGCCGATGCGGATGATGAGGTCGATCAAATAAGCCATGCTGCGCACCGCCGGACCCGCCACGCGCAGTTGAATCTCCACGCCGTCCGCGAGTTCGACTGTTTGCAAGGTGTCCGCGCGTGCCGCTGCCATGAGCGATCAATGAAGCGGTTCCGTTTGGTTTTGACAACCCGCGAATTATTTTCGTAGAATTTGTAAACGCCGGGTATTGTTCCAGCGCTCATACTTCCACCTTTCGCCCGCCATGGAATCCCCCCTTTCAAATCCTTACTCCTCCCCAGTCGCCAATCTCTTCGGTTCCGCCACCAACAGCGCTGCAGAGGCTGTTTCCCCCAGCACGATCGCCCAGCTCGCTGGCACCAAGCCTTGGGTTCGTTTCATGTCGGTGATCTTCTGGCTCGGGGGCCTGTTTTTAGTACTCCTGAGCGGCTTCTACGCTTTGCTCGCCGCCTCCGGCACGTTCAACAACGATTTCAAAAGCAATCCTGCAATCGCGGGCAATCCCGTGTTCACAAACAATCCCGCGTTCCTTGCAGGCATTTTGATTGGCACATCGATATACCTTGGCGTCTTTGCCTTCCTCACCATCTACCCCGCTCTGAAACTTTGGAAGTATGCCAATAGCATCGGCAGACTGATGGCCTCACGCTCCATTGCGGATCTTGATGCCGCGCTGACCGAGCAGCGTCGCTACTGGAAGTTTCACGGCATCATGACTCTCATTGCCATTTGCATGGTCCTCATCGGCGTCATCGCCTTTTTCGCCTTGATCTTCACCGCCATCAGTTCGGGCATGAAATTCCCTCGCTGATCTCAGCCCATCAGCGCCACGGCGATCGGATCCACCAGCGGCTTGCCCACCCGCGTCAGTCGCACGTGGCCTTCATCGTAGCTCAGCAGCCCCTGTTCACGCAGCGTCTCTAGCATCTTGCGTGACTCCGCATGGATCAATTCCAGCGGCAGCCCGCGTGCCGTGCGCAGTTCCAGGCCAAAGCGCTCCGTGCGGCGTTGATCCGGCGTGAGCTCCTCCACATCCACCGCTGTTTCCTCACCAGCCAGCGTCATCGCCATGTAGCGCGGCGTGTCCTTCACGTTGTTCCAGCGCCTCCCGCCCACCGTCGAAAATGCCCCAGGCCCGATGCCGAGATAGTCCTCCCCCAGCCAATAGGACTCGTTGTGCACGGAGCGATGCCCCGACCTGGCGTAGTTTGAAATCTCGTAGTGCTCAAATCCGCCGCCCTCCAGTGTGTCGATCGCCAGATTGAAAAACTCCGCATCACGGCCTTCGTCTTCGCGATACTCCCCCGCTTTGAGCCGGCGGAAAAAATCCGTGTCCTCCTCATAGTTGAGGTTGTAGGCCGAAATGTGATCCGGCTGCAGCGAGATCGAATGCTCTAGGGTTTTGCGCCAAGTTTCCACGCTCTGCCCCGGGATCGAAAACATCAGATCCAAGTTCAAGCTCGGAAAGCCCGCCTCCTTCAGCACCTGCCAGGTCGCTTCCGCATCCGCCCGGGCATGGTCCCGCCCCAGTGTTTTCAGCGTCTCGTCATCCCAGGCCTGAATCCCCAGGCTCACCCGCGTCACGTTCATCTCGCGCATGATCGCCGCTTTTGAAGCCGTCACGGTGCGTGGATTCGCCTCCATCGTGAATTCCACCACTTCAGTCATGTCCACCCGCTCCTTCAGTCCACGCAGCAGCCGCTCCAGATGCACATCACTCAGCATCGTCGGCGTGCCACCACCGAAAAAAATCGTCTGCGGCTTCAGCGGCTGCTTTTCCGCCTCCTGCAGCAGCGCATCCACAAACGCCATCATGTCCGTCCCACCCGGCGTGTGCTTGTGAAAGCTGCAGTAGGGGCAGATGCGGTGGCAGAAAGGAATATGGACGTAGAGATGCTTCACTCTTCGTATGCTAGCAGAGAATGCTTGCTCAGGCATCCAGCATCTACCATCTAGCATCCCCCTCATGTCCGACGAAACTCATCACGAACGCGAACTTGGCGGCCAGCTGCTGGCGTCGGTCTCCCGTTCGTTCTACCTCACGCTCAAAGCCCTTCCCAAGGAGCTGCGCGAGCCCATTTCCCTCGCCTACCTGCTCGCGCGCACCGCAGACACCATCGCCGACACCGCCATCGTCAGCGCCTCCGTGCGGCTCGACTGCCTCGAACGCTACCGCTCTCTCGTGCGTGGCTCGGGCGAAGTGCAGAGCCTCGCCAGCACCCTCATCACCCAGTTCTGCACCCAGCAGAGCGACGACGCCGAGCGCCGCCTCATGGAAAAATTCGCCGATGGCATCGCCTGGCTGCGCACCATGCAGCCCGTCCCCCTCGCCGCCATCCAGAGCGTCCTGGAGCACATCATCGACGGCCAGATGCTCGACATCCGCCGCTTTCCTGCCGACGGCCGCTTGCGCAGCCTCGCCAGCGCCGAAGAGCTCGATCAGTACGCCTGGCTCGTCGCCGGATGCGTCGGCGAATTCTGGACCCAGCTCTGCGCCACCGAACTCCCCGGCTCGCTCGATCCCACCGTCACCACCCAGCAAATGCAGGAATGGGGCGCACGCATGGGCAAAGGCCTGCAGCTCATCAACATCCTCCGCGACATCGGCGAAGACACCCGCGACGGCCGCTGCTACCTCCCCTGCCAGCCCGCGGACATCCAAACCGAGTGGAGCCTCTGGCTGCAAACCTGCACCGAACACCTCGAATGCGGCCTGCTCTACGTGCAGCACGTCACCCATGGCAAGCTCCGCTACGCCACCGCCCTGCCCCTGCTCCTCGGCATTCAAACCGTCGCCAAAATGCGCTCCTCCCCCTGGGACAAGGTCCAGCAAGGCATCAAAATCTCCCGCCTCGACGTCGCCAGCATCCTCGCCCAGGCCGCCATCGCCTGCCGCAGCGCCACCGCCATGGAAAAGCTCTACCGCAAGCTCGCACAGGGTTGATCTAACTTTAAAAACCTGCCTGGCGGCTTCCCGCCACCGGCGAATATGCTTGCCGGAATGCCGGATCATCGCATAATTAATTCCGTTCGATGAATAGTGAACAAGGCATTCACCTGCTTTCTCAAACGATTCCTGCCCTGTGTCGGCTGCTATTGCCAGCCCGCACGCTGCAACTTCCCAGAGAAATCTGACGAGTGCCCAAAATCACCGTGCATCGTCCAAACATCCCATTTTGGGGCTATAGCTCAGTTGGTAGAGCGTCTCGTTCGCAATGAGAAGGTCAGGGGTTCGAATCCCCTTAGCTCCACCACTCTCCCGCAGATTGAATCTGCGCTGCGAGACAACAAAGAACCTGGATTGCGATTCTCATCGCCACCCTTCCCTTCCGCGTCAGCGAAAATGCTTACTTCTTCTTCGCAGGCTTGGCCTTCGGGCTCGGGCTCTCGGCGATCTGGTCCTGCTCGACCTGTCGAGCGACGGCACGTTCGACGTAGTTGGCAAAGCTGCGACCGTCGAGCGCCGCATATTTCTTCGCCAGCTTGGCGATGCGTGGATCAATGGTAATGCTGGTATTGATTTTCATCGGGTGGCAGAATGTGGTATTTTAACCCCTTGTGCAACAGGCAATTGCAGACCGTTGCAAGGCGCTTTGAAGGGCTGTGCCTCGTCATTTACTGTTCGTTTGCCTCCTCTCAAGGTGGCCGACCATGCGCTTTCAGCGTGAGGTCGTCTGACAAAAAATGGCGGTGAGGGAGGGACACTCCGACACCACCTTGCCAACCATTGAATTTCAATGGATTAGAAAATGGGACACTGACCTAGTGTATGCCTCTGGTGTCCCATCTTTACAAGAACGAAAACCTGAGATCATCAAGATTTCCGGTCTGGCTCTATGGAATACATTTGTCTATCATGTTCGATGGCTCCCCCTCTCATCATTCTCGCCGACATGGACAGTCAAACAGCCGCTGCATGGTTCGCAGCTTGGGGAACATGGATTGCGGCTGTCGCATCTACGGTAGTTGCAGCGTTAGCGATTTTTGGGGATTGGATTCGAGGCAAATTTTTCAAGCCCAAATGCATTTTGGAATGTGGAATTTCCGATGCTTTTTGGCACGCTTTGGAAAATGCAAATGGGACGACATTTAGACAGATTCGCCTGCGTCTGTTAAACATTGGCAATGCGCCAGCCCATGAAATTGAAGTGCATTTGCTAGGCGCATTTAAGGTGAGTGGTAAAGACAGAGTCGCCTTAACCGGATTTGTGCCTGTAAGACTCATGTGGACGCATGGCGGGCCTGCCGCCAAGAGCTACCTTGCACCTGCAACATGCGCGTTTGTAGATTTCGGCACCCTTTCGCCTGTGCCGGGACATCATCATCTGTCGGCCCCCGCGCAATTGTCTCTAAACGTAGAAGTAGCAAACACGAACCTCTGGATGTATGGAGGGGGCACCTACCAATTTGAGCTTGGTGTGGTCACACCCGCAGGCTACCTGCGCCGGAGTGTTTTCGAGGTGTCATTTGATAACCAATGGAAGCGGTTCACTGACATGCAGGAAGTCTTGGATGGAAACTTTAGCATCAAACAGATTTACGAAATCGCGTGTGAAAGCTAGCAGGCCCCAAGTGCAAGACTAGTTCCTGTATTCAAAAAAGGGTTCAC
>NZ_JBIPNG010000633.1:0-3127 GCF_044373815.1 Prosthecobacter sp. | reverse complement strand
CACGATGGTGTAAACGACGAAGCGCGAATGGAAGATCATGAGCACCGGCGCCATGAGCGTGAAGACCACAGTGTCCAGCAGGCTGCTGAAGAACGTGAGAAAGCGCAGTTTCAGCGGCTTGAACATTCGCCCCGTGATGACTTCATCCAGCAGGATCACCGTCTTGGGCAGGAAGATCAGCATCGCCGTGACGGCCAGCAGAATGTGCTCCGCCAGGATGGCCTGCGGCTGCACGTGCGGAGTCGGTGTGGCGGCCAGCAGCGTGGCCAGCACCAGGAAGAGGAACCACAGCAGCGAGCTCACGTAGCTGAGGATGCCGTGCAGGAAATTGATGCGGCTCATCGGGTGCCAGCCTTTGGCAAACAGCAGCCAGAGGTGCTGCATGTTGCCCTGGCACCAGCGGCGGTCACGCTTGAGCATGTCCACCAGCGTGGGCGGTCCTTCTTCATAGCTGCCACGCGTGGTGGGCAGCAGCCTTACAGCGTAGCCAGCTTTGCGCATCAGCGCGGCCTCCACAAAGTCGTGGCTGAGAATGTGCCCGCCAAACGGCGCATTGGCTGGCAGCGGCGGCAGCGCGCAGTGCTCGATGAACGGCGCCAGACGCAGGATGGCATTGTGCCCCCAGAAGTTCGCCTCGCCGCACTGCCAGTAGTCCAGCCCCGCCATGAAGGGCGGACCGTAAAGTGCCTGCGCAAACTGCATCACACGCCCCAGCAGCGTGTCTGCGGCGATCTGCTTCGGAAACGTCTGTACGATGCCGATGCCCGGATTCTTTTCCATGATGCGCACCAGGCTGGTGAGCAGCGCGCCGGACATCAGGCTGTCAGCATCCAGCACCACCATGTAGCGGTAGCGCTTGCCCCAGCGGCGGCAGAAGTCGGAGACGTTGCCGCTCTTGCGGTTGATCTGCTTGCGGCGGCGGCGGTAAAAGATGCGGCCAAAGGCCTTGAGCTGGCGGCAGAGCTCCAGCCACGCAGTTTCTTCCTCGATCCACTGGCTGGCCTTGTCGGAGTCACTCAGGATGAAAAAGTCGAAGTTGGCCGCCTGTCCCGTGGCTTCCAACGAGAGGTAGATGGAGCGCAGGCCTTCATACACGCGCGTCACATCCTCATTGAACACCGGCATGATGATCGCGGTGCTGGCCGTGATGGGCTGCTCATAGTCATCCGCCGTCAGGGAGAGCCAAAGGCTGAGTGAGTCCGGCTTGGGTCGGTTCATCAGCCACACGCCGAAGAGCGCCGTCCAGAAGCCGACATTGAGCTGGTAATACAGCGGGATGAACACCAGCAGCAGCCCCCATTCGGAAAGCCGCATGCCGTTTTCCGAAAGGAAGATGTAGGACAGCCAGGCACCCACAATGGTGCCAAGGCCGACGAGAGAGAAAAACGTGGCGCGACGCGTGCGCGAGATGTGCTTGGGCGGCATCCCTGCGGTCATCGCGATGTTTGCAGTCTGGCTGCCAATGGGTGCGCTCATCCGAAGAGGGAGTAAAGGTAGCCCAGCACGCTGCCAATGATGACCACCAGCACCGAGTAGCGCAGGATGGGATGGCGGCCGAGGCGGTCAAAGGTGTCGTCTGCTACATCGGTGAACATGCCGAGGTCGATGTCACGTGGAGTCATCTTGCTCACCTGCATGCCAGGTCCGGAAGTACGAATGGCGGATCGCATGGCCTCGGCCATGTCGTTGGGCATGTTCTGTTCATCGAGGAAAAACTGCGGCCAGCGCGAAGGTCCGCCAGCGAGGTGGAAGCCCAGACGCCCCGTGGCCTCAAGCTGCGCTTCGTTGAGATTGAGATCGCTGTAGATCGAGCCCAGCCACTCACGCAGCATGAACCGCGCCTGCTCGATGGAGTGTGCCGTCGGCGTCCGCGAAGGATCCTTCGCATGGGCCTTGGCCGCGTTGCGCAGGGTTTCGAGAATAAGCTGCGTACGGCGGATGCGGTTGTGAAGCTGGTACGAACGGAAGTAATCGGCGAGGCGCGCATACGCCTCGTTCCATTCTTCCTCGGTGCCAGTCGCGGGGGCAAACTGAATGTTGACTGCTTCCATGTAGGTTCAAATCCGAACCGCATGGAGAATGCGCAGTTTTGATGCCGAGGAAAGCAGAGGATTGCGGATTCCGCATTTTTGGCGGCAAGAAGCAGCCGCCCGGGACAAGACGCCCCGGGGAAACTCACTCCTCACCCCCTTCCGCTTACGCGATCACTTCATTGATCAACCGGCCACCGTTCACGATGTCCACAGGACGCACGTTTTCGACGATGATGCGCTTGCTGGCGTTGATGCCGAGCAGGCGGTACATCGTGCGGGCAAGATCTTCGGGGCCCACAGGGTTTTCATCCGGCTCGCCGCCAAGAGCGTCGGACTTGCCGTAAACAAAACCTTTCTTCACGCCGCCACCTGCCATGGCCACGGAGAAGACGCGCGGGTAATGATCGCGGCCATTCGTGCTGTTGATGCGCGGCGTGCGGCCGAATTCGGAGCTGACGAGCACCAGCGTGGTGTCCAGCATGCCGCGTTCATCGAGGTCCTTGATCAGGCGTGCGAAGGCGACATCGAACTGCGGGGCCTGGCCCTCAAAGGCACCCTTGATGTTGGAGTGGTGATCCCAGCTGCCGTAATTCACGGACACCATGCGCACCCCGGCTTCGACGAGACGGCGTGAGAGCAGGAAGCGCTGACCGGCGGCGTTGCGACCGTACTCGTCGCGCAGCTTGTCGGGCTCGGCGCTGAGGTTGAAGGCTTCGCGCGCTTTTTCTGAACTGACGAGCTTGTACGCGGCCTGGTAGAAATTGTCCATGGCGCTGAGGCCGTCCGATTTCTCGTGGGTGCGGAAGTGCTCGTCCACGGCGGAGAGCAGGTTGCGGCGGCGGTCGAAGCGCTTCGCGTCGATCTCCTTCGGTGCGGCCAGATCGCGCACGGTGAAGCCTTTGTCCGCCGGATCGCTGCCCAGCGCAAAGGGACCGAAGGCGCTGCTCATGTAGCCGCTCCCTTGATCCGGCGCGATCATGTTCGGCACAGCCACGTAGGGGGGCAGATTGTTGCGGGGTCCCTGCTCGTGCGAGATGATGGAGCCGAAGCTTGGAAACTTGATGGCCGGGCTCGGGCGGTAGCCGGTGAACATG
>NZ_JBIPNG010000632.1:0-3135 GCF_044373815.1 Prosthecobacter sp. | reverse complement strand
GCCCGAAAACGCAGCAAGGGGAGCCAGCAGCAGTACCGTGAAGAAGGTGAGCAAGTGTTTCATGGCTTCGCTTGGTTGAATAGCTTCGGTTCGAATAAGATGCCAGGCGAATAGTGAGCATGGAAGCGGCAATGACTTGGCGCTCAGGGTAATGGAGGTCGCTTTGGTTGCTGGCGTTTGGCGCATGTCAGCGATCATAAACCTCACGCAGAGAGCCGAACTGCCGGGCAACATCCTTCTGACTTAATCCCAGTATCAGCTTCTCTTCGACAGCACAATGGTCGTCATGTGCTTTGCTTCGCCTGCCTGAATTTTGACGGGCAGGGTTTTGGCTTGTTGGAGTGTTGCGATCTGTGACTGCCAGTCCTCGCCTTTGAGAGTGATTTCAAACTCCAGCAGACCACCAAAGATGATGCCGTAGCGGTTGGTGTTGCGTATGCGGAGGGTGCCAGCAGGCGTAGTGGCAAGGCCGCTGCGGTCTGGTTTAAAGCTGATGCTCTTGCCGCCCAGTTCCACGGTGATGGTTTGATTGAAGACGGAGAACGCCTCAAACACGGTGACGCTGCCCGCGAGTTCGAGGTGGTTGTCCTGAGTGATTTCGGCGCGGCGGAGGGTCAGACTTTGTGCGGCGTGCGGGGTGCCAAAGAAAGCCACGCCGGAATCGCGGCTGACGCCTTCCGCTCCTTTGGGATGGACGGTGTAACGGGCGAACATGCCTTCCAGCATGTGCTCGGCTACATGACAATGGGTGAGCCATGTGCCTGGATTGTCTGCCTTCATGTCGGCGACTTTCATGCTCGCGGGGAGCAGCTCGATCACATCCGTGCGGCGGCGGCCTTCCTCGATCACTTTCATGCCGTGCCAATGCGCGGTGTGGAAGTCCTGCTCCGAGCCGAGGGCAAAGAGATACCAGCGCACGCGCTCGCCTTCGTTCATTTCCAGGCCGGGGAGATTGCCGAAGGTGTAACCATTGATGGCGAAGCGGGAGTGGATCTCGATGAACTCCATGGTTTCGGCCCAGGTCTTGGTGGGAATGCCGCTGGCGGTGTTGACGTATTCATAGGCTTCGCGTGCTTCGGCATCGAGGCCGCTTTCGTCGAAGATGAGATAGAGCATTTCCATTTCGCGATCCACGTCATTGGGAGTGCCGTCAGGCCGCGCACGTTTGGGGTCAGTGACAATGATGCTGCCGACGAGGCCGAGATTGACCTCGCCTTCGCCAGTGACATGGCTGTGGTAGAGCCAGGCCTTGGAGCTTGGCTCATTGGGCAGCGGCCCGGAGCTTTCATCGAGCTGCCAGACATAGGTGAAGGTTGCTCCCGGACCGACGGCGGCTCCTTTGCCGGGATTTGGCGGGAAGTAGGCGCCTTCGCTGTCTTTGTCATAACGCACGCCATGCGGATGCATGGAGAGCGGCTGTGTGGTGCGATTGAGGAAGGTCACGGCCAAAGTTTCACCCACCACACCACGCAGCACCGGCCCCAGGATGCCGAGACGGGGCGTGGGCAGCATTTTTGCAGTAAAGGTGGCATCCGTGTACTGCACATAGCGCAGCTTGCCCACGCGCTCGTGATTGCTGGTGGCCGAAGGTGGCAGTGGTGTGCCGCACATGGGTTCGCTCACCACGGGAGCGTAGTCCCATAGCTCGGGTTCTGCGGCGATGTAGTAATGACGCGTTGTCTTGGGGTCAGGCTTGCGGCCAAAGGTCATGCCACCGGTGTCGCCGGTCTGCACAGTCACGGTGGGTTGCAACTGCGGCGGTGGTTTAGGATCGGCTGCGTCCTGTGACCACAACGGCATGAATGCCGTCAGCAGGAGGGGAAGGTGTGGCAGCATTTTCATGCCGCTGAATGCTGGTGGCCCTGGCAGTGGGCAAGACCTCCCCTGTGTCGAAATCGTCGCTTACGTTTTCAGGTGAATGTTGAAATCGTGCGTGATGAAACTTCACCATCTCCTGGCGGCCTGTCTGCTGAGTCTGCCTGCGAATGCGCGGGAACTTGCCATTGGGGAAAAGGTCCCCGATTGTGAACTGACGGACGCGAATGGGAAGACTCTGAACATCAGCCGCTTTCGAGGCCGTGCGCTGGCGGTGACATTCATTTTCACACGCTGTCCGCTGCCGGATTTCTGCCCCCGACTGACGTCTCACTTCAAGGCGGCGCAGCAGGAGCTGGCAAAGACAGGGGAGGATGACTGGCATCTGCTTTCGCTCAGCTTTGATCCCGAGCATGACACACCTCAGCAGCTCACGCTATATGCCAAGGCGCAAGGGGCCGATGCGACGCACTGGACTTTTGCCACTGGCAAGCGGGTAAGCGAGTTCGGGGCATCAGTGGGTCTCGAAGTGACGATCCAGGATGGGCTGATCAATCATAATCTGCGCACCATCGTGGTGGATGCTGCGGGCCGCGTGCAGTGCATCTTCAAAGGCAGCGACTGGACGGCGCAGGATCTGGTGTGGGAAATGCAGAAGGCTATGCCTGCGAAGGGGTGACGCCGCGCTGCCGCCGCGTGACAAGACCAACAATGCCGAGCAGCAGCAGCGCGGCGCGGCCAGGCTCTGGTGTGGGGATGGGAGCGCCGGTGTTGTCGTAAGCCCAGTCTTTGATGAGGCCGCCGGGAACGTTGTTGTTCAAGAGGACACGCATCCAGCCATAGTAGGGGCCGGCGGAGTCGTTGGTGGTGAACATGAAGCCGAGATAGCCTTCGACGCCGGGCTGGAATTGATTGCTGTCGAAGCCGAGATGCGAGACGGGGTCTCCCGAGCCGCCTTCACCGGTGGAGTAGAACAGGCTGGCATCCACCAGAGTTCCATAACTCAAATTCACGATGGGATCATCGTTGTTAAGGCCGAGCCTTGCGGGCTGGAAGGCCGCGCTGTTGCCGATGGCTGAGCCGCCGAAGAAGGGGTTGATGTCCCAGCCGGTGAAGGTGGAGGTGCTGAATGCACCGGTGTCGATGTCGATATAAACACCGTCGAAGTCAGTGGGAATGGCGATATTTTGCAGGCCGCTGTAGATGACGGCGGCCCGCGCTGGCAGGCAGACGGCAAACAGCAGCAATGCTGTGGCAAGAAGAGTGCGATTGGGTTTCATAGAAGAATCGGGCACAGTGAAGGATCAGGGAGCAGAAACG
>NZ_JBIPNG010000206.1:0-10879 GCF_044373815.1 Prosthecobacter sp. | reverse complement strand
ATGGCAGGATCGCAATGTAGCGCGGGGCGGTGATGCTGCACAAGGAGCACGGAATTCATTCCGCGCACTCCTCCTTGAGCCGCCCTCACTCCACCCGCCACGTGGCCTGGCGCAGCACCGCCAGCTTGGGCTCCTTCATCGTCTCATACCACACGCTCAGCAGCGTGCCATCGGCCAGCTCGACGGTGCTGGGATAACCGAGATCGCCACCGATGCCATCGCCGGAAAGGATCATGGCCTCGCTCCAGCTCTGGCCGTTGTCGCTGCTGATGCGGGCCTGATTGCCGTAAGGCTTGCGGCGGTGGCCGTAGGTCATGACGAGGCGGCCGTCACGCAGGCGCAGAAGGTGGGAGGGCAGGCCCCACACGCCGATGCCGTGCGGCTCGCTCCAAGTCTTGCCGCCGTCCTTGGATTCGGTCTGCAGCGTCTCACCCTTGTTGGCGTCGTTGTGATTGCGGATCTGCGCGATGAGCGTGCCGTCTGCTGCCTCGACCGCATGGAGTTCGTGATACGACCTGACAGCGTTGTCGCCTTTGCGCGTGGGGATTTCCGCCAGCCACTGCCAGGTTTGGCCATCATCCTTCGACTCCGCCACGCCGACCTTTTTATCGCCGGTCCAGAGCTGCTTGCCGGCATAGAGCAGGCGACCATCCTTGAGCTGGATGGGGCCATGCGGGCTGTTCACGATGGTGGGGATGCGGGTGGACCAGGACTTGCCGCCATCGGTGGAGCGGATCACCCATTCACCGAGTTCCGCTTTGCGCTCCTCATCATTGAGGCGCTCGTGTGCGGCCTTCCACTTTACAAACTGCTCCTGCGGCATCGTTTTCGAAGTCCAGCCCTTGTCCGTGTGTTCGGCAAAAGTGCTGGCCTTCTTGAAATGATCTTCATAGGCCAGTGAGGTGAAGGTGCTGACGATGAGAGAGCTCTTCGCAGTTTCCAGCACACCGGAGTCGCGGTCATCCGTGGCAGTGTCCAGCAGCACACGCGGCCAGGTCCAGGTGGCGCCGTTGTCACGCGAGGTCATGGCATGCACCTGGCCAAAGGGGCACACATGCGATTCACGGCCACCGGACCACGAGACCCACAGCTCGCCATTTTGTCTGCGGACCACAGTCGGCCAGCCATGATAAAACTCCGGCTGCTGAGAAATTACCTTGGTCTCAATGATCTTCGCCGCAGGCGCGGCTCCACGTGCGATGAACGGAAAGGCAAGCACGGAGGTCGTTGTGGCAAGAAAGCGGCGGCGGTTGGTCATGGCACTATAGATTACGCGAGCGCTCGGTTTGCTTTCACAGCAAACCCTTGGTCCGAACACCGAACCAGTGAGAGATGTGCCGCAGCACAAAGCAACCATCACTCCGCTGCTTTCCTGCGCACAAACTTCTGCACCCGCGCTCCTGTTCCTTCCGCGACATAAACCGCACCGTCCGGGCCAACCGCAATATCATGCCCGAGCTGGAACTGACCGGCGGCTTTGCCCTGGCTGCCAAAGGTGTCAAGCACCTGCCCGGAGGGATCGAGCTCCACCGCCTTGCCCCGCAGCTGCGGCTGCAGGGAAGGAGAACCGCCATCAATGACGAAGAAATGGCCGTCGGGACCTGTAGCGATACCATACGGTTTGCCAAGCTGCGGGCCTTTCCATTCATGCTTAAAGGCGCCCTTCGCATCGAAGACCTGCAGCCGTTCATTCTCGCGGTCACAGACGATGACGCGGCCCTGCGCATCCACGGTGATGCCGTGCGGCAGATGAAACTCACCCGGCCCATGGCCCTTCGTGCCCCATTGGAACTCAAAGCGGCCGTCAGCGGTGAATTTCATCACGCGCGTGTTTTGGTAGCCGTCGCTCACGTAAAAGGAGCCGTCTGCCAGCGCAGCCACATCCGTGGGCAGATTGAAATGTTTGTCATCGCTGCCGGGGACGCCCGCCTCGCCCAAGGTGAGCAGCACCTCACCCGCCGGCGAACACTTGAAGACCTGATGCAGGCCCACATCGGTGAGCCAGAGATTGCCCTCACGGTCCACCGTCAGACCATGCGGCATGATGAAGCGGTTCGCCCCCCAGCTGCTGAGAAGCCGTCCCGTCGCACCATCGAACACGCTCACGGTCGGCGCAGCGATGGCCTCTTTGGGAAAGGGCTTGGACCATACCCGGCCGCTGCGATGAAAAACGTACACGCGGTTCTGAGCATCGACACCGACCCCGGCACAAAGGCCAAGCACCTGCCCCTCCGGCAACTGCGGCCAGCCGGAGACGACCTCATGCTGGGATTGTGCCAGAGACGCCGTGGCGAAGAGACCGAGGAAGAGGATGAAGCGCATGGAAGGAGTGAATGACTCACTTCAGCTTTGAAACCTTCACGTCATCCACATTCGCCGACTTGTTCACGGCAAGGGTGATCATGCGTTTCGTCGGATGGGCGATGCCTTCGCTGCTGAATGAAACGGCTTCCAGATCGTCAATGCGGACGGTCATCTGATCTCCGACGACCTTGATGTTCATGCTGTGCCACTCATTGGGCTTGAGATCGAGCTTGAAGGACTTCGTTTTGGATTTGAGCAGCGCGGCAAGTTCGGGGGACTTGTCGCCTTTCTCGCGGCGGGCGCGGATCTCGTTGTCCATGCCGCCGGTCTTGGAATCAGTGATTGTCACCGCCTCGTTGGTCACACGTGCGATGCAGAGATGGCCCGCATGCACGGTCTTGAGCTCACGATCCACGAAATCGACGCCGAGATCATCACCTTCACCAAGTTTGAACCTCAGCTCAACGATGCCGTCCTGAAACTCCACATTATGAAAGATAGCCACGCCATGGTCGGCCTCCGCATGCTTGGTCACATGCATGTGCCCGTCGATAAGATCGACCTGCTGATGACCCTTCGCGCGCCAGGCACTGTTGCTGGTCCAGCCGTTGCCGATGTCCTCTTTGCCCGGTGTGGCTTCGTCACGGGAGAAGTCGTCAGAGAAGACCGGGGTGATGAAGTCGGCGCGGAGCGAGAGGGAAAGAGTGAGGAAGATAAGGAGGTTCTTCATGGTTGGAGCGAGTAGAGATTGGGTTATTTTTTGGGAGGATTGGGCACGGTGCTGGCTGTGTATTCGGCGGCCTCGATGGAGCCGTTGCCGTCCACATCGCGGGCCTTGAACCAGGCGGCGGCATCTGCGGAGTTTCGTTTGGCGCTGAACTCCTCACGGCTCAGTTTGCCATCGTGATCAATATCGAGCTTCTTGAACTGCTCCGCGCGGTTGGGATCCTTCTTGGCAGCGGCTTTGCCCTTCGGTTTGGCATCTCCCGCGATGGGCAGCGGCAGGTAGTCGAAGTCGAGGATCATCTTCTTTTGCAGCGCGGTCTTCAGCTCCAGCGTGGCTGCTTCCAGACCTTTCTGGCCGTAGAGATTGTGCAGTTCATTGGGGTCTTCCTTGAGGTCGTAAAGTTCATAGACAGGACGCGGACTGGTGAACCAGAGGTCTTCAAACTCGGTGGCCAGCGCCTTGTCCTCGTGTGCTTTGACGATGTCCTTCCAGCTCGGATCATTCCCGCTGTCCACAGGCGTGTAGCGCAGGTTCGGGGTGACATTGTAGATAAGCTTGTAGCGCGCGCTGCGCACGCAGCGGCTGTAGTCCACGCCACTGGCGGTGGTGCTTTCATTGAAGGTGGCGCTGCCGTGCGGGCCGCGCTCGGCGAAGATATGCTGGCGCTCCTTGTCAAACTTCGCGCCTTTGAGCAGCGGCAGAAAGCTCACGCCGCTGATGCGCTCGGGCACCGGGAGTCCGGCGGCTTCGAGGCAGGTGGGCGCGATGTCTTCACCAGAGATCAGTGCGCTGGAGTCGCCGCCCGGTTTGATCACACCCGGCCACCACGCGAGCAGCGGCACGTTCAATCCGGGATCATGCAGCGAGCCTTTGCCGCTGGGGAATGCCATGCCGTTGTCTCCCATGAAGATGATGAGCGTGTTCTCCAATCCGGCGCGTTCTTTGACGATGTCGAGCACGCGCTGGAAGTCGCCATCGCAATGCTCGATCTCCCCTTCGTAGGCGGAGAGGTCACTGCGCACGCCGGGGAGATCCGGCAGGAAACCGGGCACCTTGAGCTTCGCGGGATCAGGCGGGTTCTTGCCAGAGGTCCAGGCATGATGGGGATCGCTGAAACCGACCCACAGGAAATAAGGTTTGTCCTTCGGACGCTGGTCAAAGAACTCGTTCATCTTCGCCGGCACATTTTCCTGACCGCTCGCATCGACGTAGTTAAAGCGATCCTTGAAGGTGACCATGTGATGCTCATCAAACACCTGCGCGGATGCCTCCGGGCCGCGCCCCGAACCATCGAGATGGTACGTGCGGCCGCAGCAGCCAACGAAGTAATCTGCATCCTTCCTCAAAATCTCAGGGAAGGTGATTTCATCCCGTGGCAGCGGCGATGAAAACCGCGTGATACGGCAGGCCACCGGCGATCGCCCGGTCATGATGGTGGCGCGCGAAGGCACGCATTGCGGCGCACCCGTGAACATGCGACGGCACATGATCCCTTCGGCAGCGAAGCGATCGAGATTCGGCGTCTTCATCTCCTCCCGCCCGTAGCAATGGATGAACGGGTAGCTGTGATCGTCCGAGAGAATGAAAAGAATATTCGGAGCAGCCGAATACGATGAATGCAGGCTGATGAACGACGAAACGAGGATGAGCAGAAAAGAAAATCTCATGGCAGGACGGGCTTGGGTTCAATGTCGCTGGGGTTGATCCAGCCAGCTTTTATGGGCTTGCCGCTCATGAACTTCTCGTAGAAGCTCACGTTCGCCTTGGAGGCGTGCTCGTATTTGTCGAAGATCTCACCCTGGCCAAACATGCGCGGATCGCCCTGTGCTTTGAGTTCGGTGTGAAGCTGATCACGCAAGGCGGTGACGCGTGGATCGGCAGGTGAGTTCTTCACGAAATCTGGGTCCGCTTTGAGGTCATAAAACTCGGTGCCAGGGCGCAGGCCGAAACAAAGTTGCCAAAAAGGATCAGTGGGATTTTTGCGATGCGCGTCGATGATGTAGCTCTTGGTGGCACCGGCATCGCAGTCCATGTAGCCGGTTTCGGGATTGCCGCCGGGCCAGCGCGAGGGTTCGAAGTTTTCGATGAAGACGCTGTCCTTCGTCACGATGGCACGGATGGGATAGCCCCAGTCATGCGGGCGGCCGACATCGGTGCGCTCCTTGCCGAGGAGCACGTGATCACGCACATGCGCGGGCTTGTTGGCAAAGAGATCCGTGAGGCTCCGGCCCGGTGACTCCGCCATGCCGGTGTCCGCCCACTTCATGCCCGCCACCTCGATGAGCGTCGGCGCGAGATCAACGAAGCTCACGAAGTCCGCCAGCGCGCGGCCGGGCTGCAGGATTCCCTTCTTCCACATCATCGCCAACGGCACATGATTGGCCTGCACGTTCGCATTTCCCTTGCTGCGCGGAAAGGGCATGCCGTGGTCCGCGGTGACAATGACGAGCGTATTCTCCAGCAGGCCGCGCTTTTCAAGGTCGGCGATCATGCGCCCGAGGTGACGGTCGAAATGCTCCACCTCAAAGGCGTAGTCGAGCATGTCATTGCGGATCACGTCGTTGTCCGGCCAGTAGGCGGGCACGTGGTCGATGTCCGTGAGCTTCTTGCCGCCCTTGGCCACGCCGCTGCCAAATTCATAGCCCCGATGCGGCTCCACGCTGCCATACCAGAAGCACCAGGGTTTGTCGGCCGGTGCAGCATTGAGGAAGTCGCTGAAGTTCGCCGCGTAATCGCAGTTCAGGATCTCCGGCGTGGGTGCTTCTGCTTTGCGCTTGTTGTAGGGCGTGCCCGTCATCTGGCGGGGCTTGCCATTCGCATCCACCGCCATGCCGGGGCCCCAGCCCTTGGTGGTGTAGCCCACATTCCAGCCCTTTTCCGCCAGCGCTTCGCCCCAGCCTTTGAACTCCGGCGGGAAGTAGCAGATATGATTCGCCGCTTCTTTGAGCTGCCAGGAATTACGCCCCGTGAGAATGCAGGCGCGTGAGGGCGCGCACTTCGCATTTGGCGTGTAGGCCTGGCTGAAGAGCAGCCCCTCCTTCGCAACGCGGTCAAAATTCGGCGTCTTCACCCACGGCGTGCCATAGGCGCTCGCATGCGGACCCCAGTCATCAGCAATGGCAAAGAGGATGTTGGGCGGCGGCTCCGCAGAGAATGATGCATGTAAAATGACGAACGACGAAAGGAGGAATACGAGAGGGCGCATGATGAGGTGGTTTGATGGTCAGTTACTCTGCTTTGTTCTGCTTCTTCTTTCCCTTCTTCGTGGTCTTGTCTTTCCCTTTCCCCGAGGCCTGGAACTCTTCATCGAGTTTCACGGGGCGGGCATCCTTGAAGTGGTCGAGGGCGGTCTGCAGCTTCGCTTTCGCGGCGGCGGCTTCGTTGCTCAGCGTAGTAGCGGCAATATCCTGCTTCTCCATTTCATCCGTGCTCAAATCGTAGAACTGGCCGGTGCGGTAAAGTTTGAAGCGCTGGTCGAAGGTGTATTCACGCACGGTCATGTCCTGGCTCTGTCGCGGGGAGTACCAGGTGTAGAGCCACTCGCGCGGTGTGCCGGGTTCATCTTTGAGCTGAGGCAGGAAGCTCACGCCATCGGTGCCTTCAGGCACCTTCACACCTGCGGCGACGCAGATCGTGGGGAGGAAGTCGGTGCTGCTGACGAGATCCGCGGAGACGCGGCCCTGCTTCATCACGGCGGGCCAGCTGGCGATAAGCGGCACATGCGTGCCATGGGATGTGGTGCTGCCTTTGCCCCCCTTGTAGTCTGCTCCTTTGAAGCGGCTGGTGATGCTGGCGTTCGTCCCGTTGTCGCCGAGAAAGAGCAGCAGTGTGTTGTCCCGAATGCCGAGTTCATCAAGCTTCGTGACAACGCTGCCCACCAGCCTGTCCATGTAGGCGGTCATTTCGGCGAAGTGCTTGGGCGACTGCTGTTTGTTCTCGCTGCTGATCGTCGGATCCCAGTCCGGGCTGTCCGGCGTCGGCTGAAAGGGATTGTGCGTGAGGATCATCGGGTAGTAGAGAAAGAAGGGCTTTTCTTTGTTCTGGGTGATGAAGGTGAGCGCGAAGTCGTTCACCAGCGTGGGGCCGTACTCGCCGTGAGTAAAATCTTTCTCCACACCGTTGTATTCCAAGCCGGGGTTCGCATAACGCGGCGGGCGGCGTGTCTGCTGCCAGAGGCAGGATTCATCAAAGCCGAAGTGCTGCGGTGAATCCACCTCCCCGCCAAGCTGCCACTTGCCGCAGATGCCGGTGGCGTAGCCTGCGTTTTTCATGAGGCTGCCAAAGGTCGTCTCTGTGCGCAGCAGCGTGCCGAAGTTGATGTAATTGCGTACGTTGTAGCGCCCCGTCATGAGCTGCACGCGCGTGGGCGTGCACAGCGGCTGCACATGGCAGTTTTCAAAGCGCACACCGCTCGCCGCGAGTTTGTCGATGTTCGGAGTCTGATACGACTCCCCGCCATTCGCCGTGACGCACTCATAGCCGAAGTCATCGACCATGATGAGGATGATGTTCGGCTGCGCCGCGAATGACGAATGCCAGAGGGCGAATGTCGAAAGAAGGCAGAGGAGAAGTTTCATGGCTGGTGAGTTTCAGGCTTCTGCCAAGGCGTGGCGCCGCCGATCTGAACGTGCGTGCGCAGTGCGGTGGAGAGTTCTTTGAAGACCTTGGGAGCCTTGCCTATGAGGTTGGTTTTCTCCTGCGGATCGTTCTTGAGATTGTAGAGTTCTAATGGGCTGTAGGGCGTGTTTTGCATCAGCTTCCAGTCGCCACGGATGAGCGCCTCATAGCTTTTGCCGCCATAGGCTGCGCCACCTTCACGGCGGACGAAGTAGAGATCACGCGGCTTATCGATGCTACCGCCAGTGAGAATAGGCACGAGGCTGATCGCATCGAGCTCAGGCGAAGGTTTCACGCCCGCGAGTTCAAGAAAGGTGGGGAAAAGGTCAAAGTTCAGCCCCGCGTAATCGCTGCGGGAGCCTGCCTTGATGTGCCCAGGCCAGCGCACCATGAAGGGCACGCGCAGGCCACCGTCGTAGTGGCTGGTCTTCCCATCGCGCCAGGGGTCGTTGTTCTGTGCATGCGGCAAAGAGCCGCCATTGTCAGAACCGAAAGCGACAACGGTGTTTTGATCGAGCCCGGCTTCTTTTAACACGGCCAGCAGTTGCCCGATGCGATCATCCAGATGCTCCACCAGCGCGACATTCATCGCACGCTTTTCATCGAGCTGCGGTGCGCGCTGTTTCACCTTGGCCACCCATTCCACCGGTGGCTCGATGGGAAAATGCGGGGCATTGAAGGCGAGGTAGAGGAAAAAAGGCTGCTTCTCCTTGGCACGCTCACGAAAGTAATCCGTCGCCCAGCCCGCGAAGATATCCGTAGCATGGCCCTTGGGGTCGATGACCTCCGCATTGCGGCGCATGTAGTTGTTACCCTGGCGCAGGTGCGTGGTGTAGCTGTCCATCATGTCGCCGAGGAAGCCGTGGAAGAGATCAAAGCCGCGCTCATTCGGCGTGTTCGGAGATTCCAGCCCAAGATGCCATTTCCCAATCACCGCCGTGTGATAGCCGACCTTCTTCAGCTCATTTCCAATCGTCGGAATGCCCGGCGCAAGGTAACCCCATGAGTCTTCCGCATTGGTACGAATGACACCAGGAACCCCCACGCGATCTGGAAAGCGCCCCGTGAGCAGCGCGGCGCGTGAAGGCGAGCACACCGTGCAGTTCGCACGCATGTTTTTAAACAGCATGCCCTCCGCCGCCAGCTTGTCGATGTTCGGCGTGTGGCAGTCCGAAGGATGATAAGTGGAGACATCGCCATAGCCGAGGTCATCGGCGTAGATGATGAGAAAATTGGGCCGCTGCTCCACAGCGAACAACGAAGCCACAACGAAAATTGACGAAACGATGAGAGCGAGGGGCTTCATGTCTTGAGAGATTACTGCTTGGCCTGTTTCTTCTTCGCATTCTTGGCCTTCGGCGCAGGCTCCGGCACTGGCGGCAGCCCGTCATCCGGCTGGTTCCAAAGACGATAAGGATCATCGAGGCGGCGCATTTCGGCGAGGAGTAGCGCTTCCATTTCAGCGAGCTTTTTGGCATGCTTGGGATCACTCGCGAGGTTGGTCTTCAACGGGTCTTTGTTGCCATGCTCCTTGAGGAGTTCGTCGGGATTCGCGGCGAGGTTGAAAAGCTGGGTCTCATGCACGGCGCCGTTCATGGCATCATACTTAATCAGCTTCCACTCACCCTGCTGCACGCAGCGCATGCCGGGCTTGGTGCCACCGCAGTAGACGCCGTACATCACATCGCGTACGGCGGTCTTTTTACCTTCGATCACCGGCTTGAAGCTGACGCCTTCGTTGCTCTCCGGTGCGGGGATGCCGGCGATGTCGCAAAGGGTGGCCACGATGTCGAGCAGGTAGATGTTTCCTGGCACGCGGGAGCCGGGCTTGATGCCGGGGCCTTTGACGATGAAGGGCACGCGCCAGGTGTGCTCGTAGAGGTTTTGTTTCCCCTGCAATCCATGGCGGCCGATGGCGATGCCGTGGTCGGCGGTGTAAACGATGTAGGTGTTGTCGAGCTCACCCATGGCTTTGAGCTTCTCCAGCACGCGGCCGATCTGGATGTCGATGTTTTCATTGCAGGCGAACTCGCGGCCGATCTCATTGCGGATGGTTGCCTCGTCGCGGTTCCTCCACACACCGCTGACTTCCACCTCATCGCGCACGTTGGCATCGCCGTTGTTGAAGGGATGTGCGGGCAGGTAGTTCGCAGGCAGGGCAGGCAGCTTTGGATTCAGCGCAGGCAGCGTGTTGGGATCTTCGTGATTGGTGGCGCCATATTTGGCCAGCAGCTCGGGGCGACCGTCGCGGGTGTCGTGCGGATGGGAGAAACCAAAGTTGATGAGGAAGGGGTCGGTGTCCTTCTTCGCCTCGCGCTCGTTCAGGTAATGCATCACCTGGTCGCCATGCCAGGTGCTGCCGGTTTCATCGGTGCCGCCGCGTTTGGTGGCATCATGCCGCACGGTGAATTGTTTATTGGCTCCCTCATACGAGTTGCCCTGTTTGCAGGTGCGCATGGTGTCGTATCCCGCGCGATTGAACACAGCGGCCAGTGTGTTCAGCTCCAGATTCGGCGGGCAGTGCTCTTTCGCCCCGGGGCCGATGGGCAGATGCCACACCGTGCGCCCGCTCATGATCATGTGCCGTGATGGCGTGCACACCGCGCCGCTGAAGGAGCCCATGTGCCGTGCGGAATCAAAGACCATGCCTTCCGCAGCAAGCTTGTCGATGTTCGGTGACTGCAGCGCCGACTTCGGATTGTAGAACTTGAAGTCAAAGGGCGACTGGTCATCCACGACGATGAAGAGGATGTTGGGACGCTTCGTCGGAGCGGCAAAGGACGATGCCAAAAGGCAGAATGACGAAAGGATGAGAACGAGGGCTTTCATGGTTGGGTCGGGGAAGCTGGATTGAGGCGCGTGCCAGTCATTATTCGGCCTTGGCCTTTTTGGCCGCCCCTTTTTTATTGGGGGTGAATTTGCGCGATCCGCGTTGGTCCATGGGCAGCAGGGCACCGCCGCGTGCGTTCATCTCGGCATCGCACAGCGCACGCATTTTCTGCAGAGCCTCGGCATGCGCGGGATCGGTGGCGAGATTCTTGAGTTCATCGCGGTCGGATTCCAGATCATGCAAAAACTCATACGCGGGCTTCTGGTCGAAGTAACGCGCATAGACGTATCGCTGGCCGCGAATGCCCTCCCAGGTGAGCGTGGGTGCGAGATCGAGGTGCTCGCAGAAGAAATGATCGCGCCAGGGTTTGTCGATGCCCTTGCCTTCGATCAGCGTTGAAA
>NZ_JBIPNG010000631.1:0-3146 GCF_044373815.1 Prosthecobacter sp. | reverse complement strand
TCACTGGTGCAGGCGTGGGCGTCATCATCGAGTGCGAAGGCGGAACCATCGTGGTGCCGAATTACTCGGGTTGCGTGGTCTTCGACAAGGAAGGCAAGGAGGTGAAGAAGTTCGAAGGCAGCGAAGACCACTTCAAAAACTTCATCAATGCCTGCCGCAGCCGCCGGGTGGACGATTTGAATGCCGACATTCTCGAAGGGCATCTCTCCAGCGCCCTGTGCCACACCGCCAATATCAGTCATCGTCTTGGCCAGAAAGAGAAGCCTGAAGCCATCATGGAAAAGATCAAAGGTGACACCTTCGCCTCCGAAAGCTTCGGGCGCATGCAGGAGCACCTGGGGAAAAACGAGGTCGATATCACCAAAGACCTCCTCACCCTCGGCCCCGTTTTGAAAATGGATGGCAAGACCGAGCGCTTCATTGATCAAGACGCTGCGAACGCGATGCTCAAGGATAAATACCGTGCGCCATTCGTCGTGCCGGATGAGGTGTGACCCATGAGTACGATGGACACTCCTGTCCGTCGATCAGCGCTTACTTTAACACATCAGCCTCCCGCTTACCCATGAGCGGGGGGCACGCTATAAAGCACCCATCATCTCCCCATACGAGAAGTCGCAGACGTGCATGCGCACGCGTACCTGCGCGCCTTCCGCGAGAGGGAAATCCGGCAGCTCTTTCTGGATGGTGCCAAAGATCTCTTTCCCATTTGGCAGCAAGGCGTGGCAGGTGCGCGGACTGATCACACGACGAATCGTGGCGGTGGTTTCAACTCGGGTGATAATATCCATCACTTGGTCACGGGAATGGCACGGCGTGCCGGAGGTTCGTTGGTGGCTGGAGGCTTGCGGTTCCAGTCGATCTTGGCGGATTGAAGCAGGGCGCGTGCTGTGATGAGATCCACCGCGCGCTGCAGCACGGTGTCAGAAGGACGCGGAGCATCCTCGGGCAGAGCCTTGCCGGCGGAGCGCCTCAGGTAGGAGTCGAGTTCGGGATTGGTGTTGGCCACGAGTGCAGCCTCGTTGAAGCGCGCGCGTGGTTTGTCGATGATGGAGCTTTTGACGTCCTTGGCATCAGTGGCGTGAAACACCTGGCGCTTCAAGGTGGTCGGCATGGAGACCGGGAAATCAGGCTGCAGGCCCTTCTTGAACACCGAGCTGTCGTCCGACAGCAGCACCTCGGCGCGGGCAAAGCGCAGGGACCACTCCGCATCCACCGGCACCGTTTCATACCGCACGGCTCCACCGCGTGTGGGGGAACCAATCAAGAGCGCCTGCTTCCGCTGACGCAGCACCGCGGCCATGGTTTCACCCAGATTGTTGGTCTCGTCATCCACGAGGACAAGAAGCTGCTGCGACCACACCGGCTCGCGCACGTTGGTTTCGACTTCTGAGGCCGCCTGCCCCATCTGCTTCATTTTGAAGAGCACTTCGCCTTTGGGCACAAACAGGCTCAGCATGTCCGCCGCATCATTAAAGTTTCCCGGCGGAGCCGGACTGCGCAGATCCAGGATGAGGTGGCTCACCTTTTTAGCCACAAAATCCTGCAGGTGCTTTTCCAGTTCCTTCGTTTCAGTCGGCGTGAATTCGCGGGGGCGCAGGTAGCCAGTCTTGGGCGTCAGTAGTTCTGCCTGCACGCCGGTGAGCGCACCGGATTTGGCCTCGCTGGTGCGGGGCACCAGTTCCGCACCGAAATCAAGACGCTGCAGCAAACCCGAAAGTGCAGCACGGTTCAGCACATCAAAGGTCAGATCGCTGCTGCGGATGTATTCCTTCTGCAGAATCCGAAACGCCGTCTGGATGCCTGCCTGGCTGACGTCCTTCGGCTCCGGGCCGCTGGCGGCGAACACGGAGGAGGTGAAGGTCAAAAGGATGGCGAGTCGTCTCATGCGTCGGTCTGCTGGAGATGATTGAGAGCATGTACGGGCCCTGCGCCAGCACTTTGCCACATGAAATGCTGGGCGATGGCGCGGCTGACGAACTCCTTGGCGGCCGCGACAGCCTCATTCAGCCCCATTTCCTGCGCCAGACAGGTGGCAATGGCGGCGGAAAACGTGCAGCCTGTGCCATGCGTGCGCACCCCCGGCGTGCGCGGGGCGGTGTGCCAGAAAAGTTCGCCGTCCAGGCACAGGACATCGGCGGCATCCCCCTTCAGGTGTCCGCCTTTCACCAGCACAGCGGCATCAAAACGGGTGCTCAGTTCGCGGGCACAGTCTTCCATGGCTTCAAGGTCGGGAACCTCCCGATCCCACAGCACGCGGGCCTCGTCCAGATTCGGCGTGATCAGCGAGGCCAGCGGCAGCAGTTCGTCGATCAAGGTCCGCACGGCGGCGTCTTCCAGCAGCTTGCCTCCGCTGGTGGCGATCATGACCGGGTCCACCACGAGGGGGATGCGCCCATGGCCAAACTGCCGCCAGGTTTCCGCCACCGCATGCACCTGGTCCCGCCCGCCCAGCATGCCGGTCTTCGCAGCGGCAATGGGAAAGCCCCCAAACAGCACTCGAACCTGATCGGCAATGAAATCCGCATCCAGCAGGCGCACCTGCGAAACGAGGCCCGGAGTCTCTGACACCACGCTCGTCAGTGCATTCAGGCCATAGCCCCCGAGGGCTGAAATCGCCTTCAAATCCGCCTGCACCCCCGCTCCGCATGAAGAATCTGAACCTGCAATGGTGAGAACGACGGGAGGGGAGGATGGCATGGTGGCGGTTGGCTGGATGGTACGAGTCCGGCTGCTTTTTGCAAACCCCGGCTTGTGGCATCCTGCGTATGGACTAAACTCATCCCATGAATTTCGATCCGTTGCCAGGACTCACGGTCACGGTGGACAGCATCGCCTACGATCCCACTCGGCCTGCTCCGCCGGACCGGCCGCACCCGTTTGTGTATCATCTCTCGATCCACAACGACTCCCCCGACATTGTGCGCATCTTTGGCCGCAAATGGATCGTGCGTGACACCGACGGCGACACCATGGTTGTCGAGGGCGACGGCGTCGTCGGCCAGTTCCCCAATCTCTCGCCGGGGGAAACCTTCAGCTACAATTCCTACCACGTCATCAAGACCGAAAGCACCGCCACCGGCTCCTTTTTCGGCACCACCCCCGATGGCCGCCGCGTCTGCACCAAGATTCCGCCCATCGAGATG
>NZ_JBIPNG010000629.1:0-3171 GCF_044373815.1 Prosthecobacter sp. | reverse complement strand
TGCTTGAGACCGTAATTGAGCACACGCGCATGATGGTAGGGCTGCGACCATGCAATCACCCGGCCTCCCGCTTGAGTGATCAGCGCAGCTGAATCGTCCGTGCTTCCGGTGTCCACGCCGAGGATGAAGAGGGGCCGGATGGTTTGCGCCTGCAGTCGTTGCAGCACACGCGGAAGTGTGGCTGCGGAGTTCTTGAAGCGGATGAGGACACCGATGGTGGGACGCATGCTGGAGAAGAGGTGAGTCGAAATCTAAATGCGTGCGGGGGTGTTTGCTCCCCCCTCAATCGGGGGCGGTGAGATGATGCGGTGTCAGGGCTTGATTTCAGCTGTGAAGGATCTTTTCAAACTCTTGATTGCCCTGCTGCTCTACGGCGGTTTTGCGCCGTTGCTCGGGGTGATGATGGCATCGCGGCGCGCCTGGCAGCGGGCGTTGTTTGGACTGATGATTTTCATGCCCACACTGCAGCCGGGAAGATTCACGCTGATGATTGGCAGCATCGAGAAGTACCGTGGCCACACCAAGGGCTATGAGGTTTCCCTGATCGAGGTGTTTGCCATCGCTCTGATCATCGCCGTGGCGCAAAGTCCGCGTGATCCGGCGGTGCCGCCGCGCAAAGGGTGGCCGCCTGGAACATGGGTGTATGCAATGTGGACGGTGGTGGGATTGCTTTCCGTGGCCAATGCCTGGGATGCTTCGATGGCTTGGATGGCCTTTTCGCGTTTTGGCAAAGGCACGCTGATCTTTGTGGCGGCTGCGATGTATCTGCGTGATGACAAAGATCTGCGAGCCGCCTTGATCGGGCTGGGGCTCAGCCTGGTGGTGCAGGGCTGGATTTGCATGAAGATGCGCTACCTCGAAGGCTACTTTCAGATCAAGGGCTGGTTTGAGCATCAGAACCCCATGTCCATGTGGGCGTACATGACGGCCTGCGTGGTGTTTGCGGCTGCTTTGCACAAGGATATCAAAGGGCGGCTGCTGTGGCTGTGTGTGCTGCTTTCGGTTTCACGGGCTGCACTGGCCGCGTATGCCGTGGGGGCTGCGATCGTACTTGGCATGGCATGGCTGCGTGGCCCCGGGGTGCGCACGGCAGTGTTTTCTGTGATGGGTGTGGTGGGTGCCGTGATGGTGATGATGTTTGCCATGGACTCGCTCAATTCACGCCTCAAGGAGGTCAAGGAGAGCAAGGAAAAGAATGCCGAGGATCTGCGTCCGGTGCTGAACCGCCAGTGCCTGGCCATGCTGCACGATTACCCGCTGCTGGGAATCGGCTGGAACAACTATGGCCTCGCCAACAGCCGTCCGCTGGGCGCGAAATACAGCGCCATTTTGGAGGAATGGGACGCTGAGCGCGGTTTTGCGATCATTGATGAACTTTACTGGGGCAATCCGCTGACGGAAAGCCTCTACTACCTGCTGCTGGCGGAGAACGGGTGGATGGGCTGGTCGCTGTTTCTGCTCTTTGAGGCGGTCACGCTTTGGTGCGCGCTACGAGCCTGGCTCTATCATGGCAAAAGCCTGATGGGCTATGTCGCTTTCGGCATTCTCGTGGCGCTGTCTATCTGCTACCTGCATGGAACGGTGGAGCGCATTCTGACGCAGACAAAGAATCTGTCTCACTGGCTCATGCTCGCCGGGATGGTGTCCGGGATGGAGATGAGCCGCAGGGCGGCAGTCCGAAGCAAGAAGCAGCTGCGTGTGCGCTGATCAGAAGGCCAGTGCCGGCCCCTGCTGGTTGCGGACATATTTCAGCACGGCTTCGGTGCGTGATCTGACCTTGAGCTTGTGATAGATGGTCTTTAAATAATCACGAACGGTTTCATAGCTGATTCCCATCTCATAGGCGGCTTCTTTGGCGCTCAGACCTTTCACAAACAGACCCAGCAGTTCATTTTCACGGTGCGTGATGCCGGGGATGCGGGGCTGAACTTTTGCCGATTTGGTTTGGAACGCCGAAATCACCACGCGCGAAATGGCTGGACTCAGCGGGCCACCGCCGATCGCGGCGGCGCGCACGGCTTCGAGCAGATGCTCGGTCGGTGCGGTCTTCAGCACGTAGCCGCATGCACCGGCCTTTAGCGCGGCGAAGACCTGCTGCGGGGTGTCATCGCCAGTCAGCATGACAAATGCTGTGGCAGGCATGTGGCATTCGAGCATGCTCAAGCAATCAATGCCGGTCTTTCCCGGCAGCTTCATGTCGAGCAGCACAACATCCGGCCTGGAGTCCAAGATGGATGCCACGGCTTGTTCGGCGTTGTTGAAAATATCCAAAAGGTTAAAGCCACGCTCTGGCACCAAGATTTTTCTCAGAAACGCCTGAAAATGAGGATCATCCTCGACACAGGCGACGCGAATGGAGGGAGGGGTGTTCATGATTTTGGAAGCTCAAAAGGAACACTGGAATTGTGTTACAATGGTACGCTCCGAACGAAACACGCAGACCGCAAGCCGGGTCGTTTCAAATCAGGCTTTGGAGGCAAGAATGAATCGAGGTTTAGGCTTAGCTAAACTTGATTCAACACTAATGCGCCCGATTGCTTATGCTCTGCTGGCTTACTGCTGCTACCGAGACGGCGTCTCAGGCGCAAGAAGGGTTTTTCGACCCACTGATGCATCATCCAGGAGGCTGCGAGCGTGAGGAGGAATGCTACGGTGCCACGAAGCAGCATGAGATGGAGATGGCTCAGACCTTCAGGTGCAGGCAGCCAGTGCGAGACGAGTGACAGCAGCAGCGCGTGCGTCAGGTAAAACGCGTATGAAAGCACGCCTAGACGGCTGGCCCAGCGCCAGTTCAAGAAACGCAGGGGCAGGGCGTCGGAGTAGCGGATGACGGCGATGAAGACAGGCATCAGGGCAAGTCCTTGAAGAGTGTAACGCCATGTCTCGCGAAAAGGGACGCTGCGGATGACGAATGTGGCCAGCAGGAGGGCGACACAGGAAGGCAACAGCAGCCAAAGCCAGTGACTGCGCCGAATGCGCGTGGGATCCAAGGCAGGATTTCCCCAGACTGCGAGAGCACAGCCGAAGAGCAGGCCATCCAGACGAGTGTCCGTGGCATGGCAGGTGCGTGGATGGTGAGCTGAGCCGGAGTGCAGATCAATGGCGGAGAATTGATGCACCAGCAGCATGCGCCACGCGAGTACGGCGGCGCAGAGAGTCAGCAGCAGGGCG
>NZ_JBIPNG010000205.1:0-10998 GCF_044373815.1 Prosthecobacter sp. | reverse complement strand
CTTGATCTGGACCGCGCCCAGTGGCATTGAGCAATGTTCTTTCGTTGCAGGACCGCCATTGACAGCGGGGGGATTCCATCGCTAGACAGAGAGACCAACCACCGCATGAACCTGCCGAACAAACTCACTCTCTCACGCCTGATCCTGACGGGCGTGTTTGTGGTGTGCTTTTACATCCCGTGGGCGAACACGGTTTCGCTGGCGCTGATCATCTTCGGGATTGCCTCTGCCACTGACTACTTTGACGGGAAGATCGCGCGTGCGCGCGGCATCGTGACCAACTTCGGCAAGCTGTTTGACCCGCTGGCGGATAAGATTCTCATCGCCGCAGCCTTTATCCTGCTGACCTCCGACAAGAACTTTCCCGAAGCGACGCGGATGCCGGCGTGGATCACCATCGTGATCCTGGCGCGGGAGTTTTTTGTGACCGGAATCCGGCTGGTGGCGGCGGGGCAGGGTGCGGTGCTGTCGGCGGAAAAACTGGGGAAGCACAAGATGCTGTGGCAGATCCTGACGGTGATTTATTTCATGATGCGCCAGGCGTCGCTTGAACCCATCTTTGGCATTACTCACCCAGCCTTCACGGCGAGTCCGGACGTGGAACGGGTCGTGGCTTTGCTCCTCGTTTCTTTCACGACACTGCTGACGCTGGTGTCTGGTTTCAGCTACTTTTGGAAGAATCGTCGTCTGTTTGACGATGCTTGATGCTTCTTTTGAACTCACAGCCATGAACGCAGAACAACAACTCACCACCCTTGGTCTCACACTTCCTACCGCGCCACCGCGTGGCGGTGTTTACAAACCGGTCGTGATCGTCGGAAACATCGCCTACGTCTCCGGTCATGGGCCGTATCTTGGCGATGGGAAGTATCTCACCGGCCGGGTCGGTGGGGATATGGATCTTGAAGCGGGCAAGGCTGCGGCAAAGCAGACCGGCCTCGCCTTGCTGGCCACCTTGAAAAGTGAACTTGGCAGCCTGGACCGCGTGAAGCGCGTGGTGAAGCTGCTCGGCATGGTGAACTGCACGTCAGATTTCGGAGATCATCCGAAGGTCATCAACGGCTGCAGTGAATTGTTTGGCCAGATCTGGGGCGAAGAATGCGGCATCGGCGCACGCAGTGCCGTGGGCATGGGTTCGCTGCCGGGGAACATCGCCGTCGAGATCGAGGGCATCTTTGAGCTGCAATAAAAACCTGCGCTGGTCACAGCGCAGGTTGCTCAGAGCGGTCTGAAACGGGGCTCAGAACCAGCGCGAGCCGAGGCCGAGGCCGCTGCCCCAGCTGAAGGGCTGGCCAAAGCCATAACCACCACCCCATGGGCGGTTGGTGTAGCTGCTGCCGTATCCAGGACTGCGGTTGTAATACGGGCTGCTGTAGATGCCGTTCGAGTAGTATGGGTGCAGCTGATATGAGACTGGGTAGGCCGCTGGGCGGCTGTAGGTGCCCGTGTAGCAGGGACGGGCGGAGTAGCAGCGTGTCCCGGCGTTTGCGCCGCGGATCACATAGTAATAATGGTCACGGTTGGAGCCAAGGGTGCTGGCTGCGAGATCGCCCAGCGGGCCACGCCCTGTGGTCTGGTAGGGCGTGAAGATTCCTCGATAGGGGCCTGAGCCATTGTAGGCGTAGGGATACTGACAGGCAGTGAGGGTCAGTGAAAGACCGACGAGAAGAACCACGAGCGATTGTAGGGGCAGTATTTTCATGGCGAAGGGAGTGCGCAGGATTAGCGCACCCATTCCGCCCCTTTGGCAACGAGTAAACGACCACTCGGCAGGAGAATAATTCCGCTCAAATAGAGTGGTTCTGAATTTTATGAGCGAAACGCCCGGAAAGCTTCAGTGATCTTAGAAGCCAATGATCTGGAAGGGCATACTGTCTCTGATCTGCTTGTCGGGCGGTGAGCTCATGATCTTTTCAAATTGCTGAGCCCATTCACGAATGGCGAACTTGGCCTGACCGGTAGGAAACAGCTCCTGGGGAAAGAAGAAGAACAAGGTCTTGGCCTCTTCTTTGTCGGCAAACTCGAAGACGGACTTGCCGGTTTTGGGCTCGGTCACGACACCTTGAATGGCGATGGTGCCGCGTGAAGGTTTTCCAAGCAAGCTGCCGCCGACCATGGGCAGAGTCACCAGATCCACGGCTTCCCGCACCAGCAGTCCTGAGTAGGTGTTGGGTTCCCATTCGATGATGGACAGTTTCAGGGTCATGGCATCCTTGGAAGGAGCATCCACGACGGTGAAGCGTGATTTTTTGTTCGCCTTGAAAGCGCTGACAAATTTATCGTGAGCGTAAGTCAGCAGGCCCTTCATCTTGTTTTCACGGCGTTTTTTGCTGAACTCCACCTGGGTGAACTTTTGCAGCATGGGCCGCAATTCATCGGAGACTACCGGGGCGATGTAGATCGATTTCACCTTTTCAGCAGCATCTAGAACTCTCTTGTCGGTGGTCCACCAGTTGCCGATGAAAGGCGAGCGTTTACGGTTTTCCTTTAGCTCGCTTCCATGTGGGAGCATTTTGGTGGGCTTAACACTGACGGCAGCCACCACGCTTTTGGCGGTTCGGCAGGAGATCATCATCCAAGGGATGAGCAGGAATAGGGCGGTACGGATCAGCATCATGGCGCGGTATGGGGATACGTCTGAGAAAGGCGGATGGCAAATATTTCACATATCGGCCCCAACACAAACTTCCCCGCAACATTTGCGCCAACCATGGGGGGGTGTTAGCTTTCCCGTCTGGTCATTCGGTGCTCCGGCAATTCCGCCGCGCTCCGCCTGATCTCTTCCTTCCAACTTTATGGCATGGCTTTTCTCTCTCGGTTCCTTCGGTGAAATCCTCCGATTCATCATCCTCATTTTGGAGGTGATCCTCGTGTTCAATCTCATGATCGTGGTTCATGAGTGGGGCCATTTCCTGGCGGCACGCTGGCGCGGACTGAAGGTGGAGAAGTTCTACATCTGGTTTGGCAAGCCGCTGTGGAAAAAGACCATCAATGGCGTGGAGTACGGACTCGGCAGCATTCCTGCGGGCGGTTTTGTGGCGCTGCCGCAAATGGCCCCGATGGGCGGGCTCGAAGGTGAGGTGAACCAGGAAGGGCTGCCAGCGATCACACCGCTGGACAAGGCCATCGTGGCTTTTGCCGGTCCGCTGTTCAGTTTCATGCTGGCCTGCTTGTTTGCCGTGGCCGTCTGGGTCGTGGGCAAGCCGGAGAGCGAATCCCACACCACCTCGATCGTTGGCTATGTGGCCAAAGACAGTCCGGCTCAGAAAGCGGGCATTCTTCCCGGGGACAAGATCCTTCAGGTGGATGGTCAGCCCGTGAAGCGCTTCGAAGGACTGGTGGACAGTGTGCGCTGGGGCGTGGTGGCCAGCGAAGGTGAAACGATCGCCTTCGAGGTGGAGCGTCCTGGACAGGGAGTGATGAAGTTCAATGTGGATCCCAAGGCCTGGCCAAGCAGCGAAAAAAAGGCGGAGCCGGTTTCCTGGTGGCGCTCAATCTTCAAACGGCCCGAACTGCGTTCCATCGGTCTGGAAGGCCAGATGACGCCCATGGTTGGGGGAGTTGCCAAAAACAGCCCTGCGGAAGAAGCGGGCATCAAAGCAGATGACCTGGTGCTGCGTGCTGATGGCAGACAACTGCGCAGCATGGGGGATCTTGGCGACTACATCAAAGCCACAGCGGGCAAGACCATCATGCTGGACATCGAACGTACAGGCAAAGTCATCCAAATCCCCATCCTGCCGCGCATCCCGGACAAGAACAATCTCAAGGAGGTCACGGATGATCATCAGGAATACCCCATGATCGGCGTGGCCTGGGATGTGGAAGGCAAGCGTACTCCCAGCGTCATCACACCGTGGGAGCAGATCAGCGATGCCGTGCGGCACATGGGCAATCTGGTTTCCAAACTAGTCTCACCGAAGTCCGATCTCAGCCCTGCGCACATGAGCGGCCCAGTGGGAGTCGGCCGTCTGTATTACAAGCTGTTCCAGCACCCTGATGGCTGGCGTCTCGTGCTGTGGTTCAGTGTCGTGTTCAACATCAACCTGGCCATCCTCAACATGATGCCTTTCCCGGTGCTGGATGGCGGGCACATCACCATGGCCGCTGCTGAGGCGATCCGCCGCAAGCCGCCGCAGGGCAGGATTCTTGAGTACGTTCAAACTGCTTGTGCGCTGATGCTCTTCGGCTTCATCATTTTTGTCACCCTCAAGGATACTGGGGATTTCTTTGGCGGCGGAGCCAAAGAGGGCAAGGTTTTGAAAATTGAGTGGCTCTCCAAAGAGCAGCGTGGTGCCGCAGGCGCGTAATTTTCGCCGCTTATGCGCGTCCTCATCCTCGTTGAGAACCTTCCCGTTCCCTTCGACCGGCGCGTGTGGCAGGAGGCCTGTGCTCTGCGAGATGCGGGGCACGAGGTCACTGTCATCTGTCCGCAGATGCGTGGCTACACGCAGCCGGAGGAAGTGCTCGAAGGCATCCAAATCTACCGCCACTGGATCAGTGGCGAGGCCGGATCGCTGGGTGGATTCATCGCTGAGTACGCTTCGGCTTTGTGGGGGGAGTTTTGGTGTGCTGTCAAAGCGTGGCGGCGTGGCGGCTTCGACGTCATCCACCTCTGCAATCCGCCGGATCTGCTGTTTCTCGTGGCTCTGCCGTTCAAGCTGTTTGGCGGCGCGAAAGTCATCTTTGATGTGCATGATCTCTGGCCGGAGATGTTTGAGGCGAAGTTCGGCAGTCGTGGGCTGATGTATTGGGCGGTGCGGGTTGCCGAGCGTTGCACGCTTGCGCTGGCGGACGTGGTGATCGCCACCAATCAGAGCGTGCTGAGCGCAGTGAAACAGCGCGGGAAGCTGCGTGAGGATCGTGCCTTTGTGGTGCGTACAGCGCCGAGCCGGATGAACACCGCTGCGCAGCCGGATGAGACACTGCGTGCTGGGAGGCGGCATTTGGTGGGTTATATTGGAGTCATGGGCAGTGCGGATGGCGTGGACTACCTCGTGCGCGCTGCGGATCACATCGTCAAAACCCGCCGGCGCACCGATGTGCAGTTTCTGCTGATGGGTTCCGGCGCGGAGCATGCGGATCTTGTTGCATTGCGTGACCAGCTTGGCCTGAGCGAGTGCCTCAGCATGCCGGGACGAGTGAGCGACGAGTTTCTGTGCCGTGCATTGCGTACCGTGGACCTCGGCGTCGCCTGCGACCCCATCAATGCGTACAACGACCACTGCACCATGAACAAGGTGCTGGAATACATGGCCTTCGCCAAACCGATGGTGATGTTTGGCACTGTAGAAGGCCGCTTCTCAGCGGGTGAGAGCGCGGTGTACGTCATGGAAAACTCCGCTGAAAAGCTGGGCGATGCCATCCTAGAGCTCCTCGACGACGATTCCCGGCGTCAAACGCTGGGCGCCGACGGCCATGCACGACTGACCCAGGAGCTGAACTGGGAGCGGAGCGTGGGGCAGTTGCTGGCGGCCTACCAGGCGGCCTAAGGTGATTTCTAGTGATTATTTTGCCCTGCGGTGTCTAGGGTCTTGCTAAAACGCCTCCTTGTTCTTAAATCATCAGCATGCACCAGGCGAATGACCATGGGGGGGATGCCGTTCATTTCGAGCCCTTTACTCCGCCATCGACGGAGGAGCTGGATGCATTGATTCCGGGCTACAAGTTTCTTCAGTTCATCGAGCGGGGCGGCATGGGCGCGGTTTACAAGGCGGTGCAGAAGAGCCTCAACCGCACGGTGGCGGTGAAACTGCTGCCTCAGGTGCATCGGAACAAGGAGAGCTTTGCCGAACGCTTCAAACGCGAGGCGCATGCGCTCGCACAGCTGAATCATCCGCACATCATCGCCGTGCATGACTTCGGCGAGACACCTGACGGCCAGATGTACTACGTCATGGAGTTCGTTTCCGGCATGGATTTGCAGCATCTGCTCAAGCGTGCTCCACCCGAGCCCAGACAGATCCTCACCATCATCACCCAGGTTTGCGAGGCGCTGCAGTTTGCCCACGAGCGCGGCATTGTGCATCGTGACATCAAGCCGGCCAACATTCTCGTCGATGAGCGTGGCAATGTGAAGGTCGCGGATTTTGGCCTGGCCAAGGTCATGGGCCAGCAGGCTGTGGATTACACCGCCACTGGCATGACGATCGGCACGCCTGACTACATCGCGCCTGAGGCGCTCGATCAGAGCAAGAGCATCGACCACCGGGCGGACATCTATTCGCTGGGGGTGATGATCTATGAGCTCTTCACGGGGCATGTGCCCAAGGGGGTGTGGGAGCCGCCCTCGATTCGTTCCGGCGCGGACAAGGGCATCGATGCTGTCGTCAGCAAGGCGATGCAAAACAACCCTGAGAAACGTTACCAGCATGTGCGTGACATGACGCAGGTGCTGGAGAAGCTCTTCAAGAACAGCGACAACTGGAAAAACTTCCGGCGGCCATCCCGAAGCGAACTGGTGAAAGCCATGGGGGAGCCGGTGAGAATTCCCACCGGGGCGGACACGATCCAGATGACACCCAAGGTGGGTCCAAGCCGCAGGCGGGCCTGGATGGCCGGCGTGATGGTGCTGCTGGCCGGAATGGCCGGAATGGTGTGGCAGGGCGGCTGGCAGACATCTGGGCAGAGCGGCCAGGCATCCGCTCCTCAAGCTGCAGAGCCTGCCAAGGCGGTCATGCCGCCGGCTGCACCCGAACAGATGAGGCTGGCGGAATGGGTGCTGGCGCATGAGGGTTTCGTGAATGTTAAAACTGACTCAAGTCCTGAAGAGAGGATGGGAGAAGGTTTTGACATTATGTTCACGACCGACCTGCCTCAGGAGCCTTTCAGCATCTGGCGGGTGTCGTTGTCAACGGTTCCCCTCAAAACGGAGGAGGATTTGAAGGAGCTGACCCTGCTCGCTCAGGAAGCAGGAACGGTCTCCAACCTCTGCCTGCGCGGCATGGAGGTGCCGGTGGCGGCGCTGGTACATCTCACGTCCATTCCGAAGCTCAAAAACCTCGATCTATCCTCAACCTCACTGGTGACGGATGACGCGATTGAACATCTGGTTGCGTGCAAATCTCTCCGTGCCCTGCGGGTCAGTAAAACGCGAATGCTTGCCGTGGACGCCATGATGGAAAAACTGGGTGTTATGCTGCCCCAATGTAAAATCTTAAACAACGATTAACCCCCATCCTTTAAACTGACATGAGCAAGTATTCCCACATCCACAATGAAGCTGGCGATGCAAAAACTCGCAACCGGCAGGCCAGGTCCGCACCAGTGAACTTGCAGAAAAAAAGCACGGCGAAGGTGAAATCCAAGCCGATTTCCAAGCGGGCTGCCGTCACAGGAATGCCGAGCTGCATGGCCGTGATGGCAAGTGGTGTGACCGCTGAAGCCGCCCAGCCTCGCGTGAAGGGGCCGGTGGTTCAAGCCGGGGGCAGGATGAAGCTGGCCCGTTCATCCAAGCCACTCTTGTTATGGATCGGTGATGTATTGGTTCCCACCGGCTTCGCCACTGTCACGCATGCAGTCTTGAATCATCTGCGTCATGACTGGGAGGTCATCGTGTCAGGGGTCAATTATGATGGTTCAACCCATGAGCTGCCATATGAAGTCATGCCTGCATGGCAGGGGGGAGACATGTGGGGAATGAACCGTTTCAAGCATCTCTGCACCGAGTTTGATCCCGCTGCGGTCATCATTAACAACGATTGGTGGAACGTGGCGGAATTCGCCAAAGCCGCACCTGAAGGTGTCCGAATCATCGGTTATATGCCGGTGGATGGAGGCAATCTCGAGTCTGCGGCGATGCAGGAACTGAACAAGCTCCATGCGGCGGTTTGGTACACGGACTTTGGGCATCGTGCGGCTGTGGCAGGAGGTTTTACGGGGCGGCGTCATGTGATTCCGCATGGCATTGACACCGAAGTGTTTCAACCCTCGGACAAGCATGAAGCACGGCGGCAACTGGGGCTCACTGTTCCTCCAGATGCTTTCATCGTTGGCAACGTCAACCGCAACCAGCCGCGCAAACGTCTCGATCTCACGATTCAGATTTTCGCGTCCTGGATCAAGCAGCACAACATCGCCGACGCGCATCTGCTCCTGCACTGCGCTCAAAAAGACACGGGCTGGGATCTTCGCCGCGTGGCCGGCTACTATGGTGTCGCCGACCGACTGATTCTCACTGGAGCTGACGACATCCGGGACATGCAAGATGTGAGCAGGCTGAAGTACATTTACAGCAGTCTTGACGTGCAGATGACCACGACACTGGGCGAAGGCTGGGGGCTGACCACGATGGAAGGCATGGCCTGCGGCATTCCGCAGATCGTGCCCGAAGCTTCCGCATTGGGCGAATGGGCCAGGCCTGCGGTCAAAATTCCGTGTTCGCGCACGCTCTTTCATCCCGAGATCAACACTACTGGGAGCCTTGTGGATGAAGCGCCTTTCGTGGCGGCTTTGCAGGCGTTGTATCAAAGCAAGGCCGAACGCAGCCGTCTGGCCGCTGAAGGACTGGCGCATGTGCGCGGTGAGGACTTTCGCTGGGAAACCGTGGCAGGGCAATTCCAGGCGCTGCTGCCTGCCGCTCCGCGCCAGGCGAAGCGACGGCAGACAATGCAGTCCCGGCAGCTCAGCAGCAGGACTTGAAAAAGACGCGCTCGCGCTGTGCTTTGAAGCGACGGGTGAGATTGAGTGTTTGTTCGGCGACGAGAGTGTTCATGATTTTTTGGGCTTGGTGTGTTCTTTGGCGGGCGGTTCTGGCGGGGCCTGCTCCACGAGGGCGGCGAGTCTGTCGAAGCTGCCTTCCCACATCTGGCGGTGGCGTTCGATCCAGTTCACCGCTTCGCGGAGGGGTTTGGGATTGGCGGAGATGTAATGGGTACGACCTTCGATCCGGCGCTTGAGCAGTCCTGCATCCTCCAGCACGCGCAGATGCTTGGAGACGGCCGGGAGGGACATCTGCAAGGGCTCTGCCAGAGTGCCGACCGTGGCCTCGCCCTCGATCAACCGTGACAGCAGTCCGCGCCGGGTGGCGTCAGAGAGTGCGGCAAAGACAAGATCAAGGAGCAGAGGCTGGGGGGCGCGTCTCATGGTGAAACGAGTGGATGCTGCGTGCCGGGCTGGCAAGCGGGCTTACTTCACGCGCTCAAATTGGAAGGGATGATCCTGCTGGGCCTTGCCATGGTCGAACAGCGTCCAGTTTTGCGTCACATGATCCGCATCCACGAAGGTGATGACGGCGGAGTGCATATGCTTCTCGGTGTCCACTTTGATCTCGCTGTCCTTGGCCAGGTCGAAGGTGAGGGATTTTGCATCGGACTTCACCAGCGTCATGCTGGGCCGGTTGCACAGCATGCAGTAATGCGTCAGCACCAGCCTGCCGTCCTTCTCATGATAGAGGGTGACCATTTCCTTGGGCGTGTTGGCGAACATGGGTTCCTCAATCGCGCTGCCCCCGGCGATGACACGGTATTGCGTGGTCACCGTCATTGGTCCCTGGCCCATGTCCGCCCTAGCCTGCCAGTCGCCGGCGAGCGTTTTCATTTTTTCAAACTCGGCGGAGCCGGTGTAAGGTTTGGAAGGTTCGCCAGCGGTGGCGGTGAGCACCGAGGAGAGGAAGGAAAGGGTGATAAGAATCAGATTTGTTTTCATAGGTGTGCGGTTTGTAACCGGATTAAAATTTAACCAAAAGGTTAAATGACGCGAGGGCAATTTCGCACTGCATGGTTTTTTTGGTGGAGGTCCACCATGGAACTGTCATTTCGATCCGGTCCTGTGGTAGGATGCTGGCGCATGAAAATCGCTTTCGTCGGAGCATCGGGTTATGGAAATGTCGGTGATGACACGTATCCGCTGGTCTTTGCGCAGCAGCTGCCAGAGCATGAGCTGGTGATCTACAATTCGGATCTGCCCAAGTCCCTGCCGGAGGACCTGGACATGCTTGTCATGGGAGGCGGCGGGATTGTTTACAACCACGGGGAAAAGAGTGCTGAGGCAATGGAATCCCCGCATTTCCGCTGCATGAAATTCTATATGGATGAGGCGATCCGGCGGCGCATTCCATGGGGATTTCTTTCCTGCGGCTTTCAGTTTCAGTTCAATGGCGAGGAGAGTGATGTCTCCAGGCTGCAACCGTGGGCTCCGTATCTGCGGCAGGCGCATTTCATCACTCTACGTTCACCGCGCTGCGTGCGCATCGCGCAGGAGCTCAGCGGGCGTGAGGATGTGGTTTTTGCCCCGGACGCTGCCTACCTTTACCGGCATGAAACCGCAACTTCAGTGGATGACATGCGATCCATCACTCTGGTTCCAGCGGGCTTGGTCAATGCGCGCAATGCACTGATCAACCACTACCTGCGACAGTTCGCCGCCAGCGGCATGTCGGTGACATGGCTGGGGATGGGGGCACCGGCGGATAATGACAAGCTGCTCGCCGAGGCTGCGGAGAGTTTTCCTCAGGCGCAGATCATCGCCACTCCCGGACCGAAGGTGGCGTTTGAAACCATTGCACGGTCACGGTTTGTCATCACCGGCCGCTACCATGGCATGGTTTTCGCGCGCACGAGCCATGTGCCGTTTATCACGCCGGTGGATGCGCCCTACAAAATTCGCATGGAAAACCTGGAGGCAAACATCAGTGCCGCCGCCACTCATTTCGAGGTGCTGCGTCGTTACATCCCCCGTTGATCACCAGCGTTGCAGAAACTCCGCGAGCTCGGCTGCGTCCACCTTCGAGTACTCACGCCCAAGGGTGTTGTCTCGGTTCATGCCAAAGGCGTAATCGGTGGGCTGAGTCACATCGTGGTGGTTCTCTGGGTATAACACTGCCACTGGCTTGTTCTCAAACCAGGCCGCCTGCTGCAGGCTGGACCAGCTGCCCACATAGGCACGGCAGTTTTTGATCAGATTGAGTGTGGCAGGCACGGTGAGGCTGTCGAGCACCGTGATGTTGTCCCCCTCGACAGACCGTGCGTCTTCCACGGCATGAATCGTTTTTCCCTTCAT
>NZ_JBIPNG010000204.1:0-11000 GCF_044373815.1 Prosthecobacter sp. | reverse complement strand
GCCCTTCACTGAGTGACAGGCATGAATGGCATGGCGGGGCCTGATGGGCCAGCGGCGTTCCAGACTCCATGGCGTTCCTGATGACATGGCTCTCTCTCGTGCCAGATGTCGTCGTGTTTCCGATGTTCTGCCGGCAGCGTCACCCGCTGTGCGCAAGCGACCTGCTGCGGACTGGAAGTCCGCGCTCCGGGGCGCTGTGCCTCGGCGGGGCTGCATTCCGCGACGCACGCCCTTCACTGAGTGACAGGCATGAATGGCATGGCGGGGCCTGATGGGCCAGCGGCGTTCCTGATGCAATGGCGTTCCTGATGACATGGCTCTCTCTCGTGCCAGATGTCGTCGTGTTTCCGATGTTCTGCCGGCAGCGTCACCCGCTGCGCGCAGGCGACCTGCTGCGGACTGGAAGTCCGCGCTCCGGGGTGCTTTGCCTCGGCGGGGCTGTTTGTTTGGGGGGAATGATGTCGGCGAGGCAGCGCACTGGCGGACGCGTGTGCTTGGCATGGATGGCTGCAACTTCTGCAATGCGGCTAATGAAAGCACCGGGCTGGGCGTTCCATGGGCATGAGTCCTGACCGCGTGATGCTTGCCCTGCTGTTTGTACTGGTGCCGTGCCTGGTGATGAAATGGAGCGACGAACCGCCCTCGGCTTTTGTGGGTATTCTCGCCCGGCTTCGGCATGAGTGTGATCCGATGAACCCGGATGCAGACTACACCTGGGCACAGAGCACCAGGCCGACGGAGCGGAATCGCGAGGCGATCATCGCGGAGTGCCGCAGCAGCGGCAGGAAGCTGCTGCCGGAGGTGCGCCGGGCGCTGGCGCGGGAGCGGGACGATGAGCTGCGCGGCATGCTCACCCTCATCGCCGCAGCTCTGGGAGATGAAGCCGCGCTGGGGCAGGCATACCATGAGATGGTGTGGTCAGAGCATCCGGCGGTGCGCATCAGCGCCGCGCGGACGCTGCGACGGCTCAGGGACCGGCGCAGCATCGAGTGGTTTCTAACGGCGCTGCGGGACGATCACTTCGTGCTCAATGGCGCCTGCGGCATCATGCGCGAGAAGTTTTATCCCGTGCGCAGCCTCGCGCAGATCGCTTTGCAGGAGGCGATGGCCGGCGGCTCTCTGAGCAGTGCGGAAGTGGCAAGGATCCGGGAGGGCATCGATGGCAAACCGTCCTATGAATTCGAACTGACGCGCAGGCTCGAGCTGGAGGCGCTGGTGCTTGAAGCGACCAGGCTTGAAGAAATGAAGCGAAGCCGCCCTGGGCCGTGAACGCGGAACATGAAATGATGGCGGAGGGTTGACAGCGGTTCGCAAAACTCATTTCCGTTTAGCGGGCTGTTTCTTGATCGATGATCATGGGCTTCGACGGCGGCTGGTTGAGGACAACCAGCCCTACCTGCGCTGAGCTTGCGAATGCCCGGCGCGAGGTGGGGCGGCTTGTCCTCAAGCCGCCGCCGTGCGTCTCCACGCGCCGCTATCCGGAAATCCGTTTCGCAAAACGATATCAACGCTGATGGGATGCCGATGAGGCGATGATTCGAGACATTCAGAAAAGCTGGATTATGGACGGGCTTCATGTCAGTGTCCTGGACAGGCAAGCCCTGCATGAACTGACGGCGAAGGATGAGCGGGCATCCAACGAATCCAAGACACGCAACAACTTCCCCACTCCTATGAGCAAGCCCATCAAAGTCATCGCGTCTGCGCTCATTCTGTTCCTGCTGGCATTTCTCTTTTTGGTGGAGACGATCCCGCCGCGCGGCCTGACGGCAACGCGGCTGACGGTGACCAAGCGGCGCATTCTTCAGTATGGGCATCTGCACAACAAGCTGCCTCTGACGCTGGCGGAGCTGCCCGCAAGACCCGGCTACGACAATGAGACGACGGATGCGTGGCAGCGCCCTCTGGACTACCGCAGCGATGAGTCCGGGGCCGTGACGCTCCGCAGCCTGGGCGCAGACAAGCTGCCCGGTGGCGAGGGCGACAACCGGGACATGACGGGTGTCTTCATGAGCCGTGATGCGCAAAACCGCTGGCAGGAAGAACTGGCTGAATGGAAACGGGACCCGGTGCGGCCATGATGATAGGATCACATACCATGAAATTATCTCTACTATCGGCACTCCTTGGGGTGCTTTTGTCTGTGGCATGCCTGGGGCTGGAGGGCGGGCCGGATTTTTTGAGCGGCATCCCGGAGCTGCGCGAGCTTTCGCTGAAGATGTCTGAGGATGAGCTCAAGGCTCAGGTGGAGAAGCACGGGCTCTATGCCAGGAAGGAACAGCAGAAGGAGCGGGTGTCGTACTGGGTGCTCACTCCCGCAGGCGAAAATGTCATCGTGGGTTTTGCCGCTGGGAAGTGCACGGGGATTCAGAGGATGCAGCCGATTCCGAAGCAACTGATCCATGAGCAGACGGGTGCCGAGCACGGAGCATGGATGGCGCGGAGTGCCGGAAGCAAGGGGGGCACAAACGGGAGCCCGCCGTTGCCCACCCCTGCGCAACTCGCCGCAGACGAGATGAACGCGGAACTAGCCAGGCAATGCCGTGAACACTTCACGAGCTACCTTTCCGAGTGCCCTGAAAATGAGATTCGCTGCCTTTGGTTCGTGAGGGATTCAGCAAGCGTGGGGATGCGCATGCAGATCGATTTTCAGGAGTCGAAGGTTTACACCGTGCGGGAGGTCTTCAATCATGCGCTGCAGAATGGGCGGACGCGGGAGATGAGCCACTACCAGATGGTGGTAGCCAAGGAGCTGCTGCCCGGACTCCCGGCCAGCACACCGGGTGTGCCCTTTGCCGAAGGGCTGCACCTTTCATTCTGGCACGGAAAGAAGCTGCACACCGTGACCTACAGCAAGAAGGCGGTGCCGCTGATGGTGCAGCGCCTGTATGACGTGGGCGGCGGCCCTGCGGATTTCACGTATGCAAAGGAGACTCCATGAAGCTTCCAAGCACATTGACCACGCCACTCCCGCCAGGAAATCCCGCGTTTGTTTACGGGTTCCTGGTGGTCATTCTCCTGCTGTTGATCTGGGATGTTCAGTGGCAGCTTTCTTTGCCGCCGTCTTATCCCTATGATCGCTATGGCAACATTGTGGTGGTGCTCATGCTGCTGCTCAATCATCTGGCGTATCAGTTTCGCTGGCCTGCCTTGGTGATGGCTGCCCTGCGCCTTTTTTCCTGGGTTTGGATTGTCTTTGCCGTGTTTTACTTTTGTTATGGGTCGCACATGCTTTTCCCTGCGAAGTAGTCACCAGCGTGACCCCTGAAGCCCACACGACATGAAAACATCTCTCTTATCGGCAGTCCTTTTCATGCTTTTGTCTGCGGCCTGCTTTGGGCAGGAGCTCGGGATGGAGTTTTTGAGCGGCATCCCGGAGCTGCGCGAGCTGTCGCTCCAAATGTCCGAGGGCCAGCTCAAATCTCATGTGGAGAAGCACGGACTCTGCGCCAGGAAGGACCCGCAGAAGGAGCGCGTGTCCTATTGGGTGCTCACTCCCGGAGGCGAAAATGTCTATGTGGGCTTCGTGGCTGGGAAGTGCACGGGGATTCAAAGGATGCAGCGAGTTCCCAAACCGCTGATCAAGGAGCAGATAGGCGCTGCCTCATACGAGGCCTGGATGGCGAAACGGAGCGCGGAAACCAAGGGTGGGGCAAACGGGAGCCAGCCCGCGACTGATTCAAAACTCTCTGCCACTCCATGAATCCGACGCCCGAGTCTTATGCGCAGATGGTCCGAGATCTGGCCACGCTGCGTGCCTCGGTTTCAGAGGCTTTTGAAAGCAATGCGGCGGAGTTTCAGTGCAGCGCGGTGATGACGGAGGCGGAGGTGCTGGAGTTTGAGAGGGCGCATGGGGTGCGGCTGCCGGAGGAGTACAGGGCGTTTCTCATGATGGTGGGAAAAGGTGGCGCGGGGCCTGGCTATGGGGTGTTTGATCTGGGCGAGTGCGATGTGGGGTTTGATTTCCGTGCGTGGCATGAGGGGGATGGTTTCGTGGGCACCTTGCGGCTCCCCTTCCCTCACGCGGCGGCGTGGAATGATCTGGCGGGCATGCCGGAGGATGAGCTCTCTGACACGGATGCGGCGGCGTATGAGCGGCAGCGGGCGGAGTTTGAGGCGGGCTACTTTGCGCCGCTGGACGGGGCGATCCCGATCTGCCATCTGGGCTGCGCGCTGCGCCAGTGGCTCATCGTGTCCGGTCCGGAAGCGGGCCATGTGTGGGAGGACAGGCGCGCGGATTATGAAGGGCTCTCGCCGCTGCAAACGAGTGGAGTGGAGCGGGTGAGTTTTTACATGTGGTATCGCGCGTGGCTGGATGAGGAGATGGGGAAGCTGGGGAGGTAGAGGGAGGGATGTGGGTGTCTGTACTGGGAGCGCTGGTTTTTAACCGGCTCTGAGTGCCGCACCGCAGCATGAGGAAGCGCCGTGTTTTCGCAGGGCTTTGTGCGGGGTCGGTGTGGCAGGGACGCTCGCCGGAGCCGATAAAATATCGGCGCTCCCAGTACAGAGCTGCGCCCGAAGCGGCACGGTGTGGCGGGGCGTCGTCAGTGAATGCTATTCGTGTCACGTCATACCATGTCGTGGTGTGCGTGCTTTTCCTGGGCCGGCTGCTCTTCGCGCTTCTGCCTAGGGGGCCTTGACGCTGGCGGCTTCGGCTTCGCGGAAGGTTTTCACCTGGAGGGCGGCATCGAGGTTTTTGGCGCGGGTGAGTTCGTCCTGATAGGCGGTGAGGGCCTGAAGGTATTTTTCGTGCAGTGGGAGCAGGCGCTGATCGCGCTGGGTGGTGAGCTGGAGGAGGCTGCTGCGGTAGGTGGCGAGGAGGGGCTTGAGGGAGTCGGCGATGGGTGCGTCTGCGAGCGGGAGCGGGGCTTTGTCTTCGACGCGTTTTTTCTCGGTGCGCAGCGCGAGGGCGTCATCGAGCTTGCCGGACTGGGCGGTGGCTTCGAGGGCGCGATCGAGCGCGGCGGTGTATTGGGTGTCGAGCGATTGGATGGCTTCGAGGTGGGCGGGGGTGACTTCGCGCGCGATGGCGGCGGTGTAGGCTTCCTGGAGCTGGAGGATGCGTGGGTCGGTGGTTTTGCCGAGCTGGGTGGCGGCGGCTTCGGGGCTGCGGGGGAAGGTGCGCACCTGGATATTGGAGAACCAGGCCTCCTGCGAGGCGAGGCCCCAGAGGCCGCCGGTGCTGAAGGTGGTGTCGGTAAGCTGGAAGGCGGGCTTGCCATTGACGAGGACCTGGAGGTGATCGCCGAGGGTGGAGAACTCGAGATCGACATAGGCGCCGAGGACGAAGGGCTCTGGCAGCGGGAAGGCGCCGACGCGCTTGCCCTTGCCGTGCATGGAGGCGTCGATGATGCCTTCTTTCACGGTGGTCTGGCCGGGGCGGATGTAGAGGAGGAGATTGTAGTAGTCGGCGTCTTTGGGCTTGGCGGCGGTGCTGCGCCGGATGCGGAGCTGAGGGAAGCCGGTGCCCTCACGGAAATGAAAGCGTGCGCGGATGGCGCCGTCCGGGGTGGGCTGCGGGATGTAGATGCCATTGCCTGCGCGCAGGTGCAGGAGGCCGTCTACCAGCTCGGCCTGCTCTTTGGGGTAGTCCTTGAGCTCCTGCGGGGTGGCGAGGATGGTCTTCCAGCCTTCGGTGTCCTGCGCGCGGGCGCTGAGGGTGAGGAGGGCGAGAAGGAGAAGATGTTTCATGGGTGGCGGATGATCTGGATGAATGCGGTTTTCACAAGTGGGAAGTGATGAGTGTGGTATGTCGTGGTGCCGGGGAGAGGTGGCTCTGGGCGCTGCATCGGGAAGCTGATTTTTAACCGCTGATCTGACGCTGCTGGGAAGCTGATCAACGCAGGCGTAAAATCTGGTTGCTGGATTGATTATGAGCGTCATGTCAGCGGCTCATCGGCGGTTAAGATCTGAACTTTGACCACGGAATACACAGAATACACGGAACCCTGAGTTTGAATCTGATTCCGTGTATTCCGTGGTTGAACCACTCTGATGTCTGACGAGGGGCGCGTGATGCGCGGGCTGCGCTCACAGGTTCTTCGCTTTGTCTTTGCCGCTGAGGGCTTCGGTGGCGGCGATGTCGCGGACGTAGATCCAGTCGTCGTGGCCTTCCTGGCGGCCGGCCATGAGTTTTTTGTCGCTGCTCTTGAAGCAGTTGTCACGGGTGGACCAGGAGAAGCGGACGTCTTTGCGGTAAACTTTGAGCAGGGCCTTGATGTCGTCATCGGTCATCAGGGTGTCGGTGCGGTGGAAGAACTCGAGGACGGTGATGTTGTTGCGCAGGCTGGCCTGGATGATGTAGCCGTCTTTTGTCCACTCGAACTGCTCGGTGTTGGCCATGCGGGGGGAGACGGATTTGCCTTCGCCGTAGCGGGCCTTGAGCTCGGCGAGGGTCTCGCCGATGCGGGCGTGGGTGGTGGCGGTGATGGCGAGGAAGAGGCCGAGGGATGCGAGGAGGTGTTTCATGGTGTGGGGGTGCAGGATGAAGGGGGCGGAACAAAGAGGCGGCCTGCCTGAGGACTGATCCTAGGCGGAATGGCGGCTGATTTTAGCTGCCTGGCATGGGGTGTCCAGATGTATGTCCAGGGTGGCTGATGCAGTGCGTGCTAGGCATGGTGCTTAGTCTCTCATTGCCTCAGCGATGGTGTGGGCTTCACTGTGCGGGCGGGGCGGTGGAGGTGAGATCGAGGTGCAGGGGTGGGGCGGCGCTGGGGATGACGAGGTGGGGCGGGCCGGCCTGCTGCACGAGGTAATCGGAGTCTTTCAGGGCGGGGAACTTCTCGCGCTCGGCGGTGGTGACGGGGCGCAGGGTGAAGCCGGTGGGGAGCGGGGGGAAGACGAGGGCGGTGAGTTCCTGCGGGGTCTTGCCGGGCATGGTGTGGTGCAGCTCGTTCAGCTTCACGACGTGGGCGATGGCGGCCTTGCCTTCCTGGGTGAGGCGCTCTTCGTGCTGCTGCAACTGGCGGTCGGCATGCACTTTGGCGGCGAGGTAAACGAGCGCGGCGGGGACGGTGACGACGAGGAGGATGAAAAGGGAGGTCGAGCGGAAGGTCGATTTCTGCATGCGAGTGGGTGGTGGTGTGGGTGCGAGGAATGGGGCGTGAGTGCGCTGTGCGTGGCCGCCGGGTGTGGGGGATTGTAAACTGGGAACTGAAAACTGAGAATTGAAAATTGGCGGGAGCAGGGGTGAGGTCAGGACATGGGTGGCTCGCTCCCCTGCCCTGGCGGCGCATCTTTTGCGGGTGTTTGAACAAATCGGTTGAAATTCAGAAAGTGGGACCCAATCGGTTATGGTAGGCCGTGGCATGTTTCTTCGGTTACCAGTTCCTACCACATCCACACCTTCCCAGACCATGGCTCTTCCTTCTTCTGCAAAAGCCCGCTCAGGCGGGGGCGTGACACGCAGGCGTGTGAAGTCGCCGGGACAGGTGGCGGAGGGCGTGGGGGCTGCGGAGCGGGGGATGGGTGAGGAGCTGGTGGCGGCGGGTGGGGCGGGGCGGGAGGATGAGTCCTTCACGGCCTGTTCGTCTGCTGCAGCGGAGGCGAATGCTGCGGGGCTGGGGCAAGCTGGAGCTGGGGCTTCGACCACGGCTTCGGGGGTGGGCGCTGCGGGCGCGGGGGCGGGGGTTCCTGCGTGTTTGCGCCTGTGGCTGGCCCGGGCGCGGGCGCTGGGGCTGACGGAGCCGCAGGTGGTCTTTGAGCTGCATGTGCGCCAGGGGCTGCCGCTGCTGGCAGTGGCGCGGGTGCTGGGGCTGGGCGTGGAGCAGGCGCGTGAGCTGTGGCTGCAAAGCCGTGCGGCACGCGCCGCGCTGGCTCCGCAGTCGGAGCTGGACTTCACCGCGCTGCGCGAGCACATCAGCGCGGCGCTGTGGCAGACGGTGGAGGCGACCTTCCCGGATGTGATGTCGATGGCAGACGCCGACGAGGACGCCGATCCGCCCAACGCCTCGTCCCCGCCCATGCTGTCGGTGCGCCTGAAGGCGCTGGATCAGATCGCCAAGCTCTACGACATCACCCTGGAACAACGCCCCGCCGCCTTCGCCCCCCTGCCCTACGCGACGCCGGATGATATTGCGGATGATGTGAGGCTGAGGGTGCTGGAGATGCACCGGAGGGAGTGACTTGTTCTTCGCTCTACGAGTTACGAAGGACAAGGGAGGCAACAGCGAGCGAGATGGGATCTCGATGCTGGCAGCCATTGTTTTTCCGACAAAATTTTTAGCGACTTTGATTCTCGGCTTTGATTCCTTTGGTCAGAAGGTCAGCCAGTTTCTCCACGACCACTTTCAGCTCCTGACGGTGCTTTTGTTCTTCGCTTTGTGCCACCAGGGAAGAATGGTAAACTTTACAAGCCATCACCAGGTTCAATCCCAGAATCAGGACAAAGTAGGCGAGCTTCCACTTCCCGACTCCCTTCATTCCGGTCCTTTTCCCACCAAGCCTTATGTAGTTCTCCCAGCCATGACGGTTTTCAAAATAAAGCAGCTCGGTCTTGGCAAGATAGAAGCCGATCTCCCCCATGGATTGTGCGAGCATCAACCAGCGCACAAACCACATCACCGTCGCCATAGCAGGCAGGGCTATTATGAGTGAGGTGTAGGCTGTGGTCTCGGAGCTAAGCAGCCACGTCCACAAGCCAACCGAAGCTGACAGTGTGAAAGTAATGCAATTGGAAGACTCCTTGTTCAATTCGGCGATCTCTGCCGACAGACGGTTATATTCGGCGACGAGAAAGTCGTCGGAGTTGTCGGGGGCAGTCATATCAGGACGGGATGGATACATAGGTGCGGGCATGGCTGATTAGTTTATGGAGGGCTATACAACGATTACAGGCGGCCTTGGTTTTTAGCTTTATGGAATGCCAAGCCGGAACGGGCTAACCCATTCTCTTGTAGCAAGACAGCGAAGGACGAAACATACGAAGAGACAGGAGCCGAGGCGGGCAGGAATGCCCGCAATACTTCCGAAAAATGGAGCCTCAAACCTCAGGATCGTAGCCGTCTTCGGGCTCGTGGAGGATGGACTTTTCCATGGGGTGGTAGGTCTCCTGGTCCAGGGTCAGGGGATCGCGGCCGGGGGATTTTTTGAAGCCGTAGTCTTCGTAAAAATTCACTCGGTTGGCGATGGCGTTGAGCTTCACCTTTTTGCAGTCGTGATGGCGGGCGAGGGTGCAGGCAAAGCGGAGGAAGATGCCGCCGAGCTTTTTGCCATGCCAGACGGTGTCGAGCGCGACTTCATCTATGACGAGGCTTTTGCGACCGGGCTCCATGTGGACGGTGAGATAGCCGATGGCGACCGCGCCTTTGTGCATGAGGTAGGTGCGGGTGAACTGCTCTGTGGCGGAGGCTTTGACATCGTAGAGGCGGTCGCTCCAGGTGATGCGGTCCATGGAGGCGACGCCGGTGACCACAGGTGAGAGGGCGAGGCTGTCTTCATCCAACAAGGTGAGGGTGACGGGCTGCTGTGAGTGCTCGTCGCTGCTGGCTAGGCGGTTGTTGGGGATCTGCCGCATGGAGAACAGGGCGCGGTCCACTTCTGCGATCATGAGCCCCCAGAAGGTGGCGATGTGCTGGCTGCCGCGCTTGGTGACGAGCGCGTAGGACAGGATCTCGGCTGCGCCGAGGTCGAGGAGCTTGCGCCGGCAGCGGTTCATGAGGCGGCCGGTATGCACGGCGCTGTCGATGAGGAGGCAGCATTTGCCCCGGATCTCTGACTCTGCGAACTGGTGAAGAATGATCTGGTCGTGCTCCCCTTTGCCAAAGGAAGCGAAGGCGGGATTGGCGAGGCCTTTGGGCTGGAGCTGGGCGATGACGCGGATGAGGCTGGTCAGAAGCTCGACACCGGACTCGGTGACTGCACAGATAACATCCGGCGGGTGCGCCATGGCATCGAGCCGGAGAACGAGGTCGCTCAGATAGGCGTGGATGGTCTCGTCAGATAGAAAGGTGGTGGTCATGCGAGGCGCGAATCTCCAAGCGTGGTGTGAGTCACTCCAGCAGCGGGCTGTCAGCCACGCCGTGCTCCACCTGCAGCAATGGGATGCCCTTCGACACCTTCGCCGAGCTTCTGGTAGTAGTGGTCACTGCACATGACGCCATCCCGTGTGTAGTGCTTTCCGGTGATGGTCTCCTGAAGCTTCTTTCCACACACCGAGCACTTTTCGACTGGTGGCCGAAGCGCCTCGATTTTACTCGGGTCGGCAATCAAGTCTTGAAGGGTTAATGGCATGGCGATCTGAATCTGGCTTTCGAAAGAACAATTCTTAAACAATCCTAAATATCAAGCAGTATTTAACAATAGGTCACTTCTCGTCCACACAGAAAGTGTGTTCAAGATTTTTTGTCTTCAGATGCTGGGAGCAAGCGCCGAAGCGGGATTTCGCGGAGCCTGAAGATATCAAATGATGAAGAAGAAATGGAGCGGCAAGGATGGTGCCGAAACTTTTTTCGAAGGTGAAAAACATTTTCTCTTGCGGTTTGAAATCTGGGACCAAGGATTGTTAACAGACAGCCTGACGGAGTGGAGAACTCGGAGGGGGAATTCAAAATGATTTTTTGGACCTCGATTTTTCCTTTTTCTTCGCATGCCTCTGCTCCCCTCTCCTCCCTCTGCCGCTGGCTCTTCTGCGGCCCCTGGTTCCTCGCCTGCGCGGGGTTCTGCTGCTGACATCCTGGCGGCGCTGCGTGCGAAGGCGGCGCTGGTGCGCAAGCGGAAGAAGACGCCGCTGGAGGATGCGCTGGCGGCGGATGGTGGCACGCGCGCGGTGCGGCTGGTGCAGTGGGCGCGGACGCAGAAGGCGGGCTATGATGCGGGGCTTGTTCAATGGCGGGCGAACCGCCTGAAGTGGAGCCAGGAGGCGCAGGATATTTTTGACCATCGTGCACGAGCACGCCGTGAGAAGGCGGAGGTGGAGGATGCGCTGAGCATCTTTGAGATGGCGAATGATTCGGTGAACATCGTGGCTTCGCTGGCGGAGTTTGCGGCGGCGCAGGCGGAGC